>CALAQT010000457.1 GCA_937888775.1 uncultured Actinomycetes bacterium | reverse complement strand
TAACCCGTCAACCTGGGCAGCGCCCGCAGTCGCCAGTTGCGCTTTCCGTTTCATCAGAGAGTGGTCGCTCGAGCGGGTTCGACGAGACGGCATGGTGTCGGTGCGAGCGGGCGCGGCGTGACCCCTTGAGGGCGTTCAGGGCGGCGTGCCCGCTTCGCCGCTGAAGCGGCCATCAGGCCGCACGGCCCTCAGACTGCTGGTGTCGGACAAAGGCAGCCACGCGAGCGCCGGCGCCTATGCGCACCCCACGGGCAATCACGATCGTCCGGCACGGCGCCAGCGCGTGCCATACCGGCGCGACCGCGGTGTCGCCAATCTGACTCAAGGCGCCTACAGTCGGTCAGGTGAAGACGCTCGACACGGCGTACCGGGTCACCGACCTGGCTGTCTCGCTCGACTTCTATTCTGCGCTCGGCGACCAGGAGGTCGGACGCATCAGTCTGAGCGACGGGGCGACACTGACGGTGCTCACGGCAACCCCCAGGTTGACCTATGAGCGGTCGTCTCGTGATCCCTGTGCGCGCCAGCCTGCTGTTCTGTCATGGACGGCGCTCTGAGCGAGATGGTCGCTGTCGTCCAGCTCGGACGCCTCAAGTTGATCGTCAGCGCGCCCGCTTTACACACGCACGGCGGCTCTAGTGAGTGAGGCGGTTTGAACGGTTTGATGCCGAGGAGTGTGGTAGCCGCAACCGGATGCGCGTGCGGGCAGCCGTTGCATGTGTGGACCGAGTGGCCCATTTCGACATGCGTAGAGAGGCATCTTGCACAAGTCGCTGCAGGATTTGCGTAGCCTCGGCTCCGGAACCTATGCAACCTTGGCGCCACGAAGGGCAAAGCCGACGGGTCGCGGTTAGGTCTGTCATTGCCACCTTCGGTTGCGCTCCGAGCTCGAGCAGGCGTAGCGGCTCAAAGCGCAAACGATTAGGTGGAAAATTGATTGGTGTAAGAGCTGCCGACAGTTGCTCTGGGGGGCTGCCGGGGTCTCGGATTTTTGATTCGGGTTGGACCCAGGCAGGTCGGCTGAAACGTGAATACGAACTCGGGTGACGAGATCAACGTGGGGCTTCTCGGTCGGAGGACGTCCGCAAACGCCGAGGAGGCGTTTGATTTCGTCGGTAGCGTCCTGGAGTTCTCGACCGAGTACTCCCTGGTCGCGACCGATCTGGACGGCGTGATCGTGCTCTGGAACGAGGGCGCACGGCGGCTGTATGGCTACGAGCCCGCCGAGGTCATCGGCCAGCCCAAGTCGCTATTGCACACCGAGGAGGATGTGTTGCGCGGCTTGCCACAGGCGATGATGGATCAGGCGCTGGAGCAGGGGAAGTGGGAGGGGCGGGTCGAGCGTCGATGCAAGGACGCCAGCAACTTCATCGCTCGAATGATCCTGACTCCGCGGCGCGACCGCGACGGCAAGCCGGTTGGGTTCCTGTTGATGTCGATCGACTTCACGGATGAGGTCAGGGTGAGCGCGGAGCTGCAGCGATCGCAGGCGTACACCCGGGCGGTGCTCGAGTCCGCTCCCGATGCGATGGTGATCGTGAACAACGAGGGCGAGATCCAGCTTGCGAATGCCGAGACGGAGAAGCTCTTCGGCTACGGCCGCGAGGAGCTGGTTGGCAGCCAGGTCGAGATGCTGATTCCCGATCGGTACCGGGGTTGGTCGAGCTCGATCGCTCCTTTCGGACATGCGGGAGTTAACTACGGTCTCACCACGCGTTCGCGGCGTCGATACCTGCAAATGGCTCGTTTCCGGTTTTCCCGTTGCCTCTCCGCGAGTCGACTTCATGAGCGCTTGTGGTTTTGTGATTCGCTGGCAGTGGCTGTCAATGCCTGACTCGCAGCATCTGGGATCGCCAGTGAACGACAGCCGCCGTTGGCTTTCCGCTGCGACAACGTCGGGCTCACGGCCGAGCGATGCCGCGGTCCTCACGTGCGTGATCGGTTACCTCCAGTTCGCGGGAGCCTGCCTGGCTGTCATGTGGCTCGTCGTTGCCCCGGTTGGTCCTGTCAACAGGCCGGCGCTGATCGTGGTCGCGTTGAGCGGAGCCGTGTTCGCGGCGGCGTTGTCACGTGCATCAGGTCGCGTTCATCGATCGTGGTTGGTGGCGATCTCGCTGATCAGTACGGCGTTGCTTGGCGCCTATACGTCGTTTGCCGGGGAAGCGGCGGCTCCCTTTAGCCTGCTGTACCTGGTAGCTGCCGGGGTCGCGATCTGGTGCTTCTCCAGCCGCCAGGCGATTGTGCAGGTCGGCTGGATCGCAACCGTGTTCGCGCTGGCAATTTGGATTTATCGCAGCCCTGGAGACCCTCCTTGGCCGCGGCTCTCGGGTGACGATCCCAAAAGTCTCCTTATTTGGGTTGGTGCGTTCGGCGCAGTGGCGTTGCTGATCAAGTTGTTCAAGCGCACCATCGTTGATCGGGATCAGCGGCTGGCGGCGGTCGTCGATTCGTCGCAGGACGCGATCTTCGGCAAGGATCGCGAGGGGCTGATCACCGTTTGGAATCGCGCGGCCGAGCGGTTGTACGGCTACACGGCGTCGGAAGCGATTGGCCAGCCGGTCGGTCTGCTGTTCCCGCCCTCGCGTGTTGGTGAGGACCGAGAGCTTCTGCGCCGGGTGCTGGCGGGTGAGCGGATCGAGCGCTATCGGACCGAGCGGGTCTGCAAGGACGGCTCGCTTGTCAATGTGTCTGTGTCGGTCTCACCGATCCTCAACACGGACGGCGCTGTGGTTGGCGCGTCGAGCATCGCGCGCGACGTCACGTCCGTGATGCGCACGGAGCGAGAGATCGCGTTGCAGGCAGAGCTGCTGGATGAGGTTGACGCGGCCGTGACAGCTACCGACACGGCGTTTGTCGTCAAGTATTGGAACCAGGGCGCGGAGCAGCTTTACGGCTACAGCGCTGAGGACGCGATCGGGCGACCGGTGATCGACTTGATCGTGCCGGATCAGAGCCGCGCGACGGTGACGGAGCTTGGCGGTAATGCACTGGCCGGCCGACCGGCCGAAGCCGAGCTCGATGCGCACGACAAGGAAGGACGCGTCTTCCCGGTCTACCTCCGACTTCGCGCCGCTCAGCTCGACAGCGCTGATGCTGGAGTGACGAGCATCATCAGCGTATCGGTTGACATCAGCGCCCGCCGCCTGGCCGATGCGGCGATCCGGCGCCACGCCGCGCAGCAGGAGGAGATTGCCAACCTCGGCCGGCTCGCGTTGCAGGGCGACTCGTTGGCAGACTTGTTTGATTACGCGGTCCGGATCGCGTCGGGGATCCTGTCGGCTGAGTGCGCTCGGGTGCTTGAGCGTCTCCCGGACAGTTCGGGGCTCGTTGTCAGGGCGGGGGTTGGGTGGCTTGACGGCCGCAAGGGTGAGCACGTCGCGGGCGACCCGCCGTCGATTTCAGGCTTTGCGGTTGCCGCGCGCGAGCCGGTTGTCGTGCAGGACTGGGATCAGGAGCGGCGGTTTGAGCGTTCAAGCCGACTGCTGGCCCGTGGCGTGCGCGCCAGCGTCGCGGTGGCGATCGGCGACCCGAGCTCTCCGTTCGGAGTGCTCGAGGTTCACTACACCAAGCCCCAGGCGGTCCCGGCGGACTGCGGCCCGTTCCTCGCAGCGCTCGCGAACGTCCTCGCCGAGGCGATCCAGCGCCAGGACGCACGCGAGACGATTCGTGTCCAGGCACTGCATGACGGACTGACTGGGCTGCCCAACCGGACGCTGTTTCATGACCGTGTCACGCATGCGCTGGCTCGGAATGATCAACGCCGCAAGCGCCTGGCTGTGTTCTTGATCGACATAGACCACTTCAAGCTCGTCAACGACAGCGTCGGCCACGATGCAGGCGATGAGCTCCTGCGCCTGCTCGCGCCTCGGTTTGCTAACGCGATCCGCGAAGGCGACACGCTCGCGCGCCTCGGCGGCGACCAGTTCGCGGTGCTGTGCGAGGAGCTTCCCTCCGAGCTAGCCGCCATCCGGATCGCAAACCAGCTGATCAGCTCCTTCGAGCAACCATTCGAGCTACGCGGCGAGCAGCGCGTGCTGAGCGCAAGCGTCGGGATCGCGCTCAGCACCGGCCAGTCGACAGCCACAGAGCTGCTTCGCGACGCCGACGCGGCCATGTATCACGGAAAGAAAGCCGGCGGTCGCCGGTTCGAGCTGTTCGACCAGAACATGCGCGACCGTGTGCTCGGCCGCGTTCGGACCGAGTCGGCGCTTCGCGCCGCGCTCGACAACGAGCACGAGATCTACGTCCACTACCAGCCGCTCGTATCCCTGAAGACCGGCCGGATCGTCGGCGCCGAAGCGCTCGCTCGCTGGCGGCACCCCGACTGGGGGCCGGTAGCGCCGATCGAGTTCATACCGGTCGCCGAGGACAGCGGACTGATCCACGAACTCGGCGAAAAAGTCATCCGCCGCGCAGTGCGCGAATCCGCCGCCTGGCAACACGTTCCGGACTTCGCCGGGATTGCCGTCAACGTCTCAACGCGGCAACTCGTCGAGTCCGACGAGGTCCCAACACTGCTAAGCGACGCGATCGTCGCGGCGGGCATCGAACCGGGCTTCATGACGGTCGAGGTCACCGAGAGCGTGCTGATCGAACAGCTCGAGGCCGCGCACGCTGCCCTCAACTCACTCAGGGATCTCGGCGTGCACCTAGCGCTCGACGATTTCGGAACCGGCTACAGCTCGCTGAGCTACCTGCGCGACCTACCGCTCGACATCGTCAAGATCGACCGATCGCTGATCAAAGGCATTATCGACACCCCGCGCGCCGCCGACATCCCCGCAGCGATCGTCCACATGACTCACTCGCTCGATCTGAAGGTGGTCGCCGAGGGCGTCGAAACCATCGAACAAGCCGCACGACTGCAACGACTCAACTGCGATATCGCCCAGGGCTACTACTTCGCAAAGCCGATGGCGCCCGAACAGCTCACCGAGCTGCTCCACAACCAGCCACAGTGGCTACCCCCCACAGCGAAACAGTCAAGAAGCGCGCAACCAAAAACAACAGTCCGCTCGCAAAACATGGCGCGCGGCACTCGACCGCCGAAATCCGAGCCCCTGCCCACCGCGCGTCTAGACAATCGAACAGCCAACTAGGAGATCCCAGTCATGGCCAACTACGCACACGACGTCCTTGTCGAGCCCGAGTGGCTCGAACAGCATCTGGACGATGACTCGATCCGGATCGTAGAGGTCGACGAGAACCCGGCGCTCTACCGAGAGGCGCACATCCCCGGCGCGATCGGCTTCGACTGGCGCGAAGATCTCCAAGACCAAGTCAGGCGCGACTTCCTCGGGCCTTGGGACTTCGGCAAACTATTCGGCGGCCGTGGCATCTCGAACGACCATCTGGTGATCGTCTACGGCGATCGCAACAACTGGTTTGCGGCGTACACGTACTGGTATCTGAAGTACTACGGCCACGACAACGTCAAGCTCCTCAACGGCCCGCGAGAACGATGGATCTCCGACGGCCGTCCGACCACCAGCGAGCTTCCCGGCCACGCTGCGTCGACCTTCGCGGCGAAGCCCGGCGACGACTCGATCCGCGCCATGCGAGACGAGGTTCAGGCCGCGCTCGAACAATCCAAGCAGCTCGTCGACGTTCGCTCGCCGCAAGAGTTCTCCGGCGAGTTGGTCGCGATGCCCGGATATGAGAACGAAGGCGCGCTGCGGTCCGGCCACATCCCCGGCGCCAAGTCGATCCCGTGGGCGCAGGCGGTCAACGAGGACGGAACGTTCAAGCCAGCCGACGAGCTGCGCGAGTTGTACGGCAGCAAGGGCGTTCTCTCCGGCGAGCCGATCATTGCGTACTGCCGGATCGGCGAGCGCTCGGCCCACACCTGGTTCGTCCTGCACGAGCTGCTCGGCGAGCAAGACGTCAAGAACTACGACGGATCATGGACCGAGTGGGGAAACCTCGTGAACGTCCCGATCGAGAAGGACTAAGTCCACCGACGACATCGCCGGTTCTGGCGCGAATCACGCGCCATGCTCGCCCCGCAAAGACCCGCTTCCGACCCGGCGGGGACCTCCTCAGCGATCCCGCGACAAACCCACAATGCGCGGAAAGCTCGCATCAGCCGGCGAATGCTTTCGTCCTCTCAAACCGCCTCGGAGCTCAGGATCGAGTTGGCGACTGAGCTCTCGGCGTGATCACGAGATGCGAGCCGTCCGAACTCGGAGGCAGGCGCGAGCCGGGCTACGTGGAGAGTTCTAGGAATGCCGGTGCGTGAACCGAGTGGTCACACCGGGCTAGCGCTGCAGCCGCTCGTGCATCCAGTCCGGCAGACTCGTCGGCCACATATCTTGGGATCGAGGGATCCGTCCTTTCCGCTCCAGCGCGAAGGTCCGGCGCGATGAGAAGTGCGGAGATGAGATCGGCCGAACCGCCAACACATGCCCACGCGTCATCCCAGAGGCTCGACAGGAGCCAGCTGTGATCTGCCGGGAACATCAGCTCGGGCAGCGCGGTGAACCACCGACCCTCGTCACTGCGCCAGGTCCGGGCCTCATGCGGGCCGGCCTGTACCAGGACGTAGTTCCAGCCGTGGTACGCGCGCGCTCGCGGAGCATCATTGAGGACAACGTCGCTGGCACCGGTGTCGAGGAACCCAAGCCACGAGGGCTGGGGCTTCGTGTGCGCGGAGAGCACGCGCAGCAGCGCGTCGTCAAAGCGGTCCTCGGCGGGGCGGTGGCTGTCACGGTCCAGCTCAAGGCTTGGGGAAGACCAGGGTCGTGTATGCCGCGAAGATTGGCGGGATGGCGGCGGTGATTGACATTCCGCCTTTGACACCGTCGTCGATCCAGGCGACCTCGTTCTCGGCGCCGATGCGCCAGGCTTGGCCATCCTTGAGCCTCGTCTCGTCTGCGGGTGGCGTTGGGGTGACTCGGGCACAAGATGAGCCTAGACCGCAGGCCGCGGTTCGGGACCCGACCGACGGGCGCATCTGGCCTCACTTCGACGTGAAGGGTGCGAAGCGAGACCATGCTGAGCCCCGACGGCACGATCGCTTTCATTTGCGTCTCCTTCTCAGACCTCACGATCGCGTTGGCGACAGTCCGATCGTCCCGATCAGGCGGTTCGAGTGTCTCGTGGCGCTTGCGGCTTCGCCCAAGAGCATGCGCCGCCCGGGCGTCTGCGCTCACGTCTCCTTGGCGACGCGTCCGGCCGCGGCAACCCGACTGCCCCAAATCGTCCAAAGGAGCAGTCGATATCGTCGGCTCGGTCACCGACTCCGGACGACGAAGCGCAGGCCGCCCTTGGGACCGAGCGTGGGGGTGGTTGCGATCCTGGGATCCTGGGCTGACAGCGGCTCCAGCCGCACGCGGCTGAATAGGACGGCCGCGAGCGCGCGCAGCTCATACTCGCCAAAGCGCTTGCCCAGGCACATGCGCGATCCCCCGCCGAATGGCACGTAGGCGCCCCGGGGAAGCGTCGCCTCGCGCTCGGGGAGGAACCGGTCAGGGTCAAAACGGAAGGGATCCGGATACAGCTGCGGCAGGTGGTGGGTGGCCCAGGAGCAGTAATGCACGCCGATCTCGGCCGGGATTTGTACGCCGCCCAGCGTCACGTCACGCGTCGTGCGCCGCGGCCCCACCCAGGCCGGTGGGTAGCGCCTGAGCGTCTCCTTCAGCGAGCGCTCGAGCACCGGCAGCGCCTGGCCGTCGAGTTCGGCCGCGGTCGGGTTTCGCGGGCCGAGGACCCGGTCGAGCTCTGCTTCGACTGCCTCGCGTGCGTGGGGGTTACGTCCGAGCTCGTGCACCAGGAACGTGAATGTGGTGGTCGTCGTGTCGTGGCCGGCGAACAGCAGCGTGATCGCCTGGTCTCGCACCACGCTCGCGCTCAGCGGCGCTCCCCCGTTATCGGTGGCGCCCAGCAGCAACCCGAGCACCCCTCCGCCGGAGTCGCCTCTGCGCCGGCGCTCGTCTATTTCTGCGCGTACGGCCAGATCGAGCGTGCGCCGAGCCGCGATCGCTCGCGCGAGCGGAGTTCTGGGGGCTGGCAACATCTGTAGAGCAACCGGCTCGCCGTGGATGGCCAGCGACGCCTCGAATGCCGCCGCCAGCGTTTGCTCGCGTCCCTCGGTGGCTTCCATCCCGAGCAGAACCCGCAGCGCGATCCCCATCGCCAGCTCGCGAACCCAACCGTAGATCTCGACCTCGTGCCCTTCCTGCAGGGCCTCCGCGGCGCCCAGCGCCTGCTCGACCATCGTCTCGGCCACCGCCGCGATGTGCTCCCGATGGAAGGCGGGCAGCAACAGCATTCGGAACTCGCGGTGATACGCGCCATCTGTGTTCAGCAGGCCGTCGCCCAACAGCGGCCACAGGTCCGCGAACCGGCCCTCCCGCCACTGAAACGAGTCAAAATCAGTGACCAGGATCTGATGGTTGACCTCGGCGCCGATCGCCCACACGATCGGCTCATGCAGCAGCCGGATCGTGAACACCGGACCAAAGCGCCGCTCGTGATCTAAGAGTAGCCCCAGCGGGTCAGAGATGATCCGCCGGGTGTGAGACCAGCTCGGCGACGTGCTGCCCGGCGGAAGCTTCGCGCGACGGCGAATCCGCCGCTCGCGCCGCACGTCATCAGCGATCCTCGCCAGCAACCGCATCTCCATCGGCTCCGGGCGAGCCGCGGTAACCGTCCGGGTCGGGTTCAGGGGCTGAGCGGCTGACATCGTGGTAGCGCGTCCCTACGCTATCGCCAGCGGCTAACCGGCAGCACGCCCCCGCCAGCCAGCAGCGCGAGAACTCAACCAATACCGGCTGTCGTCCAAAGCAAGGAGGCACCGACTGCTCGCCTCCGCGCGAACGCCAGCCCCACGTGAGAAAGCGACGTCATTCGTGTGCGAGGCTCTTCCTGCGAGGAACCCTCGTCGAGTCTGACGTGCGTCAAGTTCGACACATGAGACATCACTTGTCGGGCTCGTCGTCTTCCGCCCCCGTCGCGGCGACGTGCGCCATGATCGCTCGTCGGAGCGCCTGGGCCAGTTCGATCGCCTCCCTCGCACGCTCGACTTGCTCGTCGCTCTCGGCGTACTCATTGGCCAGCCCGAAGTCCTCGATCCATTCTCGAGCAGAGCCATCTCGAGATCCCACTCATCGCCTGGGCCTGCCACTTCCCGGCAGCGCCTGGTACACGCGGACCAATGCTTCGCTGTCTTTGATGCTCTCTCTTTGTGCCATGGCATCAGCCTAGGCCTAGGTCCCTACTCGAACAGCGTTACATCGGCTTCCCACAACTTGCGACCGATCCAGGAGGAGATCCGGGGGTCTCCGGTTTCGCGAGCGGTGGCAGTCGCTGCCCGCGATTGCTGTTCGTCCATTGCAGCAGCGAGTACCTCATCGACGTCTTCGCCTAGGGCGCTGGGTTTGGTGGTCGCCAAAAGGATCGTCGAATCGACAGCGGAGATCAGACGGAGTCGCGAATGAGCTCGCCTCTAAGCGCGGCCCTCAGCACGACCTCGACCGCGGCGCAACTCTTGTCCGAGTACCGGAGCGATCCGCTGTCAAGGCCGTCGCCACCGGCTGCGACGGCGAAGGCGTCAGCGACCTCGCTGCGTCGTCTCTCTCTCCGCGTTGGTCGTGGCGGCGGTGCCCAATATCCCTCGTGTGCGACCGCGTTGCGCACGTCGTACCAGACGCCGACTTCCTCCCACAGCGTCCGTGAGGGGTGAGCTGCGACGAGTACGTCCGGGAGATCGAGTGCCACAAGCGACCGCTGGACCGTCCAGTGAATCTTGCCCTGGCTCTGTTTGGTCGTTGCGACCCTACCTTCGCGGTCGAGCAGCTCGTCGCCGTTGCGGTCAACCACCGCGCTTCGACGCGGCGCGACTTCGCTGGCGATCGTCTCCAGCAGCGAGCACGCCCGAAACACGCGCCGATCCCAGGCCCGATCGCCCGAAAGCCCGCGAAAGAGCGACAGCCACAAAGGGACGCGCGGATCCCTGCCGGAGGCGGCCCAGAGTTCGGCAGGATCATCGTCTTCGAGTACAGCGCCGTCGGGCAGAAGCTTGCGTACGATGCTCGCCTGCCAAGCGCCGCCACCTACAGATACCGACAAAGTCCGCCAGCCTTGGCGTTGCTCCCAGACTTCCGTCGCGCCGGCGATGACCTCGGGCGCGCCGCCCCAGATCACGGCGAGGACATTTGCGCACTTCGCCGCCAAGGAATTCAAGGCGCCGACCTCGGACACACTGTCAACGTCGAGCTCATCGCTGATCACGCTCACGAGCCTGCGATACGGAGCGATCTGCGCCCCCCAGATCGGTCGCTCGACTGCCGTGACAAAGCCAGCGTCCGCGAGCTCGGAATTGAAGATTTTGCGGGCCTCCCGCCCGACGTAGCCACGATCAAGAGAAACTTGCGAGAGCGACAGCGGAGCCATGCGCACCGGCCCGTCCATACGGATCCCTTCAATCAGCCATGCTGATCGCACTCGCATCGTCACATCGTCGCGGACGCGGCAGACGTGCCGCAGCACGGGTGAGCAAGGGATCGTGTCCGCAGGAATCCCGCGCACCCTCAATCCTGACCAGCACGTCGACAGGTAGCGCTCTGCTCGGCTCGGCGGACCGCTTCTCCGGTTCGTCCATTGCGGCAGGCGACGATCTCCCAGTTCCGACCGCTCGGCCACTCGGCCGCGATCACCGCTACCCGGAACGGGTCCAGCGCACACCAACCTTCCCGCGGGAACGCGTCATAGACAACTCCGCCCAACCGGATCGCCGATGGACAAGCCACTGACCCGTCAAACAGCGACCCGCCGTCGCCCTCACGCGCTTACTGCACGTTCCGGGCTAACTCGCTGTGAGCCGGGCAGGGGGGCATGGCTGGAACTGCGTCGCTGGCCGCACGACTTACCTAGGGCTGGCTCACCGAAGATCACTGGTGGCGAGTGATGAGGGTCTACGTCCGAGAGGTGAACGAGCGCATCGGTGGGCACCGCTACGCCGAGGACGAAGCAAGGGAGTCGCTCCGGCAGCGGCACAGGTGTAGACGACGCAGCATCGCCTACCAGTAGCGGTAGGGGATCTTGCTGTGTCGGACTTCTCCGCGCAGCTGACTGCTGTTAGGTTCGAGAAGACTCGACGTGACGTAGAGGGAGTGGACGGCAGCGTAGGCGCGGCTCTGCTCGGCGGTCGGTCCAATGATGGTCTGGCGGATGTCCAGCTTCCCGTCGCGCTCCGGGAGCGCAAAGGCCATGTAGGGCACGATCGCGTGCGGTTGCGCCCGGTGCTTGACCGGCTGCGCGGCAAATAGGCTTGTGACGAGCCGCCACTCCTTCTCCTCGCTGAAGCCTGAGTGCTTCATGAGCGCAGCGGATTGCAGAAGACTGGAGTAAAGCTGCCAAGCGAATGACTCGGCTGACTCCGGATTTGCAGGGTCGTACTGCGATCGCCACGGCTCGGCGTACTCGAGTTTCACGGCCTGGGAGATCAAGTTGCTGAGCGATGTGTGAAGGTACTTCTCCTGCTCGTCTCCGTCGTACACGCAGCGTCCGAGGCGACGCCATTCAGCGGCATGCGCCTCCTCGTGTAGGGCTTGCCGACTGAAGCCGAGGCTGTATGCGGCTCCTCCACCTCCGTATCCGCGCCACTGGCTGAGCTGGTCGCCATCCTCAGCCCACGAGGCGACGTAGATCCTTCGGAGGCCTTCTTCGAGGCGGTTTTCAAGCAGATCACGCACCACTGGCACGGCCGGATGCTCCGATTCGAACTCGGGAAGAAGACCCTGGGCGATCTTGATGGCGTGCAAGACCTCCTGCGAGTCGTTCAGGTGCTCCGCGCCGGTGGCCCAGATCGTCTTCGAGTCGATGATCCCGAGGAATCCGGCGGGTGAGGTGTAGTGGTAGAGGACCTCCGGCTCAGGGGGCATCGTGCGACGCTACCTGAACGACTTGTGGCTCGAAGGCGTGGTGGTCTGCGGTCTGAGCGACGAGAGAGCGGAGGGCGGGCACGACGCCAGCCCTCCGCCTCCCTGCCGGCCTACAGGCCGCCGAGGGCCTGAATCAGCTGCCTGATGGCCTCGACCAGCGGGCGAGCGTGGCGAGCGCCTTTATGAGTGGGTTGGGGAGCATGGCGGGCGACTATCCGACGGCGAAGCATGTGTCGCGGGCGGAAGCCCAGCGCGCCCTGCTCGTCGCCAGATCCGAGCATGTTGCGGCGGGGCCTGACCAAGATGCGACCGACAGAGGCCGTTTGCTCTCGGCCATCGGAACGGGCCGTCACAGCAAGCACATCCGACTGGGCGGCTGGGCGGCAACCGCTAGCTGACCGGGATGATGCCTGTCTTGAGCAAGCGCTCGTCGGACGCATAGCCGCTGCCGCTGTGCGCGGCGGAATTCGTGTCAAATGGGCGCCGCGCCGCTACTGCTTCCCATGCCCAGCAGCACTCTGGCTCTGCACCGCGGAACCACGCGACGGCGCACTCTCGTCGGGCAGGGTCAGCACGCTGGCGCTAGCTGACATCGACGGAGCCAGCAAGCGCTCGGGAGCCGTAAGGGTGCGGCTCTCCTGGAGTGAGGCAGAATCCCCGGAGTTGCGGGCGATCCGGGTGGCAGAGGGCGCGGTTGCCCCGCGTTTTGCCCGGTCTGGAGCCGCGGCCGAGTCCAGACCTGGCGTGACGGCGCTTGGGCGGCTGCCGGGATTGACTCGCTCCTCCGACGGCACAGCGACCGGCTGCGACCCGAAAGTCCCGTGGTTACGGGAGATTTGCCCGCTTCCGTCCTGACCGTCCCGGTCCCTCCAGAAGAGCCGCACCCGAGCCGTAAAGCAGGAGTCCGACGCCGGCGCAGATCCGCTGTGCTGGACGATCGCAACCGCCCACTTCCGAGCGTCCCAGGAGAGCGGCCGCGGCGGCCCCCGGTCCGTTCTGCATTCGCCACCCCGGTCGATCTCAGTGTCGCTTCTGGCTCGCCGATCGGTCTCAGTGTCGCTTCTGGTTTGCGACGAACCGGGGCCCCATGCCCGTTTCATGCGCGAGGGACCGGTGGGCGCTGTGCTGGCCACGCTTGCGATCGCGGGACAGAGTGGCAATGCGTTAGGTTGGCCCGCGTGGCTTATCAAATGGTCGGTGGTTTGGCGGTTCGGGTGTGGGGTGATCCTGCCGAGCCGGGCATCGTGCTGTGGCCTGGCCTCGGTTCCTCGGGCGCCTACTTCGCTTCGGTAGCTGGGGCGCTGCCCGGCCGCGGCGTGGCGGTCGATCCTCCTGGTTGTGGTCGCACCGTGCCGCTGGATCCCTGCACGTGCGAGCGGCTCGTCGAGATGACCCGCGGCGTCGTCGAGGCGTGCGGCTGCCGCGCGATTGTCGGCCACTCGCTGGGAGCCTACGTCGCGATTGGTGTCGCCGCCAAGCCACCGGTGGGGCTCCGCGCGGCGGTGTTGATCGATGGTGGCTTCTTGGACGCGGATGGGTTTGCCGAGCTCGGGATGCCGACGACACAAGGTCGAGCGGAGCTGAGCGCGTGGCTGGAGGCGAATGCGCCGCGCTTCCCGAGCTGGGACACCGC
Source organism: uncultured Actinomycetes bacterium (assembly GCA_937888775.1). The sequence goes on along the minus strand of CALAQT010000457.1, from coordinate 13,086 downwards.
GATCCGCAAGCTGGCGATCATGGTCGGCACCGAGGCCACCCCGGCACTGGAGGCCTACGTTCGTCAGGTGTTTGCCGAAGTCGATGGCGAGATTCGCGAGCGGGCGAGACCGGATCGGATGGCTGACCTACTGCTTGCCGTTCTGGAGGAGGACGTTCATGCTCGCGCGCAGCGCGTCCGGGTTCCGACGCTGCTGATCGCGTGCGGCCAGCCGCCGGAACGCCGGGCCACCAGAGAGAAGGCGTGGCAGCGGCTCGCGCAGGCATCACCGCTGATCGAGTTACACGTCGCCGACGACTGGGGCCACAACCCGATCCTGCAGGACGCCGAGGTCTCATCGAGCGTGATCGCAGACTGGCTCCGCGCACATCTCTAAAGACAGGAGCGCCGACCGGACGCTCCCATGACGAGACGCGGCACGAGCCGCTTTTCGGTTGCGACGTACACATCCGTTGGGTCAAGCCCGCGATCACGCTGCGGCGATCTCGTGCGTCGCCGATGGCTCCTATGTCAAGCAGATGGTGATCGGGACGCTGTTGGGGTCGTGGAGGAGGTGGTAGACGCGTCGGACGAGGTGGCGTTTGAGGCAGCGGATCGCTTCCTTGCTGGTCTTCCCGTTGCTGCGTTGCTTGGCGATGTAGACCGCTGTCCGCGGGTCGTGGAGGATTTTGGTGAGGGCGAGCATGTGGAACGCGTGGTTGAGTTGACGGTTCCCGCCGGGATCGAGGCGGTGGCGGTCGCTCCGTCCGGACGAGACCGGGATCGGGGCGCATCCGGAGATGCGCGCGAGTTGCGCGTCACTGGTGAACCGGTCGATCCCGGCGATCTCACCGATCAGCTTGGCCGCGATCAGCACGCCGAGGCCCTTCTCTGCCAGCAGCTGCGGCGCGACCTGGTTGACGAGGCCGGCGAGCTGCTCGTAGAGATGGGTGATCGTGCGGGTCAGCTCCCGGACCCGGGCGATCATGTCGCGCGCGATCTGCACCTGGACGGTGCTCGCGGCTCGCCTGAGACGTTGGGTGACCTTGGTCTGCCATGACGGGTGGATCAGTACGCGCTTGGGGATCTCCCAGTCGGGCCAGAGGTCGTGCAGCTGCCAGCGCAGTTCGTTGATCAGCTGGGTCCGGGTGTCGACGAGCCGTTCGCGATGCAGCGCCAGCAGCCGGATCTCGAGCTCCGTGCCGGCGAGCCTGGCTGTGGGCAGCGTGTCGATTCCCTCTTCGCAGCGCGGCCCGTGCGATCGCCAGCGCGTCGATCGGGTCAGACTTCCCGCGCTCACGGACCCCGCGGCGGGCGTTAGCCATCAGCCTGGGCGGGAGGCGCACGACCGTCTCGCCGCGATCGATCAGAAACCGCTCCAACGCCCCGGACACGTGCCGGACGTCCTCGAGCACCCACACCCGCTCGCGGTCGAGCCTGCGAGCCCACTCCAGCAGCTGCCCGAACCCCTCACGCCGGGCAGCGACTGTGCGCTGCGCGATCTGCACGCCGAGCGGGTCGACCGCGACCCCCGAGTGCGTCTGCTTGTGCGGATCGATCCCGATCGTCAACATCCCAAACCGTCCCTTCACTAGAACGAACCGATGAAGCGGACTCCCGGCGGACATTTTTCAGTTGGGGCGGTGCCACGCTGCTATCAGGTCACGCCAGGACGTCCTTGACGGCAACGGGCGACAGCTTGCGCGAAGGTCAGCAACCGCGACCAAGGCAGGGAGAGCTGAGGGCCTGTTTCAGACGGGTGTTTGCGGTGGGTGCGGAAAGCTACCGGTGATGGCGTGCGGTGCCGATAGTCCGGGTATGGATGAGGCGATCCACGGCAGCAGGCGACCCACAGAGCCGCGCGCTCGCTGGGTGCCGATGGCCGTCGGGCTGGGTGCGCTGTTGGTTGTGTACGCCGGCTGGCAACTATTCCGCTGGCCGCCGGGGCACCGCGAGTTGATCGGTGATGTGTTCTTCTTTCCCGTGGACGTGGCGGCTATTTGGGGGGCTGTGGGTGCTTCGCGGCGGTGCGTGGATCGGCCGCGGCTGCGGTCGGCCTGGCGCTTGGTGGCGCTCGCGTTCGCAGCGTACCTGGCGGGCGACATAACGTGGACGGTGTATGAGCTGGTGGGGAGCAGGCCTTATCCGTCGGCTGCCGATGGGTTCTATCTGTTGTTTTATCCGATGCTGCTGTGGGGTCTGATCCGCTTCTCGGCGGGTCGTCTGAACGTCTCAGAGCGGTTGAGGCTGGGCTTGGATCTCGCGATCGTGGCGATCGGCGGCTCGACGGTCGTGATCTATGTGGTGCTGGGACCGACGTTGGTCCAGAGTGGCTCCGATCCGTTGCAGACCGCGATCTCGGTCGCCTATCCGGCGGGCGACATGGTTCTGCTGGTCGGCTTGGCCGCGGTGCTGCTGCGCCGGCCGGCAGCGTCGAGTGTCCGCGCGCTTGGGTTCCTGGCGGCCGGGTTGCTGTTCTTCGTGACCGCGGACCTCGTCTACGGCTACATCACGTTGCACTCCGTCTATCACGGTGGGGATCCGGTCGATTCGCTGTACATGGTCTCGGTCGCGCTGTTCGCGGTGGCAGGTGCGGCCCAATCCCGTGCCAAACCGGCGACCAACCTCGCTACCGACCCGCTGCGCCGTCGAGTCAGCTGGGCGCCCTACATCGCGGTTGGGACCGCGTTCGGACTGCTGATCATCGACCATCGCGACCTCAGCATCGTGATCATCGCGGTGTTGCTCGCCGCGTTGGTCTCGGCCCGGCAGTTCGTCGCCCACAAGGATCTTCTGCGGACCCAAGAGCGGCTCAGCTACCAGTCCCTGCACGACGCCCTGACAGGCCTGCCCAACCGGCTGCTGGTCATGGACCGGGCGGAGCAGATGCTCGCCCGGGCTCGCCGCGCCGGCAGGCCCGTGGCGGTCCTGTACGTCGACATCGACGGTTTCAAGCACGTCAACGACAGCCTCGGCCACGCGGCCGGGGACGAGGTGCTTCGCGTCGTCTCCTCGCGCCTGGCGGAGGTCGTGCGGGAAGCTGACACCGTGGGACGGCTCGGTGGGGACGAGTTCGTCGTGCTGCTCGAGGACCTCACGCTCGACGCCGGACCCGAGCTCGTCTCCGAACGCATCTGCCAAATTCTCAGCCAGCCCATCGAAGTGGAAAGGACCAGCGGACAGACCCTTTCGGTGACCGCGAGTGTCGGCATCGCGCTCGGACACCAAGGCTCGGCCGACGAGCTGCTCCGCGATGCCGACTTCGCGCTGTACGAAGCCAAGAGCGCAGGCAAGAACCGCTGGATCGTGTTCGAGTCAAACATGCAGACGGCAGCACAAGACCGGCTCGAGCTCGAGATGGACCTCAAGGGCGGCCTCGAAGCCGGCCAGTTCTTCCTTCTCTACCAGCCGACGTTCGACCTGGAGAGCGAAACGATCACCGGCGTCGAGGCGTTGATTCGCTGGCGTCACCCGACCCGCGGTGTCATCGCGCCGGACGCGTTCATACCACTGGCCGAGGAGACCGGGCTGATCGTGCCGATCGGTCGCTGGGTCCTGCAAACGGCGTGCCAGCAGGCCGCGGCCTGGCATCGCCAGAACCGAACGCTGGGAATCTCGATCAACGTCTCCGCCCGCCAGCTCGACGACATCAACCTCGTCGAAGACGTCGCGCAAACACTCGCGCGCACCGGCGTCGACCCACGCACAGTCACACTCGAAATGACCGAAACGACGCTGATGCGTGACGCCGAAGCCGCCGCGAGCCGGCTGAGGGCGCTCAAAGTGCTCGGCGTGCGGATCGCGATCGACGATTTCGGGACCGGCTACAGCTCGCTCGCGTACCTGCGCCAGTTCCCCGTCGACGCGCTGAAGATCGATCGATCGTTCATCTCAGCGATCGCAGCCTCGGGCGACTCCAAGGCGCTCATCCACACCCTCGTCCAGCTAGGCAAGACACTTGGCCTCGAGACACTCGCGGAAGGCATCGAGGAGCAATTCCAGCTGCGCCAGCTACAGCTCGAGCACTGCGACTCAGGGCAAGGATTCCTGTTCGCCCGCCCACTCCAAGCCGACGAGATCGACGAACTGCTCCAAACCACGCCACCAGCACTCACCCTCGCCAGGCGCTGAGAACCCGAGGCTTGCCAGCGTCCAACACCGTGCTTGCCCGCGAGCCTGAATACCGATCCCAAACCGTCCGCCGGACCAAGCGCGAGAGGTCGCCATTCCTCAGCTTCAACGCCCACGACATCCGATCACCGCAATCACGCCATCTGCCCGATCGCTCCCGCCGATTTGCGAAACGCCCAAGAGATGCCAGCTGGCTGCGGCAGGGGACGACGGTCGCAAGCCGACACGGGACGCCTGGTGGGCCTACCCACACATGCGACGAGTATTGCGACCGACCACGATGCCGGGCTCCACGCGACGCGCCACGCAAGGCGATGATCGAGCCCCGTTACGCGAACACAAAGCTGAACCCAAGCACCGCTTCCAACGACCGGCAGATCCGCAGCACGCTCTGAGTGGCGTCTGATCACCCTCCACCCACAACTTACTCAAGCTCGACGAACACCAGTCGATCCCCGCAAAGCCGAAAGACAGGAGGCCCCCGAGACGACTGATCGACTCCCGCTCCGCAATCCACGGGCGCTAGCCACCAGGACGCCGACGCGGGCTTGCGCAACCGACGAACAGCAACTGTCCAGCGAGGCGCCCGGCAGACTCCTCCTTCGCAGCGTTGCGGAAGCACGCACGCGCGTTGGAGGGCCCCGCGAGACGACTGCTTAGGAACGCCAGGAGTCACGCCGCCCAGCGCGGCAATGGCTGCCCGTCTGCCCCGGCAGTGACAGCACTCTGGCGCTGCCGACGGGCCGACCAGCCCCAGCGTTAGCCAGGTTCACGCCGGCTGCAAGCAGAAGAGCAGCAGTGTCGGAGCCGTCGACCAGACTGCCGGTGCTGGTGCCGAGCAGCCACGACCCGACCTTCGCGCCATCGCCTGCCGCGTGCCCGCTTTGCCGCTACACCGGCCACGTGGCGCACGGCGGCGAGGTACCTGGTCTTCGCCGGGAGCGGCCAGTAGAGCCGGCAGTGCGACCCGCCGCTCGCTGTCGCAAAGGGCTATTCGCGTCGGCGACGGATCCGACGGTGCCAGCGGCGCGGTCGCCCTGCTGAGTGCTGGCGAGCCGTTCCACCGGCAAGCGCGCCGAGCGAAGAGCGACAGTCCGTGGGAGGGAGCGAGAGAGCGGATTGCCGCGCGGGCGTTGACGAGCGGGCGGTCGATCGACTGGGTCTGGCCGCGCTTCCCGCGCAATCCGGGAAGGTCGACGGGCGGGGCGAGATGCGTGTCTCGTCGCCGAGCGGGTCTCGACGGCTACGCAGCACGGGCGGTCGGTTCGCTACCGCGCTGTCCGGGACCGGCAGCCGGCGCTCGCGCGGTCAGAATCGGGCGCAGAGAGCGACGTGCGACGTGACCAGCGTGCGAAGATCGACCTCTCAGATGTCGCGGTCACCGGAGAGGACACGGCGCAGCACCTACACGTCGTACAGCGTCGGCTGCGCCGGTGTGTGGGGCGTCATCCTCCTGCTCGGGCGGCGCCGGTTGGATGCTCAGACCTGGAACACGCTTCGGGTTGTGTGTGGCGGGTGGTGGATGGGATGGACGTCGGCCACGATCGCCCGGATCGGGTATCCACCGCCGAGGCAGCTCGCGCCTGCGGGCGAGAAGCGGCTCCGGATCATCTCGATCGTGCTGGTCGCGCTCGGCCTCTCCAGCGCCTTCCGCGTGCTTGCCGCCGGCAAGCGGTCGCCCGGAAGCACCCCCGCCGCCTGAGACGGTGGGTTCAGGCTGCGCGTCGGTTGGCCATACCCATCCGGCACCTCGTCTGCTGCGACAGATCCGAGCTCGGGCTGGCGTAACCGCGGTGTGACCGGGCAGCCGGTACACCACGGTGGAATGTTCGTGCCATTCCACCTGGCTCGCGATCGGGTTCCGGTCGCCGCGGCCGCCGCCGTCGTGTCCGGCGTGCTGGTGATCGCGGGCTGCGGGTCCTTGAGCACCACGGGCACCGGATCGAGCGCCGGTCTGAGCACAATCGCACGGTTGGACAAGTTCTCAGCCTGCATGCGTGACCACGGCGTCTCCGGTTTCCCAGACCCCAGCACCACCGAAACCCCGAACAGCTTCGGCATCGACGGCTACAACTTCGACCTGCCCTCCAACCTCAACCCACAGTCACCCGCGTATGAATCCGCCGACAAGACGTGCCAGCCGCTGATCGGCGGGGAAAGCGGCGCTCGCCATCAGATACCGGCCAAAGCCAGAGAGGCCGCACTCGCCCACGCAGAATGCATGCGCAAGCACGGCGTCCCCAACTTCCCCGACCCCATCGTCAGCACCTCCGGCGGGGGCACCTCGGTCAAGTCCGGCGGCGGCAGCATCAACCCCCGATCACCCGCCTTCCAACAAGCCCAGAAGATCTGCCAACGCAGATGACCCGAGCGGACCCAACAGCCACCAAGACCGAGCCGGACGATGCCCGGGTCCAGTCGACGCCGCGCCGTAACCGCCTCGTTACAGCCCACCGGGTACAAAGGCAGTCGTTCGCATGAAAAGGACTCACATCGACGCGCACCCCGAGCCTACCCGCGGGACAAGGCGCAATCACCCGCCTTGGTGGCACGTCGCGGCGGCCGCCGCGACGTGCTCGCTGGTCCTCGTCGCGTGCGGATCATCCGCCAACAAGCCCAGCAGCGGTAGCGGGTCCTACAACGCCGACGTAAAGGTCGCGCAATGCATGCGCTCCCACAGCGTCTCTGACTTCCCCGACCCGACCGCAGCCGCCGCGGGTCAGGGCGCCGGCGGGTTCTCGATCCAGCGCACTTCCGGCAGTTCGACGTTCACGATCAACGGTGTCCCGATGAGCGGGCCCGCCTACACGAACGCCGCCAAAACCTGCCATCTCGCCGCCGCGAGCCAGCCTCCACCGCTCACGGGGGCTCAGAAAGAAGCGATGATCGCGAAAGCGCACTGCATCCGAACCCACGGCGTCCCGAACTTCCCAGACCCATTCTTCGGCCCCGGCGGCCACGGCGTGGGACTCCGCCTCCAAGCCGGGGTCAACCCCCAAGCCCCCGCCTTCCTCAACGCCTCGAAGATATGCGCGAACGTCGGAGCAAACCTCCCGGGAGTCCCCTGACCGACCGCGGCCCGGCCCACGCCATGCCTCATCCCAACTGCGTCGAGCCAGGAGACGGCCACCGCGTCCGCGCTTGGAGCGTGCTGGCCGTGGTCAGTTGCGCAGTCACGATCGCCGCATGTGGCTCATCGAGCGAGCCGAGCACGATCGGGTCGGCTAGCGCCGGACAGGCAATCGCCTACACGGACTGCATGCGCTCGCACGGCGTGACCGGCTTCCCGGACCCCAGCCCGGAGGGCGGTGTTGCCCTCCCGTCCTCGATCAACCCGCAATCGCCCTCCTACCAAGCCGCGCTGCAGGACTGCGCCAGGCTGCAACCCGGACCGGCCGGCGGGCCGCCCAAAGCCTCGGAGCGCCAAAGGACCGCCGGACTGTCGTTCTCTAAGTGCATGCGCCGGCACGGCCTCCCGGACTTCCCGGACCCGGTCATATCGAGCCGCCCACCCAACCAGGATGAAGGGGTCTGGCGCGCAGGGATGTACTGGCCGCTGCCCCCGGGGACCCAGCAATCCCCGGCGTTTCTGAAAGCAGGCGCCGCCTGCGGCCTACGCTAACGCCTGGCACCTCGCGGGTAGCACCGGCTAGCGACCTTTCTCCGAGCACGGCGCGCCACGCCCGGGCACGCGCAGTTCCGCGCGCTCGCTGGCACACACGCCTGCCCGCGGACGAATGAAGATCTTGCCGCGAGCCCGATGCTGCCCTGCGCATCGCCAATTCCACGAGTTGCCTCGCTGTCGGGTTGGGCTACCTGCGACAGCTTCGGGCTCGGCGGGGTCGGGTTGATCGGGGCCTGGGTGCGAGCCGCTGAGCTACTCGGCCAGCAAGCATCGGGCGTTGAAAGCGACAGCGTCGCGGCCGGCCAACTGCCCGAAGACCGGCGCTCGGATTGCCACCGACGCAGGCGCCCACACGTAGCGCGCTGCGACGTCGTCGACGAGCGCCGATTGTCCGAGCGCACAAGAGTGCCTGCGGGCGCGGTCGAACTCCACGTCGCTGCAATGCCGCTGGACGGGCCATATCGCGACATGCCTGCTTCCGCTCTGGCGTCGGCAAGAGCAGGCATGTGGAGCACGATCAGGAGATTGGTCGGAGCGATTGCGCCGCGACGGAGCGTCGGGTCCGAAAACCCCGTGTAACGGACCCGACGCACCCCCGTGACGCTCGCTGCGTCACCGACCGTTCGACCAGTCCCGGCCGTCGGCGTTCTCGCTGTGACCGCGAAGCGAAATGGTTCTGGTCAGGCGGCGGCGGCCAGTTGGGTGTAGAGCCGGGTGGTGGCGATGTCGGTGTGCCCGAGCAGGGCTTGTAGCGAGCGTATCTCGCGGCCGTCGTCGAGCAGGTGTGTCGCGCAGGCTCGGCGGAGCGTGCGCGGGTTGATCTGCTCGGTCAGCCCGGCGGTGCGCGCGTGGCGCTGGATGATCTTGTAGAGCCCCTGGCGCGTGAGTCCGGTTCCGCGCTGGTTGACGAACACACGCTGCCGCTCGCCAGGTCCGACGAGCAGCGGGCGGCCGCCTTGCACGTAGTCGCGGATGGCGGCCAGCGCGCTGCTTGGAATCGGCACGAGCCGGTCTTTGGGCCCGTTGGCATCTGCGCGCAGCACGGCGGTCGGGAGGTCGAGGTCGCATTGCTCGAGCGCGATCACCTCTGACGCTCGGACTCCGCACGCACACAGCAGTTCGAGCAGCGCGCGGTCGCGTAACGCGGCTGGGCTCGTCCCGCGCGGCTGGGCGAGCAACTGCTGGATCTCCTCGCGGCTGAGTGATCTTGGGCGCCGCTGCACCAGCCGCGGGCCGCGCAGCTCACGAGCCGGGTTGCTCTCGATCATTCCGATGCGGTGCAGGTGACCGTAGAACGAGCGCAGGCAGGCGACCTTGCGTTGCAGCGTCGCGGCCGCGAGTGGTGCCTTGCCTGCCCGACTGCTCGCCAGCTCGTCGACGAACGCGGCAAGATCGTCGTGCTCGGCAGCGAGCGCGTCACGCTCGCGGTGGGCGAGGAACGCGCCGAACTGAAGCAGGTCACCGCGGTATGCCTCGAGCGTGTTGCGGGCCAGCCCGCGCTCCCGCTCGAGGTGGGCAAGAAAGGCGAGCACGAGTTGCTCGCACGTCTCGGGTGCTCCTAGCGAAAGAGTAGTCATAACCTCCTGTTCGCCGGTGCTGACGCGATCCCTCCATCATCCGGGAACGCTGATGCCCGGGCACGCAAAGGGCGCGGCGTCCGGCTCGGGAACGCTCGAAGGGACGTGTCGCTCGAAGGGCTCGCCGTCGACTGGCGCCTGATCGCTCTCGGCGCGCGAGATGTATGGCGCCATCGCTGCCATCCGCTGACGCAATCCGCTGACATCCTGATGTCGCGTGGCACCTGTCGACGGGTCAGACGACACTTCGTGTCAGCGGAAACGACATCGGATGCAGCCGTCGCCCCGCCGACGCGGCGCGGAGGTCGTCTGCGGTGCACGGAGCGATCACGGAACCGCGCCAGGGAGCGCTGAGGATTCACCGGCCTGTGAGCGTTCGGGAGCGTCCGACGGCGGGAAGCCGATGGCTGGCCGCGCTCGGCGCATCCTTCCCGCGAAGGCGAGCTCGCGATTGGCGGCGCTCGACAGCACGGATGCGAGTGCCCTGCTTGCCGCGCGTAGCAGGGCCCGCCTTGAGCACGGCAAGAGTGCTCGTGCTGCGAGAAAAGCGGGCCTGCTCATAGCCGCGTGAGTGGACGCCTGGACACTGCTGTCGCCTTCACTTCAGGTTTGGTCGGTCGCCCGCGCTGATTCAGCGGCGTCGATCGTGGCTGCCCAGCTCCCGAGGAGGCCCAGCGCTTCCTCTGAGCGAGAGGCGGGCTCGGCGTTATAGGTGAAGAGGGTCAGTCCGGGGTCCGCGGCGAGATCGAGTCGGTTGAACCTGAGGGTGAGGTCGCCGACGGCGGGATGGTGGAAGTGCTTGACGCCGGTGTTGTGGAAGCGGACGTTGTGCGTGGCCCAGCGGGTGCGGAACGCCTCGCTCTGGGTCGCGAGCTCGCCGACGAGGTCTGAGAGGTCGCGGTTGTACGGGTCGCGGCCGGCGGCTGAGCGCAGGATCGCGACGGTCTCGGTGGCGACGCGGTCCCACTCGACGAAGGTCGTCTCGGCTCGCGGATCGAGGAACACGAACCTGGCCGTGTTGACCGGCCGTGCCGGCCTGTCGTACAGCTCGGAGTAGAGCGCGCGTCCGAGCTGGTTGGCAGCGAGGATGTCGAGGCGGTCGTTGCTCACGAACGCAGCGGCGCCGGTGATCGCGTCGAGGATCCACTGGACTTCGGGCCGGACGCTCTGCTTGGCGTGGCGCCGGCGCGGCCGCGCGGGCGTTGGGTGTGCGGCACGGGCGAGGTCGAGGAGGTGGGCGCGCTCGGCGTCGTCGAGTTGCAGCGCGCCGGCGAGCGCATTGAGGACGTTCTCCGAGACGCCATTCATGTCTCCCCGCTCCAGTCGGGTGTAGTACGGAACACTCACGCCGGCCAAGACGGCGACCTCCTCACGGCGCAGCCCGGGGACGCGGCGCGGGCCGTAGCTTGCGACGCCGGCTTGGTCCGGCGTGATCCTGGCCCGCCTTGAGGTCAGGAACTCGCGGATCTCGGTCTTGGTGTCCACAACCGCAGGGTAGACCCGCCGGCCCCCGCGTGGGAGACCCTGCCAGTACCCCTATCAACAGGGACTCTCACCTTCCGCGATCCCGTGCTTTCTTGGACTCCAGCGACATCTTCCACGACCACAAGGAGCCACACGGTCATGAAGCACATCTCACTCGGAGGACTCGACGTCTCGCGCATCGGACTCGGCACGATGGCGATGTCCGGCTACTACCTCGACCCCGACAGCAACGACGCCGAATCAGTGCGCACGATCCAGCGAGCAGTGGAGTTGGGCGTCAGTCACATCGACACCGCCGAGATCTACGGCCCATACACCAACGAGGAACTCGTCGGCCGCGCCCTGAAAGGCCGCCGCGACGAAGTCGTTCTGGCAACGAAATTCGGGCTGGTCTCTCACGCCGGCGGAGGCCCCGGAGCGCTCGACTCAAGCCCGGCGAACATCCGGACCGCGGTCGAGGGCTCACTGAAGCGACTGGGGACCGACCGCATCGACCTGTACTACCAGCACCGCGTCGATCCGGACACCCCGATCGAGGACACCATCGGCGCCCTAGCCGAGCTTGTGGCCGAGGGAAAGGTGCTGCACATCGGCCTGTCGGAGGCCGGACCCGAGACGATCCGGCGCGCTCACGCCGTGCACCCGATCGCCGCGCTTCAGACCGAGTACTCCCTGTGGACCCGTGATCCGGAGACCGAACTGCTACCGCTGCTGCGCGAGCTCGGCATCGGCTTCGTGCCGTACTCACCGCTCGGGCACGGCTTCCTCACCGGAACGATCCGCTCCGCCCAGGAGCTCGCCGACGATGACTGGCGCAAAACCAACCCGCGCTTCACCGAGGGCAACTTCGAACAGAACCTCCGCATCGTCAACGAGGTCCAAGGCGTCGCCTCCGAGCTCGACGCCACCGCGGCGCAGGTCGCGTTGGCCTGGCTGCTCGCCCAAGGCGACGACATCGCCCCGATCCCCGGCACCAAGCGCGTCTCCCGCGTTGAGGAAAACACCGCAGCCGATGGCGTCACGCTGAGCGCTGGGCAAATCCAACGGCTCAAGAATCTCACCCCAGCCGCCGGCGAACGCCACGATGAAGCGAACATGTCCGCCATCGACGTATAACCACCAGGCGCGTGTGTCGGGGCGTCCTGCTGCTCCCGCTGAGATCCCGGCCGCGCTCGTCCACCAACCAAAGGAGGCGTAGTCCATGCAAATCGGCGCTGTGTACCCGCAGATCGAGCTTCGAGGCGATCCGAGTGCGGTGCGGCGGCTCGGGCTCGCGGTGGAGGAGCTCGGCTTTGACTACCTGCTCGCCTACGACCACGTGCTCGGTGCCGTTCACGCCGATCGAACACCCCAGCTCACAGGCCCTTATACCGAGCACGACCCGTTCCACGACCCGTTCGTGATGTTCGCCTATCTGGCCGCCATCACCGAACGAATCCAGTTCGCCACCGGGATTCTGATCCTCCCGCAGCGCCAGACAGCGCTCGTGGCACGGCAGGCAGCCGATCTTGAGCTTCTCTCCGGCGGCCGACTGCGCCTCGGTGTTGGGATCGGCTGGAACCACGTCGAGTACGAGGCCCTCGGTCAGCAGTTCCGTACTCGCGGCGCGCGGCAAGAGGAGCAGATCGGACTGCTCCGCCAGCTCTTCACCGAACCCGTCGTCGACTTCTCGGGCCGGTTCGACCGGATCGACCGAGCCGCACTCGTGCCTAGGCCGGCGCAGCCCATCCCGATCTGGCTCGGTGGATCCTCCGAGGCGGCATACGATCGAGCCGCCCGTCTCGCGGACGGCTTCATCTTCATCGGCGGCGACATCGACCGCACCGCCGACACCTGGAAACGACTGCGCGATCGCGTGCGCACCCTCGGCCGGCCTGTCGAGGAGTTCGGCGCGGAGTACGTCGCGCGTCCACAAGGAGGCCCAGGCGACCTCACGGCCGAACTCGATGCCTGGCGAAGAGCAGGCGGGACCCACCTGTCCGTGGTCACCATGGGCCTCGGCTTGGACTCCGTCGACGGCCATATCGATTACCTCGCATCGGTCGCAAACGCGCTGAGCCTGTCGTGACGGCTGCCGGCGGGCGCCTAACAACACGCGCTCGCGCGAAGTCGGATCGTGAGACCCGCGAAACGAGCTAAGCGGGACTCGGCATCAACGCTGGCCGCTTCCCTGCTCGTCGCCACAAGCGGGTCGCGCTAGACGCTTGGATTTGGGCGAAAGCGCGAGCGACGAACTACTCGGCGCGGCCGAGATCCGGACGCCCGCTTTTCGGCGAAGCGATCGCGCGC
>CALAQT010000456.1 GCA_937888775.1 uncultured Actinomycetes bacterium | reverse complement strand
CGGCTTCGGCCTGCTGATCGCCTGGCTTGGCCTCGGCGTCGCCTACTTCTCGATCTACCCGGCCGGCTTCTTTTTGACCACGTTCGCGTTCGGGCTCTACCTGGCGCTTCGCCTCGGACGGTGGGCGCTGAGCCGGCGCCGCTGATGTTCGCCCACGAGTTCATCCGCAACGCGTACCTGGCCGGTACTTTCATCGCGCTGGCCTGCGGAACCATTGGCTGGTTCGTGGTCCTGCGCGGGCAGGTGTTCGCCGGTGACGCGCTCAGCCATGTGGCGTTCGTCGGCGCGATCGCCGCCGCGGCGCTCGGCCTCGACGAGCGCCTGGGCCTGTTCGTGCTCACGCTGGCGCTGGCCGGCGCGATGGGCGTGCTGGGACGCCGCGCCCAGGCCGACGACGTGGTGATCGGCACCGTGTTCGCGTGGATCCTCGGGCTCGGGGTGCTGCTGCTGGCGGTGCTGGCGACCAGCGCCGGCGGAGCCGGCGGGGTCACCAGCGCCAACGCGCTGTTCGGCTCCATCTACTCGCTCAGCACCAGCGCGTCGTGGCTGGCAGCGGTGATCGCGGCGCTCTGCACGGCGCTGGTTCTGGCCGCGGCCCGGCCACTGTTGCTCTCGACGCTGGATCCGGAGCTGGCCACTATTCGCGGGGTTCCGGTGAGGCTGCTCGGCATCGCCTTCCTGCTGGTCCTGGCCGTCGTTACCGCCGAGAGCACGCAGGCGGTCGGGGCGCTACTGCTGCTGGGGCTGATCGCCGCCCCGGCCGGCGCCGCGGCTTCGCTAACCGCCCGGCCGTACCGGGGACTGGCGCTGTCGACCGGATTCGCGCTGGCGGCGATGTGGGCCGGCCTGGCGCTCAGCTACGAGGTGCCGTCGCTGCCGCCGAGCAGCGCGATCATTGGGCTGGCGGCCGCCGGATACGTCACCGCCGCCGCATTCGGCCGCCGACGCCAAGGTCAGCGACCCGGTCAGCATCGCGGCCGTCGTCGACCCAGCCGTCAGCGGCTCAGAGGTGAGCGCCGCCAGCAGATGTCCTGAGGACCGGCGGGCATGCCCGAACGGGAGTCATTGCCCGAGCCGCCGCCGGTCCCCCAGGATGCGGAGAGTCTTTGCTCCCGCCTGCGACGAGGCGCACGTTCGTCGCAATCGGCGGACGTCCGGAGGCAGTCAGACCGACGAGGAGGCACGGGGATGCCTCGACCTCGCCGGCCGGTGCCTCCAGTTTCAGGACACCCACGCGACATCTCAGCGAGGGTAGGCAATTGGGCATCAGCTCTCCGTAAAGCACGCAAAGCCGATGCCCCACGACCGCGGCCACGCGCCGTCAATCGCGGCCACGCGCGGCCGATCGCGGGAGACCTGCACGGACCTCAGGAGGTCCGCAGCGCCTCGGTTGGGCTCAGGCGCGCCGCCTTGGTGGCCGGGTAGAGCCCGGCCAGCGCCCCGATCACAAATCCCGCCGCGGGGGCGGCGATCAGCGCGTAGACGGGCACGACCATCGGCTGGTGCTGTGAGAGCGAGTAGATCCACGTCGCCAGCGCACCCAGGGCCAGACCGGCGATCCCGCCCAGCGCGGCCAGCAGCGCCGACTCGGCCAGGAACTGGGTGCTGATGTGACGCCGGGTAGCGCCCAGCGACCGGCGCAGTCCAATCTCGCCGCGGCGCTCGAGCACTGAGATCACCATGATGTTGGCGATCCCGATCGCGCCGACCAGGAGTGCGACGGCGCCCAGACCGAGCAGCAGCGTTGTGAACTGGCCCTTGGCGTCGGCCCGAGCCTGCAGCGCGTTCGAGGGTCGGCTGACGCTCACGCCGTCGGCATTCTGCGGATCGGCGGTCGCTGCCAGCAGGCTGGAGACCTGCATGACATTGTTCACGTTGGCGCGGACGTAGATCTCAGACGGGTTGGGCTGGGTCTGGAACAGGCGCTCGGCGACCGGCAGCCCGATGAACACAGTGCTGTCGAGGGTGGGGTCGAGGACCACGGGTTTCATCACGCCGATCACGTTGAACCAGGTGCCGCCCAGGTACACCTGGATGTGGCCGCTGACACTCTGGATCTGGAGCGTGCTCGCCGCCTGCGCCCCCAGCACGACCGTCGGGTAGTTCTCGTTGGCCGCGTTGAGGAACTGGCCCGACGCAAGCGTGGCGCTGACCGCCTTGAGCAGGCCGAGGTCGGCCGCGTCCACGCCGATGCCCCCGGTCTGCTCGGCAGGTACGTAGGGGGTCCGCAGCACGGTGGACCCCGAGATCTGATAGACGGCCGACGCTTGCGTGACAGTCGCCATGTGCTTGATCGTGCCCACCGCGGTGTCGGGCAGCACCTCGTTGGAGCCTAAGAACGTGGTCCCGGGCGTGACGGTCAGCAGATTGGTGCCGAGGCTGTCGATCTGCGCCAGCAGCGTTGCCTGACTGGAGGCCGACACGCCGACGACGGCCACCATCGCCCCGATCCCGATCGCGATCCCCAGCGCCGACAGCGCGGCTCGTAGGCGCCGCGTACGCAGGCCCTGCAGGGCGACCCAGAACAGCTCGCGGGGCGCCATCCGCGCGCGCTCGGCGGGCTTGGGCTTGGGCGCTCGCGGCCCGGGCCGGGAGCGCAGCGGTCTGCGCAGCGCGCCGGCGCTCATCACTGTTCGTCTCCCACGATCTCACCGGGTATCGGCGGGAAGCTCCCCCTCGCGCCCGCCCGGCGCTCGTCCCCGACGATTTCGCCGTCCCTCATCTGGATCTGGCGCGGGAACGTGTCGGCGATCCGCTCGTCATGGGTGATCAGCACCAGCGTCGCGCCATCGGAAGCGAGATCGTGCAGCAGATCCAGCACCTCCGCACCGGACTTGGAGTCCAGGTTCCCGGTCGGCTCGTCGGCCAGGATGATGATCGGCTGCTTGGCCAGCGCTCGGGCGATCGCCACCCGCTGGCGCTCGCCTCCGGACAGCTGTTGCGGCTTATGGGTCAGCCGGTGGCCGAGGCCGACGCGTGCGAGCGCGACCCGCGCGGCCTCCCGGCGCGCCCGCAGCGGCGCACCCGTGTACAGCATCCCGGTGGCGACGTTTTCCACGGCGTTCATGCCGTCCTGCAGATGAAAACCCTGGAAGACGAACCCGATCTCGTGTGCGCGCAGCCCAGACAGCTCGGCGTCGGAGGCGTGTACCGTGTCGCGCCCCGCGACGAGCACCTCGCCGCTGGTCGGGCGCTCCAGCGTGCCCAGGATCGTCAGCATCGTGGTCTTGCCCGAGCCGGAAGGCCCCACCACCGCCACCCGCTCACTGGCCTGGATCTCCACGCTCACATGGCTGAGCGCGTGCACGCCGCCCGGATACTCCTTGAACACGTCGCGAAGCAGCAGCGCGGCATCGCCGCGCACCGGGGCGGGCCCGGCTGCCCCTCGCGTGGCGTCGTTCACGCCCGGCTCAGAGCTCATCCCTGGGAGTCGGTGACCTGCAGGCCGGAATAGATGTCGGCCCCGGAGATCTGCACGTATCCGGCGGCGAACAGTCCGGGCGTCACGGCCAGCAGCCGATGCGGTGTGCCGGCCTCCTGGACCGCGTACCCACCGCCAGCGGTGGCAAGCAGCGCGGTAACGGGAACCGAGAGCACGTTCTTCTCCACCTGCTGCTCGAAGTTCACGCTTACCGCCGCCTGATCGAGGCCGGCCACAGGGTGACGGCCAAGGATCTTGATCGTGACCGGGATCGTGGCCGACGGGGCGCTGGATGAGCCCCCGCCCGCCCCGGAGGACGAACTGCTGGAGCTGCTGGAGCTCTGCGCGATCGGACTCACTTGGGTGATCCGGCCGCCCACCGTGTCGCCGCTGGGCAGCTGGACGCTCACCGGCTCACCGACCACCGCCTCGCTCTGCTTGGTCGCGTCGAGCGCAACGGTCACCACTAGCTGGTTCGACGTCGTCTGGAGGATCGCCTGAGCCGATGATCCCGCGGATGCCGTTCCGCTGGCGCTCCCGGCTGAGGAGCTGGCGCTGGAGGATCCGCTGCCGCTGACCGATGACGAGCTCGCCCCGCTGCTGCGGGTCGAGCCGCCCGTGCCGCCGCTGCCGCCGGTCGTGGCGCCGGAGCCGCGTGAGGATCCGGTAGCCCCCGAGCCGCTGGTCGAGGAGCGCGACGACGACAGGGTCTTGCGCAACTCAAGTGTCTCGGCCTTCAGCAGCGCCAGCAGCACGGCCTCCTGGGACGGATTACGGCTGCCTGACTTCCCCGGGACGGGGGTGCGGGTGCGGGCGGTGATCAGGTTGTTCGGCGCACTGGTGGCTGCGTTGGAATCAGCGGTGTCACACGTGGCGGTCGTGCTCGTGCCAACCGGCGTGGTCGTCGTGGTCGTCGTGGTCGTCGTCGGAGTCGTAGTCGTCGTGACGCCCGGCGGCAAGGATGCACCCGGCGCGGGACACGCGGTCTGGGCGGCCTTGGATACGGCCGACCTGGCGCCGGCGACACTCGATCCCGTCCCGGCACCCGATCCCGACGCCATGCCGGCGCCCGATCCCGACCCTGTACCGGAGGCCGGTCCCGACCCGGATGCCGATCCCGCCCCAGCACTGGTAGTCGTCAGGCTGACGAACTGCGCCCGGGGCGCCAGCGGCGTCAGGCTCGTACTGGCGCTGGTGCCGCTCGAGCCCGAGCCCCCGGATGCGCCTCCCGTCGAACCAAGCACTGTGTCGACCGAGGTGATCCGCTGTGCGCCGGGCAGGAACACGACCTGGCCGAGCGTGACCGTGCCGGTCTCGGTCTCCCCCAGCGACCCCTGCCAGCGCTCCACGGCCGCCGTTGTGGCAACATCGAAGATCTGGTTGACGGTCATCGTGTGCTCGGGATCGAACCCGAGCGCGATTAGGTTCTTCTTGAGCTGCTCCACGTCGGCCCCGTCGGTGACTCCGTCGGACAGGTCGCGGTAGGCGGGCACGATGCCGCTGAACAGCACCACCGGCAATCCATCCACGCGATACAGCGTCTGGCCGGGCTTGATCACATGGCCGATCGCCGGCAGCGAGGTGATCGTCCCGCTGACGCGGTTGAAGACCGTTTGCGGATTGGAGTAGCTGAGTGTTCCCGACTCGGTATCGGTAGCCACCAGGTTGCGGCGCTGCACCGTGGTGGAGCCGGAGCCCGATGAGCCCCGGCTGGCGCCGCGGCTGGAGCCGGGCAGCTCGGTGGCGACCACCGCCCCGGTCACCAGCGCCGTCGCGCCGATGGCGCTCAACGTCGTGGCCAGACGGCGACCGGCAATCAGGCGGGCGATCGCGTGCGGCATCTGACCGGGGCCGGTCCTAAGCACCCGGTGTACCTCCGCCACCGCCAGGGCCGCCCCGCCCGAATCTGGGCAGCGAGCTCGAGCAGCCCTTGAGCACAGTCTGGAAGGCGGGGCTGTTGCGCTGGCTGGACGGGATCGAGCGGAAGATCCCAAAGCCGCCGCCGCTGGTCGTGCTCGGATCCGGGATGTCGATGTTGTGCGAGCGCATGCACTCGGCGAACTTGACCAGTTCCTGCTGGGCCGCAGCGCGCTGCGCCGGGGTGATGTTGGCGAAGCCGAACGCCTTGGAGCGATATTTCGCGCACGCCGTGCTGGCCGACGCGAAGTTCGGGCTGCTGCGCAGGGCGCGGAAGCCGCCGCCACCGCCGGCACCGCCCGCCGGTCCACCGTTGGCGGACGGGTCGGGCACGTTCACCCTGTGGGCGCGCATGCACTTCGCGTAGTTCAGGCGGGCTTGATAGGTCGCGCTCGACGAGCCCGTCGAGCTCGAAGCCACTCCACCCCCCGCGGCGGCGCTGGCGCTCGTGCTAGTGGTGGCTGAGGATCCACATGCGCTCAGCGCGACCGCACCTACGACCGCGAGCGCACAGGGTGCGAGCACACGACGTCGCAGGCAGGACATGAATACGGATGGCATCAAGAATCGACTCCCTAACAGGATGGGCGGTGAGGCAGGTTGTAGCGCCGAAAACCCATACGAATGGTTTGCAGGGCCGAAGACAGCAGTAAGGAACGTTGTAGCGCCGAAAACGTCAGCTCTTTGTAAGCGCGCCGGGCCTTCTCGAAACGAAAACATTCGCGTGGACGGAATTCGTCGCCGTGGGCAGGGCCGGAAGAGAGACCGTTACCTCCAGACCCCCGGACGGCGGTGCGACGACGCTGGCGCTGCCGTCGTGCGCCTTGGCGACCGAGCTCACGATCGGGAGCCCGAGACCGAATCCCGCCACAGAGCGGTCCAGGCGCTGGAAGGGCTCGGTCAGGCGCGCGGCCTCGCCGGGGTCGATCCTGGGGCCGCCGTTGGCGACCCGTAGCTCCACGCGCCCGTCGCGCACTCGAGTGCTGACCTCCAGGTAGCCGCCCTGCTCGTTGTGGCGGATCCCGTTGTCGAGCAGGTTGGCGATCATCCGCTCCAGCAGGCCGGGCTCTCCCTGAGTCCACGCTGGGTGCAGATCGTCCTTTACCTCCACCCCCTTCTCGTGTGCGCGCGCCCGCAGGTCGGTGATGCAGTCGCCCGCCAGCGCCGCCAGGTCGACGGGCTCCTCAGGTCCGACCGAAGCCTCGCTGCGCGCCAGCAGCAGCAAGCTGGAGATCAGGCGCTCGCACCGATCCACGGTGTCTCGCACGGCCTCGCCCATCTCCCGCAGCTCCGGCACGCCCGCCTCCGGGTCAGCCAGCGCAACGTCGACTTCGGTACGGATGATCGCCAGCGGCGTGCGCAACTCGTGCGAGGCGTTGGCGACGAAGTGGCGCTGGCTGGCAAACGCGCCGTCCAGGCGCGCGAGCATCCCGTCGAAGGTGTCGGCAAGCTCCTTGAGCTCGTCGGCCGGACCCTCGAGGGCGATCCGCTCACCGAGGTTCTCGCCGGAAACGCGGCGCGCCGTGGCGGTGATATGGCGCAGCGGGCGCAGGGCGCGGTCGGCCAGTAGCCAGCCCGTGCAGACCGCAATCATCGTCATCACCCCCAGCGCGACCACGTACTCGATCAGCAGCCGGTGCAGTGTGTCGCTGATGAGTTGCTGCTGGACGGCCCCCGCAAGCTTGGCCTCCGCCGAGTCGAACGGATACGCGAACGGCGGCCGTAACGTTGGCGAGATTCCGAAGCGGCGTAGCTCGTTGCGGAACGGATGATGGGCGCGGATGTTGTTGCGGACCAGCAGGTAGCCGATCGTCAGCAGCACCGCGCCCGTGACCAGGAACACCAGCCCATAGAGGGCGGTCAGGCGAATGCTGATCTTCGGGGCGGGACCGTCGCCGTGCAGACGTCGCGCTCGGAGCCCCCGCCACCTCGGCCGATCGGCTGCCATCAGGCCATCCGGTAGCCGACTCCGATCACGGTCTCCACGACGGCGGGCTCGCCGAGCTTGCGTCGCAGGGTCATGATCGTCATCCGGACCACGTTGGTGAACGGATCGGTGTGCTCGTCCCAGACGCGCTCCAGCAGCTGTTCGGCCGACACCGTGGCCCCCTCCGCCTCCATCAGCGCCTCCAGCACGGCGAACTCCTTACGCGCCAGATCGATCTGTGTGCCGGCGCGGGTCAGCCGCCGGCGCGCCGGATCGAGCTCCAGGTCACCGTGGTGCAGCAGCGGCGGCCGGCTCGGCGTCGAGCGGCGCGCCAGCGCTTGGATGCGGGCCACCAGCTCGGCGAACCGGAACGGCTTGGCCAGATAGTCGTCGGCCCCGAGCGACAGCCCTTCGACGACGTCCTCGAGGTTCCCGGCCGCCGTCAGCATCAGGATGCCGGTCTCCGGGCGCTCACCGCGCACGGTGCGGCAGACGTCGTCGCCGTGGACGCCCGGGAGGTCGCGATCCAGCACCAGGACGTCGTAGCGCACCACGCGCGCCTTGATCAGCGCCTGCTCGCCGTCGGGCGCCAGGTCGACGGCCATTCCCTGCCGCCGCAAGCCGCGCGCGATCGCGTCCGCCAGGCGCAGCTCATCCTCGGCGATCAACACGCGCATCGACCCAGCATGACGAGCGGCTCGTAAGAACTGCATAAGAGCGCCCGCAAAAGCTCAGATACACGTTGACGTTCAGCATTACATGGATTGACGTCACAACAAATAGTGATATCCTGCCCCGGCGATGTCGACACCGCCAAACCTCGCCGAGCGGAGTATGGCCATCGGCCTGCGGGCGCTGAACCGGCTGGCAGGATCGACGGCGATCGATCGCTTCGGCCTCCGACTACCCGCCGAGCGCCTGCTTCACGGCGCCTCCAAGACGACGATGCGCACCGCCGCCACGGCCGGACGGTCGTTCACGGCCGCCCAGCGCCTGTCGCGTCCCGCCCGTCAGCCCAAGGCCCGCCGTAGCGACCTGTTCGACCTGACCCCCGACGACGAGCAGCAGATGTTATGCGAGTCGGTGCGGGAGTTCGCGCTGGCGCAGCTGCGCCCCGCCGCGCCCGCCGCCGATGATCAATGCGCAACCCCCGCCGAGCTGCTGGCCCAATCCAGCGAGCTGGGCCTGACGATGATCGGCGTGCCCGAGGCCTTGGGCGGTGCCGTGGAGCAGCGCTCGGCGGTCACTTCGGTGCTGATGAGCGAGTCGCTGGCCCAGGGTGACCTGGGGATCGCGCTGGCCTGCCTGGCGCCGGCCGCGGTCTCCACCGCGCTCAGCCTGTGGGGGGATGCCGAGCAGCAGGCCACCTACCTGCCCGAGTTCGTCGGGGAGAACGTGCCCGCGGGCGCGCTGGCGGTGATCGAGCCCCAGCCGCTGTTCGATCCGTTCGTGCTGCAAACGACGGCTCGCCCGGCCAACGGCGGCTATCTCCTCAACGGCGTCAAGGCGCTGGTTCCACGCGCCGCCGAGGGCGAGCTGTTCGTGGTGGCCGCCGAGCTCAATGGCCAGGGGCCGGCCCTGTTCCTGGTCGAGTCAAAGACGCGCGGGATCTCGGTCGAGCCCGAGCCGGCGATGGGGCTGCGAGCGGCCGCGACCGGCAGGTTGATCTTCGAAGATGCCCAATTGCCCGCGGCCGCGCTCCTGGGAGGGGGTGGGCGCGGCGTTTTCGCCGAGTGCGTCGCACTCGCTCGCCTCGGCTGGTGCGCTCTGGCGGTCGGCGCCGCGCAGGCGGTGCTCGACTACGTGATCCCCTACGTCAAGGACCGCACCGCGTTCGGCGAGTCGATCTCCAACCGCCAGGCGGTGGCCTTCGCCGTCGCCGACATCGCGATCGAGCTCGAGGGGATGCGGCTGGCCACCTACCGCGCGGCGGCCCGGGTCGACGGCGACCAGACCTTTTCGCGGGAGGTGGCGCTCGCCCGGCGGCTGTGCGCAGAGCACGGCATGACGATCGGCTCTCAGGGCGTGCAGCTGCTCGGCGGCCACGGCTACGTCAAGGAGCATCCGGTCGAGCGCTGGTACCGGGATCTACGTGCGGCGGGAGTTATGGAAGGCGCGCTGCTGGTCTGATGATCAACCTCGAGGTTCCCAAGAAGTTCAACTTCCTCATCGGCCAGGCCCATCAGGTCGCCCGCGAGGTCTTCCGGCCGATCTCCCGCAAGTACGACCAGGCCGAGCACGCCCACCCCAAGGAGCTCGACATGCTCGCCGCCGTGATCGACGGCATGAACGAGGGCGGCGCCCTGGGCGGGGCGGGCGCGGGCGGTGTCGGCGGAAGCGGTGGTGGTGCCGGTAACGGGAGCTCCTCCGCTGGTGAGCCCGGCAATCGCAACGGGAGCAACATGGCCAGCCTGCTGGGCCTGATCGAGCTGTGCTGGGGCGATGTCGGACTGCTGCTGACGATGCCTCGTCAGGGCCTCGGCCAGGCGGCGATCGCCGCCGTCGCCGACGAGGACCAGCTCAAGCGCTTTGGCGGCAGGTGGGCTGCGATGGCGATCACCGAGCCCGAGGCGGGCTCTGACTCCGCAGCGATTCGCACCACGGCGCAGCTCGACGGCGACGAGTACGTGCTCAACGGCGAGAAGATCTACGTCACCTCCGGCGACCGCGCCGAGCTGATCGTCGTCTGGGCCACGCTCGACCGCAAGCAGGGACGCGGCGCGATCAAGTCGTTCGTTGTCGAACGCGACAATCCCGGCCTGCATCTCGACCGCCTCGAGCACAAGCTCGGGATCCGCGCGTCGGACACCGCCGCATTCCGGCTGGAGGACTGCCGCGTGCCCAAGGGGAACCTGCTGGGCGCCCCGGAGATCGAAGGCAAACGGGGTTTCGCCGGCGTTATGCAGACCTTCGACAACACCCGGCCGCTGGTGGCCGGGATGGCGATCGGGGTGGCCCGCGCGTGCCTGGAGCTGACCCGCGAGCATCTGGAGGCGGCCGGGATCGAGATCGACTACGACCGCGCGGGGTGGGTTCAGAGCGCCGCCGCGGCCGATTTCATCGCGATGGAGGCCGACTGGGAGGCCGCCCGGCTGCTGACGATGCAGGCGGCCTGGATGGCCGACAACGGCAAGCCCAACTCGCTTCAGGCCTCGATGGCCAAGGCCAAGGCGGGACGCACCGGCACCGACGTGGCCCTGCGCTGCGTGGCGCTGTGCGGTGCCACCGGCTACGCCGAGGGCGAGCTGCTGGAGAAATGGGCCCGGGACGCAAAGATCCTTGACCTGTTCGAGGGCACCCAGCAGATCCAACTGCTGATCATCGCCCGCGCACTGCTGGGCAAGACCTCCGCCGAACTCAAATAGGGGAATTTGGCTGGCGGCGAATTCCCTTGGGGCATCTGGCAGAGCCAAATGCCCCGGGCGTAGCTCAGACTGCCGTCGCTTCTCGTTGTAGGACGTCCCAGGCGCGGACGACGTCCGCCTCGGTGGTGCTGATGTTGCCGATCGCCAGGCGCAGCACGTAGCGCCCGGCCAGCACCGCGTGGGAGATGAAGATCTCCCCGGAGGCGTTGACGCGCTCCAGCAGCGCGCGGTTGCGCTCGTCGTCACCCTCCAGCCGGAAGCACACCGTCGAGAACAGCCGCGGCGCGCACAGCTCCCAGCCGGGCGCCTGCTCCACCCAGCGCTCGAACCGGGCGGCCAGGTGCACGCCGCTGCGGATGTGCTCCTGAAGTCCGCTGCGGCCGTGGCAGCGCAGCACCGCCCATAGCTTCAGCGCCCGGAAGCGGCGGCCGAGCGCCGGCCCGTACTCGCTCAATGACAGCGCGTCCTCGGCGTCGGGAGTGCGCAGGAACTCGGGGATCAGGCTGAACGCGGCGCGCAGGTCGGCCGGTCGGCTCGTCCACAGCAGCGAGCAGTCCATCGGGGTGAGCATCCACTTGTGCGCGTTGACGACCAGCGAGTCGGCGCGCTGCACGCCGGCAAACGCCCAGCGGAACTCGGGACAGACCATCGCCGATCCGGCGTAGGCGGCATCCACGTGCAGCCACGTTCCCGCGCGCTCGCAGGCGTCGGCGATCGCCGGGATCGGGTCGACCGATGTCGACGCGGTCGTGCCGACCGTGGCCACCACCACCGCGGCCTCGCCCAGATCTCCCAGCGAGAGGGGGTCGATCCGGAACGCCTTGTCGCAGGCGACCTTGCGCAACCTCATCCCCAGCATCCGCGCGGCCTTGTCGGCTGCCGAGTGCGCCTGCTCGGAGCAGACGATCAGATCGCGCCCGGTTGCCTGCCGGGCGGCAATGATCGCTGTCAACGTCGAGATCGAGGCGGTGTCTTCGATATGCCCGTGCCAGTCCGCCGGTAGCCCCAGCAGCTCCGCGACCCAGTCCAGGACAACGCCCTCCAACTCGGTGGCGGCCGGCGCGGTCCGCCAAAGGATCGCGATCGAGTTCAAGGTCGCCGCCAGCATCTCGGCCAGGATCCCCGCCTCCGTGGCGCTGGTGGCGAAGTAGGCGAAGTAGCGCGGGTGCTGCCAGTGCGTCACGCCGGGCAGCAGCACCCGGTCGAGGTCCGCGAGCACGGCGGAGAACGGCTCGGGATGCTCGGGCGCCGATTGGGGCAGCGCGGCGCGGATCTCGCCCGGCTTGACCTGGGCGAGCACCGGCAGTTCCCCCACCCGCTCCAGATATCGCGCGGCCCATTCCAGCGCCGCGCTTCCATCGGCACGCAGATCGGTCAACTCACTGCCAGGGCCGCGAATTCGTAATGCACTCCGGTCAGCTCCTCGGAGATGTCCCACAACCGCCGCCAGGCGTCCTCGTCATAGGCCTTGCCGGCCGCGGTCACGACCCGCGGATAGCCGCGGCCCTCCATAAACCCGTCGGGACCAACGAACGTCCCGCCGGGAAGCTCGGGCACGGTAGCCGCGTACAGGGTCGGCAAAGTCCCCATCTCGGCGCTCTGGGCGATCAGCTTGCTATTGATGAACACCAGCGGCCGCTGGTAGGACTTGACCCCCCGGGCGTACTGGAGGTTGGTGTCGGCGTATCCCGGGTGCGCGGCCACGCTCTTCAGGGGGCTGCCCGCCGCGGTGGCCCGCCGTTGCAGCTCGAAGCAGAACAGCAGGTTGGCTAGCTTGGACTGCCCGTAGGCCAGCCAGCGGTTGTAGCGGCGCTCGCCCTGCAGGTCACCCCACTTCAACGATCCCATCCGGTGAAGTCCGCTGGAGACCGTCACCACCCGGGGCGCCGGCGCCGCCAGCAGCGGGCCCAGCACCAGCCCGGTGAGCGCGAAGTGGCCCAGATGATTGGTGCCGAACTGGGTCTCGAAGCCGTCCGCGGTGGTCCCGCGGGGCGGCGCCATCAGCCCGGCATTGTTGATCAGCAGGTCCAGGCGCGGGTGTGCGGCACCCACGCGGGCGGCGAACTCGCGCACCGAGGACAGCGCGGCCAGGTCCAGCGACTCCAGCGAGACCTTGGCGCCCGGAGCGGCCTGGCGGATCGCTGCCAGCGCCCGCTCGCCCTTGATCTGGCTGCGGCAGCCGAGCACGACGGTCGCACCGGCGCGCGCCAGCTCACGCGCGGTGACCAGGCCCAGCCCGATGTTGGCGCCGGTGACCACCGCCAGGCGGCCACTCTGGTCAGGGATGTCCGCCGCTGTCCACTTGGTCACCATCGTTCAGGCCATCCTGCGCGCGACCGACTCGGAGTAGGCGGCCCGGCGGAACTGGAGCACCGGGTCCTCGGACAGCTCGATCCCGGGCGTGATCTGGGTCGGATCGAACACGAGCACGTCGTCGCCGGTCTCACGTTCGGTCTCCAGCTCGGTGATCGTCAACGTGCCCGCTGTCACCAGCTTACGTTGTCTCGGCCAGGCTGCACTGGGGTCATCGGTGGGGTCGCCCGTGCCGGCGAGCTGGAGCTGGAGCGTGAAGCGAACCGGACCGCGCTGCAGGCGGGCCACCAGCTCGGGCTGGAGGTAGTCGGCTCCCAGGCGCCGTGCCTGCCACGGCGCCGGCTTGCGCTGGGTGACCTCGGGCCGCAGCTGGTAGCGCACGTAGCGGCCCATGCCCTCGGCGTCGATCCATTTGAACGCGTGGATCCCGTAGTAGGGAATCGTGGCGTAGCTGGCAGGCGCGGCCAGCGTCGGCGCCAGTACCGGCAGCGCTCGCAACGCTTCAGGATGGCGGGCGAAGAACCGTGGCAGCTTCCAGACGGATGCCGGGCCCGCCCCCTGTGCCACTACGAGCTCGATGAATGCGTCCGGCGTGCGCACGGGAAAGCGCGGCGAGGAGACCGCGACGATGTCGGTGCGCGACCCGTCGGTGAGGTAGAGCTTGACCGCCAGGCCGCGGGGATCGGGCGCCCAATCCGGATGGCCGGGATCGCCGCCGCCGTTTGAGAATCTCACCGTGGCCGGAATTGCCGCGCCCTGCATCTGGGGGGCGGTCGTCAGCTGCGCGGCGGCCGGGGTGGCGGTGAAGCTGCCCCGGCACAGGCTCCCCTTGGCGTGCAACGCACGCCGTCCGGCGTGACGGCCGAACACGCCGTTAATGGCGTCTATCGCCTGGGCGGGGGTGAGCGCCACGCGCGAACCCTATTCGAGCACGTCGAACCGGATCCCCGCGCGGATCAGCCGGTCGATCAGGACCTGCCCCATCGCCACCGCCGGCGTGAGCTGGCCGGCCCGCTGCGGCAGATCGTCGTGGGCCAGACACAGCGCAGATTCGGCCAGCATCTTCGACGTCTCGCCGTAACCGGGGTCGCCGCCGCTGACCTGTGTCACGACCCGCTCGCCGAGCGGGTCGCCAGCAGCCGGATGACGCGGGCGCGACCCGGAAGGGCGAGGCTGGATGCCGAGCGGGTCGCCAGCCCGCGCGGCGAACTTCACCTTGAACCAGCTCTTCTCACGCTGCTGGGCCGTCGGCCCCTCGCCGGGGTCCTTGAGCTTGAGCAGCAGCTTCCGGGTCGGCGGGAGCTGGGCCAGCGCGATCACGGCGCCGGCGCCGCCCATCAGCCCGGCCAGCACCGGGAACTGCTTGGCAACCAGGTAGTGGCTGTAGCTGAAATCCGGTCCGTAGCGATCGAGCGCCCGCGCGGAGCGCAGCACGGTCTGGGGATCGATCGTGGGGAACGGGAGCACCCAGCCGCCGGCCACCGCGGAGCGATGCGGCTTGCCAGGGATTCCCCTCACCCGGCGTCCGGAGGGGCCGGCCTCTCGCTGCTTGCGCTGGCGGGCGACGATCGCGCCCTGGCGCAGACGGCCCATGATGTTGATCGCCGAGTGATAGGTCCCGCCGGAGAAGGTTGCACCGGCCTGCACGTAACCGGCGAGCCTGATCGGTACCCCCTCGGGAAGCTGGCCGACGGTGAATAGCGCGCCGAGGTCGTAGGGGATCGAGTCAAAGCCGCAGGAGTGGATCAATCGCGCGCCGCTGCGCTGCGCCTGATCGTGATAGCCGAGCCACATCCGGTCCACGAACTCCGGCTCGCCCGTCAGGTCGACGTAGTCGGTACCCGCCGCGGCGCAGGCGGCCACCACCGGCTCGCCATAGAAGATGTAGGGGCCAACCGTGCTGATCACGACCTTGGCCGACTCTGCCACCGTCCGGATCGACGCCGGATCGTTGATGTCGGCTTCCAGGAGGGCCACCTGCGCCGCTCCCGGATCGATCTCGGCCAGCCCGCTGCGGACCGCCTCCAGCTTGCCGCGATTGCGTCCGGCGATCGCCCACCGGGTCGCCGGCGCGCCGGGTGCGCCCACCGCGCGGGCCAGGTACTGGGCGGTCAGCGTGCCGGTGAAACCGGTGGCCCCGAACAGGACGACGTCGTATTCACGGTCACTCATCCGCCGCCACCTGGCGTGCGAGCGTCATCGCCTCGTCCAGACCGACGCCGGCCTTGGCCGCCAGCCAGCAGGCGACCGGTGCCGCGATCCGCTCGGAGGAGTGCGCGGCGACGCCGGCGAGGCCGAGCACCGTCTCCAGCTCGTCCTCGGTGGGGGCCTCGACGCCCAGCCGCTGGGCGTAGGCGGCCAGCCACTGGCGGGCGTTCATCGCAGGGATGTCCTGACCAGGGGCCACGGCGCGGGACTCTAGTTGAGTCTGCGTCGCGCCAGTTCGCTCCGATGGAGATCGTCGTTACACCGCTGAGCCTCGAATTGCCGGGGGGCATGCGCCGAGTAAGACGTTCACCTCACGCCGGCGCGAGACCCGGGCACCGGGCGCGTGGCTCCGCCGGCCAGGATGGGAGCCAGGGCCGCGACCAGCAGCACGATCAGGAACGAGCTCGTGTCGCCAATCACGCGCGCCGCTCCAAGCCCGGACGGCTTGCGCCGGGAAGCCTGCCCTCAAAGATCAGCTTCATCGATGTTGCGCACCCTGATCGGTCTCTCGATCGCAGACCGGCCAGCCGAGCCTTGCCAGGCCCAGCCTACTCCCGCCGGTCTGTTTGGGACCGGATGGGCCGTCGGCTGACATGATCGGCGGCCCTCATTACACGAGCATTGGAGGCAAGACCTGATGACAGTCCTCGACGGCAAGGTGGCGATCGTCACCGGCTCGGCACGCGGGATCGGGCGCGCGACCGCCGAGCTGCTCTCGCAGCAGGGGGCGAAGCTGCTGATCAACGACCTTGACGCTGACGTGGCCGAGCAGACGGCCGGGGAGATCGGCGGTGACACGCTCGTGTTCTCCGGAGATCTGACCGAGGAGGGGGTCTGCGACCAGCTCGTCCAGAAGGTGATCGACGAGTGGGGCAAGGTCGACATCCTCGTCAACAACGCCGGTTACACGCTCGACGCGCCGATCCACAAGATGAGCGACGACTGGTTTCAGCGGATGCTTGACATCCACACCATCGTCCCGTTTCGGATGTGCCGCGCCGTCGCCCCCCACATGCGGGAACCGGCCAAGCAGGAGCGCGAGGCTGGAGTCGAGGTTTTTCGCAAGATCGTCAACGTTTCCTCGATCTCCGGCACGATGGGCAACGCCGGCCAGGCCAACTACTCCTCGGGCAAGTCGGCCGTGGTCGGGCTGACCAAGACTCTCGCCAAGGAGTGGGGTCAGTTCAAGATCAACGTCAATGCCGTTGCCTTCGGCTACATCGAGACCCGTCTGACCGCCTCCAGGGAGGAGTCCAACATAATCAAGATCGGCGGCGAAAAGGTGCAGCTGGGCATCCCCGATCAGCTGCGCGGGATGGCGTCGATGCTAATCCCGCTGGGACGGCCCGGCACCCCTCAGGAGGCCGCCGGCGGCGTGTTCTTCCTCTGCTCACCCTGGGCCAATTACGTCTCAGGCCAGGTGCTCAACATCACCGGGGGACAGTTCACCGGCATGACGTCCTAGCCCCAGCTCCCCGATCCTGACCTAACCCCGGCGTTCGCTGCCGCCCGTTTCCAGGCGTGCCTGGCGCTGCAGTTCGTAGAGGTCCTCGCGACTGCGCACGTATTGCATCGCGGCGTCCACGTGGGGTTGGTAGTCCCACGATGTGTAACGGCCGCGCCGCAGCGCGCGCGAAACCAGCTGGCGTTCGCGCTGGCTCGCTCGCACCCGGCGATCGATCTGGTCGAGATCGAGCCGCGCTGACAGCTGGGCCCGGAGGGCCGAGATCGTCGGCCGGTGGTCGGGATCGCCGGCGAGGTCGTGCAGCTCACGCGGGTCGGCGTCCAGGTCGAAGAGCATCTCCGGATCCTGGCCGGACACGATCAGCTTGTGGCGGCCGCGGACGATCATCGCCGAGGGGGCTTGCACACCCTCGGCGTGGTACTCGGACAGGACCGGGTGATCGGGCGCGGGGCGACCGCAGAGGATCGCCGCCGCGAGGCTCGTCCCGTCCATCGCCTGCACGGCGTCGGGAAGGTTTGGAACGTCGGCCAGCTCCAGCAGCGTCGGGGCTACATCGATCAGCGACACCGGCTCAGCGACCCGCCGCTGGGTCACGTCGCCGGGACGGCGCACGATCAGCGGCACGTGCGCGGAGTGCTCCAGGAAGGACATCTTGTACCAGAGCCCGCGCTCTCCGAGCATCTCCCCGTGATCAGCCGTGAACACCACCGTGGTGCGATCCTCCAGGCCGGTCATCCGCAGCGCGCCAAGCACCTGGCCGACGCGCTCGTCGAGGTAACTCACGGCTGCGTAGTAGCCGTGACGGGCACGGCGGATCTGCTCGGCTGACAGTCCTGCCTGGTCGACGCGGCACATCGCCCGCAGGCGGCGGCTGTGCGGATCGGCCTGATCCAGCGGCATCGCCGACACGACGGGGTCGTCGATCTCCTCGGCTCGGTACCGATCCCAGTGACGGGCCGGGATCTCCCACGGATCGTGGGGGTTGGTAAATGAGACGAACAGCAAAAACGGCTGCTGAGGCCGTTGGCGCGCGATGTCGACGAGCTTGCGGACCGCATGGAAGGCGACCTCCTCGTCGTAGTCGGTCTGCATGCTCGCCGCGCAGACGCCCGGATTGAGGACGCTCTCCATCGTGTGGTACCACGGCAGGAGCTGATCCAGGGAGCGGTTCCAATCCGGCGTCCAGTCGACGTCGGCCGGATAGATGTCGGTGGTCAGCCGCTCCTCGAAACCATGCAGCTGATCGGGGCCGACGAAGTGCATCTTGCCGGCGACCGCCGTGTAGTAGCCCGCATCGCGCAGCGCGTGCACGGCGGTCGGCACGCTGGCCGGCAGCTCCGCGGCGTTGTCGTAAACACCGACCGCCGAGGCCAAGCGACCAGTCAGCATCGCCGCCCAGGACGGAGCGCACAGCGGGTAGGCGCTGTAGGCACGCTCGAACACCGTTGCGGTCCGCGCCAGCTCTGACAGGTGCGGCGTCTGCACCAGCCGGTGCCCGTGGATCGGCAGCCAGCGCGCGGCCAGCTGGTCGGCCATCAACACCAAGATGCAGTTCGGGGAGCCGGCACCCATGTTCAGAAACCCTTCGATCGAGGTCTGCCGTCGCGGCGATGCGGCGCGGCCGTCAGGCGGCGGGAGCATAGACGCGCTCGCCGGTCGGTGCCGCCCCTGGGGCCGGTAGTGTCATTGCCCATGCACGCGGGCAGCAGCGGGACGCTCGTCTGCGGAGACAGGCCGTGGGTCGTGGCGCATCGCGGCGCCTGGGGCGAGGCCCCCCAGAACTCCCTCCAAGCATTCGAGGACGCGGTCTCGCTCGGCTGCGACGCGGTCGAGATCGATGTGCGGCGCACGTCCGATGGCCGACTGGTGGTGGTCCACGACGCGCGGATCGGCGGTCGGTCGGTCGCCGCATCTGAGCACGGCGAGTTGCGAGCACGGTCGGGGGACGACCGTCCGCACACGCTGGAGGAGGTGCTCGAGCGGCTGGCCGGTCGCATCGCTGTCGACATCGAGCTCAAGGAGGATGGCTACGTCGAACTGGCGATGGCGCAGATCGCCAGGCGGCTGGAACCCGATCAGTACGTCCTCACCTCGTTCATCGACGGCGTGCTCGACGCCGCCCGGCGCGCCGTGCCCGACATCACCTCCGGACTACTGCTGCATGCCGGCGAGACGATCGAGGTCGTGCGCTCACGCCTGGCGTCGGCCCCGACGTCCGATCGGCCCTACCCCGGCCAGACTCAGGCCAAGGGGCGTCGCCGCGAGCGCGGAAACGGGCAGGGCCGCGAGCGCGGAAACGGGCAGGGCCGCGAGCCCGGCAACGCCCAAGGCAAGGCGCGTGGCCGCGAGCGAGACCTGGCCCGCCGGGTTGCCGCGGCCAAGGTCGATTTTCTGGCCCCGCACGCGAGCCTGACCCGGGCCGGCATCCTGGCCTGGGCGGCACAGCACGAGCTGCCGACCTGGGTTTGGACGGTCAACGACGCGCGCTCGCTGCGGGCCCTGCTGCGCGACGATCGGGTGACAGCGGTGATCTCCGACCGGCCGGCCCGGGCGATCGCGCTTAGACCGGGCTCGGGCGGGCGCGCCTAAACCCCGGCCGGCCGGCGCTCACCCAGCCCGGGCGAGCGCGCGTAAGAGCCGGGCCGGGCGGCGCGTACCACCGGCCCGGG
>CALAQT010000455.1 GCA_937888775.1 uncultured Actinomycetes bacterium | reverse complement strand
GGCGATGTGGAGCTGCAGATCGTGCGCACCGTCCCCGAGAAGCTCTACGAGTTCGAGCCGCGAGGCGACTTCCGGATCATCGAGGCGTACCTGCGCGCCCTGCGCTCCGCGCAGCACCTGGTCTACCTGGAGAACCAGTTTTTGTGGTCGCCGGAGATCGTGAACATCCTCGCCGACAAGCTCCGCCGACCTCCGGCGGACGAGTTTCGGGTCGTGATCATGCTGCCCGGCAGGCCGAACACGGGAGAGGACGATACCCGCGGGCAGCTCGCCCTCCTCGCTGAAGCCGACGGCGACCGAGGCCTGCTTCCTGGCCACCACGATCCGGGCTCGCTCGGGCAACACCAGCGACCGCGTGTACGTGCACGCGAAGGTCGGGATCGTCGACGACCGCTGGCTCACGCTCGGCTCCGCGAACCTCAATGCACACTCCTTCTTTAACGACAGCGAGGTCAACGTTGTCAGCTGCGACGCGGCGCTCGCGCGCGACACGCGATTGCGCCTGTGGGCCGCCCATCTCGAACGCGACATCGACCAGGTCGCTGGCGACCCGAGCACCGTCGTCGACGAACTCTGGCGCCCGATCGCAGCCGAGCAGCGCCAGCGCCGCAACCGCGGTGAGCCGCTGTCGCACGGACTGGTGGAGCTGCAGGCAACCTCACGCCGTTCCGAACGGCTGCTCGGCCCGTTGCAGGCGCTTCTGGTCGACGGCTAGCGCTAGCGCTAGCCGCACGCTCACCGGACGCGAAGATGCTCTGTCATGGCGGCGTCGGCGACGTCGCCCGACTTGCTGCTGGACCATGAGGATTCGAAGCACCCGGCCCGCTTGGCGACCGTGCGTGTGGGCTAGGTCAACGCTGGTGCTTGGCGGGTTGTCCCACGGGCGCGAAGGCGCAGCCTGGTTCTGCGTTTCGTCCAGAAGCGGTCGGCGAGCGCCCAGCCCGGCGCAGTCTTCACGTTGACAAGCTAGCCGAGCGCCAGCGCCCAGCCCGGCGCAGTCTTCACGTTGACAAGCTAGCCGAGCGCCAGCGCCCAGCCCGGCGCAGTCTTCACGTTGACAAGCTAGCCGAGCGCCAGCGCCCAGCCCGGCGCAGTCTTCACGTTGACAAGCTAGCCGAGCGCCAGCGCCCAGCCCGGCGCAGTCTTCACGTTGACGAGCTAGCCGAGCGCCAGCGCCAGATTCCCCGTCACGGCGCGTCTCTGCAGCCCGTCGGGGATCCCGCCAAAAAAAGCCGTCCACAGGCGCAGCCCTCCTGTAGGGTGCAGCGTTGATGGCCGAGGTTGAACCCGGTGTAGAGATCGACGAGGAGGTTTTCCAGCCCGGAGAGTCGCACGGGACCGTGATCCGGCTGTCGTTGACGGCGGCGCTGGGGGGGTTCCTGTTCGGGTATGACAGCTCGGTCATCAACGGGGCGGTGGCGGCGATCACCGCCCATTTCTCGGCCAGTGCGGCGGTGCTCGGCTTCACGGTGTCGTCGGCGCTGTTGGGGGCGGCGGCCGGAGCGCTCGGCTCTGGGCGGATGGCCGATCGGTACGGCCGGCTGCCCGCGATGCGGGTGGCTGCCGTGCTGTTCCTGATCGGTGCCGTGGGGAGCGGGTTGGCGAGTTCGCTGGTGATGCTGGTGGTGTTCCGGGTGATCGGCGGTGTCGCGGTCGGTATCGCGTCGGTGATCGCGCCGACCTATATCGCCGAGATTGCGCCGGCGAGGATCCGCGGCAGGCTGGGCTCCCTGCAGCAGCTCGCGATCGTCACCGGGATCTTCCTGGCGTTGCTGGTCGACTATGCGCTGGCGACGGCGGCGGGAGGGGCTCAGAGCAACCTCGCGCTGGGTCTGCCCGCCTGGCGGTGGATGTTCCTGGCGATGGTGGTTCCCGCACTGCTGTACGGCGGGCTGGCGTTCACGATTCCGGAGTCGCCGCGTTACCTGATTGCCAAGCGCCGCCTCGACGAGGCAGGCAGCGTGTTGCGCCGGGTGCTGGGCAACATCGACCTCGACGCGAAGGTGGAGCAGATCAAGCAGACGTTGAAGCGCGAGGGGCGCCCGAGCATGCGCGACCTGCGTGGGCCCAGGTTCGGGCTGTTGCCGATCGTGTGGGTCGGGATCGGGTTGTCGGTGTTTCAGCAGTTCGTCGGTATCAACGTGATCTTCTATTACTCCACCGTGCTGTGGCAGGCGGCCGGGTTCAGCGCGAGCAACTCGCTGCTGATCACGGTGATTACGGGCGCCGTGAACATCGTCACGACCCTCGTCGCGATCGCTTCGATCGACCGCTTCGGCCGCAAGCCGCTGCTGATAATCGGCTCGATCGGCATGGCCGTCACGCTGGGAGCGCTGGCGGTCGTGTTCGGCACGGCCACGCTGAAGGGCTCGGGCCCGATGGGTGCGCTACCCGTCCTCACCGGCGCCGCCAAGCCGATCGCGCTGATCGCCGCTAACGTGTTCGTGTTTGCGTTCGGGATGTCTTGGGGGCCGGTGGTGTGGGTGCTGTTGGGGGAGTCGTTCCCGAACAAGATTCGTGCCGCCGCGCTGTCGTTGGCGGCGGGCGCGCAGTGGGTGGCCAACTGGGTGGTTTCCACCACCTTCCCGCCGCTCAAGGACGCCGGCCTGGGGCTCGCGTACGGCATCTACACCACCTTTGCCGTGTTGTCCTTGCTGTTCGTCCTGAAGTTCGTCCGCGAGACCAAGGGCGTGGAGCTCGAGAAGATGCCCGGGTAGCCGGCTCGGTCGGATTCCGCGGAGCGGTGCGTGACCTGAGGAGAGCGAATGGCAGTGACGATCGGGGTCGATGTAGGCGGGACCAAAGTCGCCGCCGGGGTCGTCGACGAGCACGGCAGTGTGCTCGCAACGGCACAGCGCGACACGCCTTCTGATGACCCGGGTAGGACCGAGGACGTGATCGTTGAGGTGGTCGGGGAGCTGGCGGCCTCGCATGACGTCGAGGCGGTCGGCGTCGGCGCGGCCGGCTTCGTGGATGCTCAGCGGTCCACCGTGCTGTTCGCCCCGAACCTGGCCTGGCGCGATGAGCCGTTGCGCGCGGCGATCGAGGGACGCTGCTCGCTCCCGGTGGTGATCGAGAACGACGCGAACGCCGCCGCGTGGGCGGAGGCGCGGTTCGGTGCTGGGCGTGGCGAGGACGATGCGGTGGTCCTCACGATCGGCACCGGGATTGGCGGCGGCATCGTGCTGGGTGGGCGACTATTGCGCGGGCGGTTCGGTGTCGCCGGTGAGATCGGGCACATCAATATCGTCCCGGACGGGCGGCGCTGTGGGTGCGGGCTCGAGGGATGCTGGGAGCAGTACGCGAGCGGGCGGGCGCTGGTCCAGGAGGCCCAGGAGCTCGCCAATGCCTCACCGGCGATGGCGCGTGACCTGCTGCGCCTCGCCGGCGGCGAGCCGGAGATGATCACCGGCCCCATGGTCACCCAGGCCGCACGGGAAGGCGATGTCGCGGCGCTCCGCTGCTTTGACGTCGTCGGCACCTGGCTTGGGCGCGGCATGGCGCAACTCGCCGCGGTGCTCGACCCCGGCCTGTTCGTGCTCGGAGGCGGCGTGTCCGCGGCCGGCGAGCTGCTCCGCGGGCCGGCCGGGCGGGCGTTCCTGCAGCATCTCACCGCCCGTGGGCACCGACCACACGCCGAGTTGCGCATCGCCGAGCTCGGTCCTGAGGCTGGGATCGTGGGCGCCGGCGACCTCGCTCGTGACCGCTGAGTGACGATGGATCTCCTGTCCCGGGAAAGGAGGGACGAGCCCTCGTCGGGGGGGTTGACAGCGTCCTGCGTGCAAGGGAGTCTCCCGGTCCCAAGGAGGATGCGTGCGACCGCTTGACAAAGAGGGTCCATTGCCGTGACCGGAGGGGGTCCGATGAGCGAGCGCGGCTTGAGCATGCGCGACTTGCCGAATGCGCTGACCGATGGTGAGGCCTTGAATGAGCGGTTGGCCGGCCGACACCCGGCCGTGTTCCTGGACTACGACGGCACGCTGACTCCGATCGTCGACCGGCCGCAGGACGCGGTCATTTCCGAGAGCGTGCAAGACGCGGTGCGCGCGCTGGCGACACGCTGCACCGTCTGCGTCGTGAGCGGTCGTGACAGGCCGGTCGTGCAGCAGCTGATGGGCGTCGAGGACCTGGTGGTCGCAGGAAGCCATGGCTTCGACATCTGGAGCCCGGACGCTGGCACGCTCGAGCATGAGGCGAGCGGCGGCTTTGATGCCCTTCTTGCGCGTGTGACGAACCGTGTTCGGGATGAGGCCGGTGCCATCGACGGAGCCCTGATCGAGCCGAAGATGGCCTCGGTGGCCGTGCACTATCGCCTCGTCTCGGATTCGGAGCGACCGAGGATCAAGGCGCTTGTCGATCGACTGCTCGCCGAGCATCCCGATGAGCTCAAGGTGACGCCTGGCAAGTTGGTGTACGAGATTCAGCCCAAGCTCGACTGGGACAAGGGCAAGGCCGTGCTGCACCTACTCGAGGCCCTCGATCTCGACCGTGAGGACATCGTGGCGATGTACCTGGGCGACGACATCACCGACGAGCACGCCTTCGAGGCCCTGAAGGGAACGGGCATCGGAGTCTTCGTCGGCAACCCTGACGATCCGGAGGTTGCCGGTCGCCCGACTGCAGCCGACTTCGTCCTCACCTCGATCGAGGAGGTCGAACGATTCCTCCGCACCCTCGCACGATGAGCGCCATAGGCTCCACGTAAGAGGATCTCGATGAACGACTTCACGCTCGCGTACGACCGCTTCGTTCCCGAGGAGGAGGGGCTGCGCGAGGCGCTGACCTCCACGGGCAACGGCTACTTCTGCACGCGCGGCGCCGCCGAGTGGGAGGACGCGCACGACGTGCATTACCCGGGCACCTATGCCCACGGGGGCTACAACCGCGAGACGACGATCATGGGTGGGCGCCCCGTCCTCAACGAGGATCTGGTGAACCTGCCGAACTGGCTCGTGCTCAAGCTCCTGATCGAGGGCGAGGAGGCGATCGGCTTCGACAATGTCGAGCTTCTGTCCTATCGGCATGAATTGGACGTCCGCAACGCCGTCGTGATGCGCGAGCTGCGCTTCCGCGACCGGGCCGGTCGCGAGACCACGCTGCGCAGCCGCCGGTTTGTCAGCATGGCTCACGTGCACCAGGCGGGCATCGAGTGGACGGTGACGCCCGAGAACTGGTCGGGTGCCGTGGAGGTCATCACGGCGCTCGACGGGCGAGTCACGAACCGCGGGGTTGCCCGCTACCGAGAGCTCGAGGGACGTCACCTGGGTCCGGTGTCCCCGAGAACGTTTGGTGCCGAGGTGATCGCCTTGAAGGTCCAGACGCGGCAGTCGAACCTGTATGTCGCCGAGGCGGCTCGCACGCGCGCGTATCGGGGTCAGGAGCTCGTGGATGTCGAGCGCAGCCTGTACCAGATGGAGGATTACATCCAGCAGGTCCTCGCCTTTGACGTGCGTCGGGGCGAGCCCGTGCGCGTCGAGAAGATGGTCGCGTTCTACACCTCGCACGACCGCGCGATCAATGAGACGCTGGGCGGCGCCGGGAAATCGGCCGCCCGCTATTCCTGCTTCGCCGAGGCGCTGGGACGCCACGGCCGCGCTTGGGAGGAGCTCTGGGAGGTATGCGATCTGCGCCTTCCCGGTAATGAGCGGGTGCAGCTGCTGCTGCGCTTGCACATCTCGCACATCCTGCAGGTCTGCTCGCGCCACACAGCCGATCTGGACGCCGGCGTGCCCGCCCGCGGCCTCAATGGCGAGGCATACCGCGGGCATGTCTTCTGGGACGAGCTCTACGTCTACCCCTTCCTTAGTTTCCGGCTGCCCGAGATCACGCGGGAGCTGCTGATGTACCGCTACCGGCGCCTCGGTGAGGCCCGCGCGGCGGCGCGCGAAGCCGGGTTCCGGGGTGCGATGTTCCCGTGGCAGAGCGGGAGCGACGGCAAGGAGGAGACCCAAACCGTTCATCTCAACCCGCTGTCGGGGCGGTGGGAACCTGACCTCAGCCACAACCAGCGGCACGTCAACGCGGCGATCTTCTACAACATCTGGAGCTACTACGACGCCACCGACGACCTGACGTTCGTGCGGGGTTACGGTGCGGAGATGATGCTCGAGATCGCGCGCTTTTGGGCCTCGATCGCTCACTTCAACCCCGAGCGCGACCGCTACGAGATCCATGGCGTGATGGGCCCCGACGAGTTCCACGAGAAGTACCCGGGCGCGGAGGAGGGCGGCCTGCGCAACAACGCCTACACGAACGTGATGGTCGCGTGGAGCTGTGAGACCGCCGGGAAGGTGCTCGAGCTTCTCCCCGCGAGCCGCCGTGAAGCGCTGCGAGCGCGGCTCGGGTTCACCGACGAGGAGATCGCCACCTGGCAGCGGATGAGCCGCGAGATGTTCGTGCCGTTCCACGGGGACGGCATCATCAGCCAGTTCGAGGGCTACGAGGACCTCCAAGAACTCGACTGGGACGCATACCGGGAGAAGTACGACGACGTCCAACGGCTGGACCGGATCCTGCGCGCCGAAGGTGACGATCCCGATCGCTACCAGCTCGCCAAGCAGGCCGACACGGTGATGCTGTTCTTCCTGTTTCCCGAGCAGGAGCTTCGCCGACTGTTCGAGCAGCTCGGCTACGAGTACCGGCCCGATACCGCCCGCAAGAACATCGCCTACTACGACGAGCGCACGTCACACGGGTCCACGCTGAGCTTCATCACCCACGCCGGCGCACTGGCCTCGATCGACCCGGAGAGCTCTTGGGAGCGCTTCATGGTCGCTCTGGAGAGCGACGTCGGCGACGTCCAAGGCGGGACCACCAAGGAGGGAATCCACATGGGGGTGATGTCGGGGACGCTGGATCTGCTTCAACGCGGCTACGTCGGCAGCGAGATTCGCGACGGAGTCCTCTACTTCGACCCCAAGCTCGCCGACCGGCTGGAGGGTCTGTCGTTCGCGATGCAGTTCCGCGGGACACCGATCCGAGTGACGCTCGAGAACGGCGAGCTTACGGTGGCCGCCGACGCGGAGGGCTTCAGCCGACCCGTCCGGGTCGGCGTCGGCGACGAGGTCCACGAGCTGTGCGCCGGGGACCGGTGGGCGTTCCCGCTCCGCCGCGAGACCGGTGTCGCGCGTTAAAATCCAACGGCTGCGAGGAGGGGACGTGCAAACAGAATTCCATGGGGCGATATTCGACGTCGACGGCGTGCTCGTCGACTCGCCGCACGAGACGGCTTGGCGCGACGCGCTCCGCGAGCTGATGGAGTCGCAGTGGAGCGACATCAGCGGCGACACGACCTGGACCGCCGAACGATTCACGCCGCAGATCTACCAGCAGGTGATGTCCGGCAAGCCGCGCATGAGCGGCGCCCGCGCCGCGCTGGACTACTTCGAGGTGCCCGACGCCGAGACTCGGGTCGAGGCCTACGCCGAGCGAAAGCAGACGATGGTGATCGAGCTCATCGAGGCCGGAGAGTTCACCGCCTACCCCGACGCGTTGCGCTTCATCATCGCCGTCAAGGACGCCGGGATCAAGGTGGCCGCCGCATCCTCGTCTAAGAACGCCGGCCTGTTCCTGCGAAAGATACGGCTGGACACCTTCGCCGAGGAACATGGCATCACCTCGCAGTTCATCCGGCCGGGCCTGACCCTGCTCGAGTTCTTCGACGCGGACGTCTCCGGCCGGGACTTCGCCAAGGGCAAACCCGACCCCGAGATGTTCCTGACCGCCGCCCAGGAGCTCGCCATCCCTCCCGAGCAGAACTTCGTCATAGAGGACGCCGACGCCGGCGTCCAAGCGGCCAAGGCGGGCAACATGACGGCGCTCGGCCTAGCGAGAGCCGACGACACCGAACTGCTGGCCGCCGCCGGCGCCGACCTCGTCGTCACCACGCTCGACGACGTCGACCTCGCCGCGCTCTCCGACGGCCGCTTGGCGAAGAAGGGCAGACAGTAGGAAGGCTGATGGCCGCGATGACGAAGTCGCCGCTCGGGATGCTCACGGCGGGCAGCGGGAATCCGTGAGCGGGATCGTGGCGGCGATGCCATCTTTGTGGGAGTATCGCGGCGAAGGTCAACACGTGAGAAGGAGAGGACATGGAGGCAGCCGGCAAGAAGCGAATCCTTGTCGTCGCCAACAAGACGGCGGCGACGCAGGCGGTCATCGACAAGGTGGCCAGGCGCGCCGAGGAGGGACCCTGTGAATTCGCACTGTTGATCCCGGATGTGCCGGAGCGCGGGGATGCCGATTGGACGCTCGAACTCGCTGTGCCTTTGCTCGAGCGCGCCGCCGGCGGACCAGTGGAGTCCCACATCGGAGGCCCGGACCCGCTGCGGGCGATTCAGCAGGCCGTGCGCAAGGGAAACTACGACGAGATCATCATCTCGACGATGCCCAAGTCGACGTCGCGCTGGCTGCAGCGCGACCTGCCGAGCAAGGTGAGGAAGCTTGGGCTTCCGGTCACCGTAATCATGGCGAGGGAGCGTCAGCGCACGGTGCCTAACCTCGCCAGCCGCACTCCGCAGTGAATCAGGCGAGCTGAGCGGCCAGCCGGGTCTCGATTTGCGGCTGGCCACGCTTGCGCGGGACGGCTCCTGCGATCGCCAACCCAAAGAATCTAGGAGAACGCATGCCTGAACGCCCCATCCTCATCGCGTACGACGGGTCCGAGGACGCGAGGGCCGCCATCACGAGAGCCGGCGAGCTGCTCATTCCAGGCCCAGCGCTCATCGTGACACTCTGGCACCCCGCCGAGCGCTTGGTTAGCACGTCCGCGGGAGCCGCAACCTACGCGCCCATCTTCGGCGAGATCGATGAACTCGAGCGCAGCAACGCTCGAGCGTCCGCCGAACAGGGTGCCGCTCTCGCGCGCGAGGCGGGCTTCGACGCCAGCCCGCTCGTCGCGCGCTCCGATCGGAACGTCTGGCGCGCGATCCTCGACCTCGGCACCGAACACGACGCTCGCGTCATCGTCGTCGGCTCGCGCGGGCAAGGCGGGCTGACGGACGTGCTGCTGGGCAGCGTTCCGGGCAGAGTCGTCCACCACGCCGATCGGCCCGTGCTGGTCGTTCGCGCGAAGCGCTCGAGCTGAGCCGGTGGCGCCTGGCTGCGCTGGTGTCGCGCGGAGATCGTCGTCGAGCACCGCCGCGAGCGGGCAGGACCCTCCCAGCCGGGCCAGGTTTAGTGCGCTCGTCACCGTGCAAGCTGGTTTCTCGCGGGCGCGAGGAGACCTCGACTTGCCGAGGTCGCTGTGAGGGTCGCCGGCGCCCGCCCCCACCACGGGTCCGTGGGGCTTTGGTGGCACGGCCGTTCAGCGATCCGCCCAGTCGTGGCAACGCGCTTCGCAGGGTCATCCCGACTGACGTTCCGGCGACAATGCACTCGGCTGCCACGGGCCGCGCTTAGCCGCGACGATCCTTGGCCCCACATCACCCGCCCGGCTGCTCAGCGCGGCTTATGAGACCTGGTCCACCACTCCCCGCACGTCGCGCACGCGGCGGTGCGACGCTGCCGGCCGGGTTAGCGGCGATTCGCACACGCGAGTAGAGTGGTTCTTGGACGGTCGCTGAGCAAGCCCACCAGCCGTCGCTGCAGCTGACTTGTGCCGTCGCTGCGACTAGCCGACGTGATTTGACCTCCGCCCTAGTTGATCCCTTTGAGGATTCGCGAACCTATCGGGGGTCGCCCGATAGGGACTGAAGACCAAGACGAGGTTTCTCATGTTCAGAGCCAGCACCGCCGGTTCGGATTCCGCGGTCGATTCCGGTGGACGGTCTTACCGCCGGGGTGGCGCTGGCAGCTTCTCTCGGGGATTCGGGGCAGTAATCGGCGCGCTCGCCCGTGTCGTGCACCTGATCGTCGGCATCGTCGTGCTGATCATCGTCGCCGGGATCGTGCTCGTGCTGCTCAAGGCGAATGCGACCAACAGCATCGTCTCTGAGGTCCACGGCGCGGCACGCTGGCTGGCCGGCCCGTTCGACGGCATCTTCAGCTTCCACAGCGCAAGGGTCGCAGTGGCGGTCAACTGGGGCGTCGCCACGGTCGTGTACCTGATCGTCGGCGGACTGATCGCACGACTGCTCAGCGCGCGCCGCTAGACGCCAACCGACCGACGCATCTTTCAACCAACAAAGGAGGGCCGATGACCAACAAGAACATCGACAA
The DNA here is from genome assembly GCA_937888775.1 of uncultured Actinomycetes bacterium. Next base: position 9,113 of record CALAQT010000455.1, on the reverse strand, counting down.
GGCAAAAGGTCGCGTTAAGGAAGCGGCGGGCGCGGTGAGCGGAGACAGGCACCTCAAGAACGAGCGCCGCATCGACCAAGCCAAAGGCTCCGCTAAGAACGCGGTGGACAAGGTTGGTGACGCCCTCACCGGCCGCAACAAGCGCTAGTACGCGCGTGCGTGCAAACGGACCCACCCGAACACCGGAAGGTGAACATGCTGGGCGGCGAGGCGGCCGGGGTCGCGTCCGGCTAGGTAGTTGCGGCCGACTTCCCGGTCGAGCTCACCGGTGAGTATCTGCCACGCCGCGCTGATGATCGAGCGCTTGACGGCGCTGCTCATTTGGCTGCGCACGCGTCTCCCGTCGGGGACGGGTCTGATGGTCTAGCGTCGCGCGGTCGGGCGGTCGCCGACAGCACCAGTCCGTACAGCAGGTGGTCGGCGGCTAGCGTGCCTGGCGGTCGAGGAGGCGCACCCGCTTGGCCTGGCTGAGGCGCGGGGCGGACGCGATTCCGCAGCTCGAACCCCAACCGCACCACTCAGCCCCCAGGGAGGCCCGGATGAACAACGTTCTCAGGAACTACAGCGCCGTCAACAAGGAGCGCCTGCACAGGGCCCAGCAGCCGCTCGGAACCGCGTGAGGTCGCCTGCGGCTTCATCAGCCCGTGGGTCAACGGCTCACCGGGGTTGCGGCGCTGGGGCTGCTCGGCCCGATCCGGCGCCAGAGTTCGTCGACGACGGTGCTCCGGGTCGCCGGCGACCGCGTCAACGTCGCGTTCGAGCTGGGCGGCCCACAGTCGCGGTCGGGTGTCGGCACGAGCGCCGCGTCGCAGGTGACCACGTTGACCTCGCTGTCGCTAAAGAAGGAGTGCCCGTTGAGGTTCGCCGAGCCGAGCGTGAGCCAGCGGTCGTCGACGATTCCGACCTTCGCGTGCACGTACACGCGGTCGCTGTGGTACCCGAGCGCGCCGGATCGTCGTGGCGAGGAAGCGCTCATGGTCGCCGTCGGCCTCGGTTCGCAGGTATAGCGGCGCGTCGGGGAGGCATTTGGTGCCGGCGGGTATACAGTTGACAGCGCCGCGGAGTCCCAGATGAAGGCGAGGACTGCGTCCATGGTCAATGCGTCGCCTGGACAGCCGCCGGTATTGGTGTTGATGGGTGTCTCGGGTTGCGGGAAGTCTACGGTGGCAGGGCTGCTCGCCGGCCTCCTGGGGTGGGACTTCGAAGAGGGTGACGACCTGCACCCCGCGGCCAATGTCGACAAAATGGCCTCCGGGCACCAACTCGACGACGAGGACCGATGGCCGTGGCTGGCGAAGGTCGCTCAGTGGATTGGTGAACACACCGACGCTGGACGGCCGGGCATCATCACCTGCTCGGCGCTGAAGAAGAGCTATCGCGATGTTCTGCGTGGCGAGCGCGTCGTGTTCGTCTATCTGGCTGGCACCCGTGAGCAGATCGCCCGCCGGCTGGCGGCTCGCCACGGCCACTACATGCCCGCTTCGTTGCTCGACTCGCAGTTCGACGCGCTCGAACCGCCGACGCCCGAGGAGAACTCGATCACCGTCGAGATTGGAGCCAGTACGTCGGTCGAGACGGCTGCGATCATGAGCCGCCTCGGTCTGATCCCCAAGGCTTCGACTCAGGCGGGAAAGTAGCCGATGAACGCGACCCTAGCCGCCGCTGCCGCCATCACCAAGCCCTGGGCGACCCACGACACACGGCTGATCGTGGTCACCGTCATCGGTATCGCGATCATCGTCTTGCTGATCGTCGTGCTGAAGATGCATCCGTTTCTGTCGATGGTCCCGTGGGCGATGGCGCTGGTCGCGATCGTCATCGGCCTGCCGATGTTCTTCGAGATCGGCTTGGTGCTGTTGCTTCCGGTGATCGTCCTGGTCACCCAGCGCTCAGGGCTGAAGCTGATGCGGGTCGCGATCCCGGCGCTGGCGGGCCTGTCGGTGCTGCATGGCCTGATCCCGCCGCACCCCGGTCCGCTGATCGCCATCGCCGCCGTGCACGCCCAGCTGGGCACGACGCTGGCGTTGGGCATCGTGGTGGCGATTCCGACCGTCATTCTGTGTGGCCCGTTGCTCTCGATCCTGATCGCCAGAGTCGTGCCGGTCGGTGCCCCGGCCTACGCCGGCGGGGTCGACACCACGGCTACTAAATCCCAGCACGAGGACGTCAAACGGCCGCCGTCGTTCGGTGTCACGCTGGCCACGATCATCTTCCCGGTCGTACTGATGTTGTCCAAGGCGCTGGCCGACATCATCTGGAACGGCGCCAAGCCCGCTCCAATGACTCAGACGGTGCTGGATTTCATCGGCGAACCGCTTGTCGCGATGACCCTCGCCGTTCTGCTTGCGACGGTGACCTTCGGCTACGCCGTCGGACTGAATGGCCAGAAGATCTCCTCGCGGATCGGAGCCAGCGTCGGCCCGGTCGCCGCGGTGATCCTGATCGTCGGAGCCGGCGGCGGGTTTAAACAGACCCTGATCGGTGCCGGCGTGGGTGACTCGGTGGCCAAGTTCGCCAACGGCACGCACTGTCCATCCTCCTGCTGGGCTATCTGGTGGCCGTTGCGCTGCGCCTAGCCACCGGATCGGCCACGGTGGCGACGATCACCGCGGCAGGGATCGTCGCGCCGCTGGCGGGCAGCCTGAGCCTGACCCACGACGCTCTGCTGGCGCTGGCCATCGGCGCGGGGTCCCTGTTCCTCTCGCACGTCAGCGACGCCGGCTTCTGGCTGGTCAAGGAATCGTTCGGTTTGACCGTCGGTCAGGCGTTCAAGTCTTGGTCAGTGATGGAGACCGCGGTTTCACTAATCGCCTTCGCGTTCATCATGGCGCTGTCGGTACTGATGTAACCCTCAAGGGCAGGTCTACCCCCCCTCGACGTACGCCTGGACCGCTGTGAGCAGGATGGCGTGGTCGCGGCGGCCGACCCAGGTACTCCCATTACTACCGGAAGGCCGAGGCCCACAGGTACTCCCCTTAGCGTGCGTTCCTGCTCCATTACTACCGGAAGGCCGAGGCCCACAGGTACTCCCCTTAGCGTGCGTTCCTCCATTACTACCGGAAGGCCGAGGCCACGCAGCGGACGGCATCGGCCGGTGCCATCCGCCCGAATACCCGCGCCAGCGTGTCGAGCTCGCCGGGCTCGAGCTGATCGAAGAACCGCCGTCGGACGAAATCCAGGTGTGTGACCTGGGTCTCGCCCGCCAGGGCACCGCCGGACTCGGTCAGATGCGCCTCCACGGCGCGTGCGTCGGATGCACACGGCCGGCGCTGGACGAGGGCGCGCCGCTCGAGCACATCCACGACCCTGGAGATCCGGCTCAGGCTCAGGCCGGTCTCCCCGGCCAGGGAGGACAGCCGCACACCGCCACCCTGCGCCGTGGCCAGGCGGCCGAGCACCTCGACCCCGCTGAGGCCGAGCCCGTGACGTCGCTCGAGCTCGGCATCCAGCTCGCGCGTGAGGCGTTTGTGCGTCTCCAGCAGGCCGATCCAGGCATCGGCCTGCGATGCGGACCACTGCCGGGATCCATTGGCCAGGCAGGCGAGCGGGGTTGACGGGTCGACTGGAGCTGACATCGTTGCGCTAGCAAGTGTAGGGCCCACGAACCCTTAGCGCCCGAAACGCCTGCTAACGCGGACAGATGTTATATGCTTGCGCTAGCAAGCAAACGTCAGGAGACAGGATGCAGCTTGAAGGCCTACACCACATTACGATGATCACCGGCGAGGCGCAGCGCAACGTTGACTTCTACGCCGACCTGCTGGGCCTGCGCCTGGTCAAGAAGACGGTCAACTTCGACGCGCCGGAGGCCTATCACCTCTACTTCGGCGACGAGCGCGGAGCCCCCGGGTCGATCCTCACCTGGTTTGAGTTCTCCGGCGCGCGCCGGGGTCGCGCGGGAGCGGGCATGATCCATACGATCCAGCTGGGCGTCGGGTCGCCCCACGCGCTGGACTTCTGGGCCCAGCGGCTGGGAGCGGCGGGCTACGACGCTCAGCGCAGCGAGGGTTCGGTCGGGCTCGACGACTACGACGGGCTGCACCTCGAGCTGGTGATCGCCCGCGACAGCGAGCCGCCGCTGGCTGCCCACCATCCCCAGATCCCGTCCGAACACGCGATCGTCGGCGTGCAGGGCGCCCGGGCGTTCGCCGCCGAGGCCGAGGGCCAAGCGCCGCTGCTGACCGAGACGCTTGGGTTCACCAGCCTTGGTGCAGGCGCCTACCGGCTTGACGGCGAGCAGCGCCGATTCGACTGGGCCTACGACAGCCCGCCCGAGGCGGTCGGGATCCAGGGCGCTGGCACGGTCCACCACATCGCCTGGGGCTCACGCGACGAGGACCACCTCGCCTGGCAGCAGCGCGTTCGCGAGGCGGGCGGATACGTGACCGACGTGCTCGATCGTGATTACTTCCAGTCGATCTACTTCCGCGAGCCGCGCGGGATCCTGTTCGAGATTGCCACGCTGTCGCCCGGGTTCGCCGTCGACGAGGACCCCGGCCACCTGGGCGAGGAGCTCAAGCTTCCGAAGATGCACGAGCACCTGCGGGCGCAGTTGGAGCGACAGCTCGCACCGGTTCTCAACCCCCGCGTCGCCGCCCGGGAGCAGGTCGACTGATGAGCCCGCTGGTGTTCATGGAGCGTCCGGCGTCGGCGCAGGCGCAGGGCCTGCTGATCCTGCATCATGGTCGTGGCGCCGACGAGCGCGACCTGCTCTCGCTCGGCGACGCTCTGGACCCCGAGCGCCGGCTCCACATCGCCACGCCGAGGGCCCCGCTCACGCTGCCGGGCTGGACCGGCCATCACTGGTACGTCGTGCCCCGCGTCGGCTATCCGGATCCGGTCACGTTCGGCGACTCCTACCGGGCGCTGGCCGAATTCCACGACGAGCTGTGGGAGCGCACCCAGATCGCGCCCGAGCGCACGGTTCTGGGCGGCTTCTCGATGGGCACGGTGATGAGCTATGCGCTCGGCCTCGGATCAGATCGCCCGGCGGTGGCGGGGATCCTGGCCTTTTCAGGCTTCATACCGGTCGTGGAGGGCTGGCGGCCCGCGTTTAGGGACCGCCCCGGGATCCGCACCTTCATCGCCCACGGGCGCCACGATCCGGTGATCGGGGTGGAGTTCGGTCGTCGCGCGCGTGACCAACTCGAGTCCGACGGTCTCACCGTCGAATATCACGAGTCAGACGCCGCCCACCAGATCGAGCCCTCGCAACTACCGATCGCCACCACCTGGCTGGCCGACATCCTGGGCGCGTCCTGATCCCCAGCGCAGCCTTGCCTGTGCAGCCTTGCGGATGTCCTCAACAATGGCCCCGCCGGCGAGGCGCCGCCCCCGATCGGGCGTGGACGACCGATCAGGCGTCGACGACCGATCAGGCGTCGACGAGCCTGCGGCCAGGTGGACGACCGATCAGGCATGGACGACCGATCAGGCGTCGACGAGCCTGCGGCCAGGTGGACTACCGGCCGCCGGCCTCAGCCACGGCAGCCTTCCCCGCACCGTTCGAGCGAGCGGGCCGCCGCCGCGTCGGCGCAAGCGCGCGCGTGGTCCGCTCGTAGCCGGTGCGGATCAGCTCCGGCCAACCGTCGCGGTCGATGAACAGGTCATAGAGCCAGGCGCCACGACACAGGCTTGGATCGGCGGCGTCGATGATCGTCAACGTGTCGCCGAGCTCGCGGCGGGCGCGGCGGGCGAACTCGACGTGGTAGGCCTGCTGCAGCTCGCGGCTCGCTCGCACGATGCCCATCGGCTTCTCGTGCCAGCCCGTGATGTCGTCCGGCTTGAGTCCCGCGGGAAGCATGAAGTTGATGCCAAAGACGTGATCGAAGGGACCATGCTCGATCGTCGGCTGGGTCGGCAGCAGCTCGATTAGGCCGCCGTCAACGTAAAGATGCCCGCGCACCTCGACCGACTCGATGAAGACCGGCAGCGCGATCGTGATCCGCACCAGCCGCCCGATCGATACCTCCGGCGTCGTGTGGGTGCCGAAGTACTCCGTCAGCCCGAGGTCGGTGTTGTAGACGATCGTCGCCAACGGAATCGGGAACTCTCCCGCGGTGAGGCCGCCAAAGCGCTCGTCGAATAGACGCTGCACCGCCTCCCCCTTCATCGCGCCCGTGAAGCCGCGCAGCGCCGTGAGCGCAAAGCGCGGGAGGCGTAGCCACTGCGGGTCGAGGTAGCGCTCCGGCTGCCATGAGAGGACGAAATCGGCCATCTCCTGCGCCGACAACCCGGCCGCCCAGAGCGAGCCGAACATCCCACCCCCGGAGCAGCCGGAGATCAGCTCCGGCTCGAGGCCGGCCTCCTCGAACGCTCGCGCGGCGCCGATCAGGGCGACGGCGGCGCCGGCGCCCCCGGACGCGACGACCGCGACGCGCCTACCGGCGAGAGCGGTCGCCGGACGACTTCGAAACGGCGGGAAGACGTCGCTCGACAGCTTCCGTGGACGGTCAATCAACGGGAGCGGGAGCAGAGCCCGGCGCGCGTGGCGCAGCAGATCCAGGTCGAGCGAATCCCGCAGGCGCTGACCGGCCGCGTCGAGCCGCTCAAAGCCGAGCTTGACGTTGTAGATGTCCGGATCAGGTCCCATGTGGCGAGCGTGGCACGGACAGGCCGGCGCGGCATCTGAACAAAACCATGGAGTGAGCTTCGGAGGAATACGGCCTGCGAGGTCCGGCGGCTCGGATAGGGGGTTCAACGCAGACTGACTTCCGCAGATCGTGCACCGCAACATGGTCAGTCTCCGGTTGTCGCAACTCGACACCGTAGGTAGGAACCCCGCTTGAAGGGGTGCTGGCCGGGTACTAGCATCAACCGTACACGGGGCGGGTGCGACTGCGGCCATGGGCCCAAGTCGGCCCGCCCAGAGCAGGGAGAGCGGCGGCTATCAGCCGCCGCAAGAGAGGAGCACGCATGCGAAGCTCGTTTCAACGACGAGCTCGGCCACTTGCAGCACTGGCGGCAGGCTCGGCAGTCATGGTCCTGGTCGCGCTGATGGCATTCGGAGGTAGCGCATCCGCCTCGCGGCACCGGGTCTCGGCGCACAGCGTGGTCAAGCAGCCATTCGGCACAGTCGACGGTCAGCCGGTCCATCTGTACACCCTGTCCAACGGCAGTATGGACGTCAAGATCACGAACTTCGGCGGCGTGGTGCAGTCAATCGACGTGCCCGACCGGTCAGGCAACCTCGCCGACGTCGCGCTCGGCTTCAAGCATCTGTCCGGTTATCTCGCCAACGACGCGTATCCGCAGCCCTCCGGGGGTTCGGGCACGACTTACTTTGGCGCGATCATCGGCCGGTATGCGAACCGGATCGCCAACGGGGCGTTCACGCTGAACGGCCACACGTACCACCTGCCGATCAACAACGGCGTCAACACCCTGCACGGCGGCACGCACGCGTGGAACGAGAAGGTCTGGACGCCGAGCACGAGCACCAGTTCGGGTGGCGTCTCGCTGCAGCTGACCTACACCAGCCCTGATGGGCAGGACGGGTTCCCGGGCACAGTCGTGGCGACCGTGACTTACACGCTGACCTCCCAGAACGCGCTGGAGATCAAATACCACGCTACGACGACGGAGCCGACGGTCATCAACATGACCAACCACACGTACTTCAACCTCGCGGGCGAGAGCTCGGGTGACGTGTACAACCAGCGGCTGATGATCAATGCCGACAGCTACACCCCCACCAACGCGGGTCTGATCCCGACCGGGAAGATCGCGCCGGTGGCCGGCACGCCGTTCGATTTCCGCACGATCAAGCCGATCGGCCAGAACATCCGTGACGCCAACCAGCAGTTGCTGCTGGCCCACGGCTATGACCAGAACTGGGTCCTGAACCGGGGCTCCGGTGACGCACTGGCGCTGGCGGCCAGGGCGGTCGATCCGGTCAGTGGCCGGACCCTCACCACCTACACGACCCAGCCGGGCGTGCAGCTTTACACGAGCAACTTCCTCGTCGGCGACCTGGTCGGCACCGGCGGGAAGATCTATCGGCAGGGATCCGGGTTCACGCTGGAGACCCAGCATTTCCCCAACTCGCCCAACCAGGCGAGTTTCCCCTCGACCGTGCTCAACCCGGGCACGCCGTTCAATTCGACGACCGTGTTCGCGTTCGGAGTCAACAAGTAACGCTGTTTCGTTGCCGCTGTGCGCGATCGACACGATCGCGCACAGCGCCGCGACGATCAAGATCTCCGAGCGCTGAGATCTCCCCGGCCGTGCCGGACACGCGAACCGCAGTCCTGATTGGATACGCGGCTCAAAGAAGACAAACGGCGCAGGCTAGGAGAACCAATGCCAGAGCGAGCAGCGATCGTAACGGGCGGATCGAGCGGGATCGGACTTGAGATCGCGCGTGTGCTCGGACAGGAGGGTTACGGGATCACGCTGGTGGCGCGGCGGCCCGACAAGCTGCAGGCGGCAGCGGGCGAGCTCTCCGGCGAGGGTTTTGAGATCGTCACGGTCGCCGCCAACATGGCCTCCGAGGACGCGATCCGTGAGGTGGTGACCACCCACCGCGAGCGCTTCGGCCGGTTGGACGTGCTCGTCAACAACGCCGGGGTCGGCGTCGGCGTGCCGGTCGCCGAGATCGAGACCAAGCGCCTGGACATGCAGCTCGACGTCAACCTGCGCTCGACGATCCTGTTCTACCGGGAGTCGATCGAGCTACTGAAGGCCGCCGGCGCCGAGCACCGCAAGGCGCTCGTCGTCAACACCGCCTCGATCAGCGGCAAGATCGGCCAGCCCTGGCTGTCGGTCTACTCGGCCACCAAGCACGGGATCGTCGGCTTCACCGAGGCGATGAACCGCGAACTCGGCCGCGACGGAATCAAATCGTGCGCACTCTGCCCGGCGTTCGTCGACACGGCGATGACCGATTTCGTCAAGGGCACAGTCGCCGGCGAAGATATGATTCGCCCCCAGGACATCGCCGAGGGCGTGCGGTTGCTGTTGCGCCTCTCCCCGGCGTGCCTCATCCCGGAACTCATCTTCGAGCGGGCGGGCGCGCTCACCCCGGGAACCGCGACCTAGGTGCAGCCCGGCGCGGGGCCGCGGGTGCGACTCGGGGCGCGGGTGCGACTCGGGGCGCGGCGGGTGCGGCTCGG
>CALAQT010000454.1 GCA_937888775.1 uncultured Actinomycetes bacterium | reverse complement strand
CGGCACCAACGTTGTGGGAGAGGCCAGGCTGGCGTCCCAATGCCCGCCAGCCGCCGCGAGTGGTGCGAGCCGCATGCGGTCACCCCTGGTGTCGAGACGCGGCGCTGGTTGCAGTTCGGGGCGACACAACTGCTTCTCATCGTCGCGCAAGCGCACCGCGACCGCTGACGCCGCCGCGTACTTCTGCACGTTGTGCAGTGCCTCCAGCGTGCAGAAGTACAGGGCTGCCTCCGTCTCTTGCGGATAGCATTCGACGCCATCGGCACCGACATGCACCGGGAGCGTGGCTTGCCGGCTTGCGATTGCAGTGCGGCGGCGAGGCCCTTGTCGGCAAGCAAGGGTGGAGAGGTGCCGCGGGTGAGGTCGCGCAGCGTTTCGAGTGCTTCACCGCGTCGTGCTTGAGCGCGACGATGGTTGCCTTCACGATGCAGCTACTCGCAGCACACCCGCAGCTTCACCGCCGGGACCGCCCTCGGAGGACGAACCAGCCGGCAACGATGAGGACGATCACCACCACGTAGACAATGATTTCTTTGGTACCGAGCAGGTTGAGCGCAAGCATTGGAATCTCCTGAATTTGGGGGTCCGCACCCGGCTGTGGTGGCCGGAGCAGTAGAAGCCATCAGCCTAACCCAGCCGCGCGCAGCTCGGCAGCGCCTATTCTCAGCGTGGCCCACAGCACTTAGCGCGCCAAGGCACGGCCCGGTTCGGACACCGACCCGAACGGAGCGGGAGACGAGGCTCGAACTCGCGACCCTTACCTTGGCAAGGTACGTCTCTCATTCTGTATTCGGGAAGGGCTGAAAAGGTGCTTTAGGCAACTACTCACCCCCAACTTCCACGGCGGTCCACGCTCATCACATGGCGAGCCACGGTGACCACACGGCGGTCCACGCCGGTCACAGAAAGCTGAACCCAAGCCGAGACGTGGTTGGAGCGGCTGTTGCCTGCGCCGCGCGCCAGCACTGACCCGCCGCCGGCAACTGAGTCATCCGATGGAACGGCCTTCGGCACGGATGGGATTGTTTTCAATCCGCTGATCTCGGCTCCCAGCGGTCTCCACTGACGTGCACCGCATCGGGATCAGTCCTCCCGACGGAGATTAGTGCTCTTTTCGCTGATAGAGGCCTTTCTCGATTGTCCTGCCCCATGTGACGCGGAGGCGGTGTACCGTCGGGCATCTCGCGTCACTCAGTGGCGGGATCCGACTCTGTGCCGTGTCCGGAGCTCGGGATGCCATCACCCCCGGTTCCGTTGATCCCGCAATTCCGTCGTTTGCGACCCTCGCCCGGTAAAGACAGGTACCTCCGGTCTAGGCTGAAGGTCAACGTTTGCCGCAAGGAGGTCAAACAGATGGGTGGCGACAGCGACAAGTTTGCGGGCAAGGTCAAGGAGGCAGCCGGTGACCTCACTGGAGACAAGGACCTCAAGGCCGAGGGCAAGAAGCAGCAAGTGGCTGGTGACGTGAAGAACGTCGGTGAGAACGTCAAGGACAAAGCCGACGAGCTCGGCGAGAAGATCAAGGACTGACTGGCCGCCTCGTTCCGAGCGCCATCATTCCGGATCCAGGGCTCGGCGGCTGAGCGTCAGACGCGCCGAAACCGCATCTCGACGAACGAGTACAGACCATACGCGACGAGGCCGACGGCGACGGCCAGCAGAAGCGCCGTGCCGAACGGTTCGGTGGCGACGGTGCGCAGGGTCTGGTCAAGACCCTTGGAGGCGCCGGCATTGTTGGCATCGGCTGCCTCGACGAGGAAGATGCCGACGAGGACGAGCACGATCCCGCCCGCGCCGTTACCGGCGACGCCCAGCCCTGTGGCCCAAGTGCGCATTCGCGGTCCCATCTTCTCGAAGGCCAGGTTCTTCTCAAACCGTCGGGAAACCGCCCACCAGATCACCGCGCATCCAGCGATGACGACGCCGACACCGATGGCGATCACCAGTGCACGCCCCAGAGGAAGTCCGAGCAGCCAAGTGGTCGTGCTCTGCTGCTGTTGGGTGCTCGAGGACGCCGATCGGCCAGCGACCACAACAATGGTGGTGACACAGAGACCCGCGTAGACGAAGCCGCTCGCCAGCGCGCCCAGCCGTCGGCCCGACTTCTCGGCCGTTGACTTCGCTCCGGCACCAGGACTGCCCACGGCCGCCACGGACCAGCGCCACAGCGCATAGGCGGCAAAGCCCAGAGCCAAGACGATCAGAAGAAACCGGCCAAAAGACTGGGCGGCGACGTCCTCGATCGCACCGTTCTGATCGGCGCTCTGGGCTGCCCTGCCGACCGCGACCTGCGCTGCGATCGACGCGATGATGAGGTAGGTGAGGCCGCGAGCCGCCAGACCTCCGCGAGCTAATGCCTCCACGGCACGGCTGTTGCCGGCGCGGCCCGCCAGGGCTGACCCGCTCGCCCCGATTGATTCAAACGGTGGAACGGCCTTCGGCACGGATAGATTGTGCGCCAACGCTTTTCGGCTGGCGGTCGGAGGCGAAGCCTGAGTAGAGACAAGCCAGTCCTATTTGGCGAGGAGGCTGGCGACGACGTTGATGGTGGTCGCCAAGATCACCACGCCGAACACATACGACAGCACGGCGTGGCGGAGAGCGGCCTTCCGAATCGGCTTGGAGATGATGTCCGTGTCGGAGACCTGAAAGGTCATTCCAAGGGTGAGGGCCACGTAAGCGAAGTCCCCAAAATCGGGCCGATCGCGAGCGTGCCAGTCGATCCCGCCTCCGGCTGAGTAGTACAGCCTGGCGTAGCGCAACGTGAAGACGGTGTGAACGGTAATCCAGGAGAGCACGATGCTGAGAAACGCGACGGCGATGATCAGGATGTGAGCCGTACCGGTTTCGCCGCCGGCCTTGAGAAGCGCGAAGACCACACCCACCAGGCTTGCGACGCTGGCTCCGACCAGGACGGTATCGGCGGCCACCCTGGAGTTGTCCTCCGAGGTCGCCATCTCCATCGTTGCCGCGGAGTCCTTGCCCCGGGTGGCCAGAAACACAGAGCCGACGAACGTTGCCGCCACCGTGTCCCAGCCCACGAGAACGGCGACCTGCCACGGGGTGAAGACCATGGCGGGAGCAAAGGCGACGATTCCGAGCAGAAAGCCGGCGGCCAACCGGGAGCGGGCGTTCATTCCGCCACCAACGGATCCGCGTGGCGCCGTCGAAACCATCGCCGACTGGGTGTCGGAAGCCAACGTTGAGGCAACCACAGAACGAACGCCGACCAGGCCAATCCCAGGAGGAACCCACCGATGACATCTGTGGGCCAGTGCGCGCCAGCCCATACCCGACCGATGCACGCCAGCAGAATCAGCGCAGCGGCCAGACCCCAGAGCCACGCGCGCCACCTCGGCCTTATACGCGGGGACAGACTCGCCGCGAGCATGAACCACAGCCACGTGAAGAACACAGCATGACCGCTAGGATAGCTGTAGCCGTTCGACGGATCGAGTATCGCCACCACGTCGGCGGTCGGCCGGTGCCGTCCAATCGACACCTTGACAACCTGGTCGATAAGGCTCCCCAGGGCCCCCAGTGCAAGCAGCCACCCGGCGCGGCGATCCCAGAGAAACACAGCGACAACAGCAGCGGCGCCGAACAGATCCTGGACCAGACCACCTGTGACGTTGGTCAGCGTCATCCAATATGTAAGGGGCCCCCAGGGCAGGCTCTGCACGGTCCGCTCGACGGGCACGTCGAACGCGCTGCGCGTGATACCGCTCACGACCAGGAGCGTGTCGACGACGAAGAGGACGGCTGCGATCACGACCACGGGTCCCAGCCACCTCCGCGCAGCCGGACCCGGCTCGCCGGCCAGGACCTCGGTCGCAGCCCGACTGGCTTCGCTCACGCCAACATGATAGGCATGATGTTAGTGAGTCTCCCTGGCGGCTGTGCGCGGATCGGCGACAATCCTAGCCATGCTTGGACGGTCCTCCTCCCTCGGTCATCGCATCGTCGGCGAGGTTGATCCCGGCTTCATGGCCATCTTCGCGGTGACGGGCGTGCTCTTTGCGATCCTCACTGTCGCGGTGGCAATTCACCCGGCTCCGTTCTTCTTCGACCGTCCCATCGCAGTCGATGTTCAATCGGTGAACGCCGGCGCCATCCCGCCCTTCAACGCGTTTATCTCAGCGTTCGAGGGATTCATCGGTGTCGGCGTCGGCGCTGCAGTCATCTTGATCACCTTTCTGTTTCGGCGACCAGCCACGCTGTTCGTCGCGTTCTCCGCGCTGTACGTCGTCATCTATACCGGCATCAACAACGTGATTGCGCGGCCACGCCCGACCGGCCTTCCCCATACCGTGTCTCATCTCACCGGCTACAGCTTCCCGAGTGGCCATGTCGCATTCTTTGTTTGGTTGGGCGTGCTCGCTATCGTTCTTCTCGCGCGAGGCTTGCCCCGCATCCTGCATATCGGGTGCTGGATCCTGGTCGCCGCGGTGGTCGTGGGAGCCGCGCTGAGTCGCATCGACGTGGGCGCGCATTGGCCGAGTGACGTGGTCGGCGGCCTCCTGGTCGGGGTGGCGTGGACATCGCTCAGCCTGTCCTTGGGGAGGCTGACCAGGCCAATCTTCGGCATCCGCACCGCACCCCATCGCATGGCACCAGAACAACGCTAGCGGGTGCGCCCCTCAGCCATCGACCAGCAGCCCCTTCAACGGTCCCTTCAGCCGCGCCGACCGCCGTGAGATCGCGGGCAGCGGACGAAGGGGCCGCGTGTACGGCGCCGATGCCGTCAGCGCCGGGCGCCACAGGTTCTCGACCACCTCGATGGGATCGCGGCCGGCGCACTCCTCGGCGAGGTGTTCGCTCCAGAGACGTTCGCGAACGTGTCGGGCCAGCGTCGCGTCGTCAGTCACGAGGTTGACCTCGGTGTCGTTGAACAGCGAGTGCTCATTGAGATTCGCCGATCCGACCGTGAGCCATGCGTCATCGACGACGCACACCTTCGCATGGACGTACACTGCTGGCCGGTTGCGATTGAGTGGGCCGATGGTCCCTGCGAGCAGACGTCCGTGGCGATCCGCCTCCCGGAGCACACCGAGCTGACCGCGCGTGTCGTCGTTGCCGTTGTTGGGGCGCTTCGGGAGCACGATGCAGAGGCGGAAATCATCAGCCGGAGGCCGGCGCAGAAGCTCAGCAAGCACCGCAACCACCTCTGTGCTCCAGAGAAACTGATTCTCGATGTAGATGAGTCGGTGGGCGTTGCGAAAGGCTCCCACGTACGCCTCGAGGACGCTGAAGTCGCCACGGGGCAAAGCTCTGTACGTGTGTTCAGGGACGGTGCGCACGAGTTGCACGCGAGTGGTCCCAGCGGGTGGTGGGGTGGCAATCGCCGGGAGGCGCTCCCCGGTCGTGGCCTCCCAGCGCAAGGCGAAATGTGATGCGACATCTGCCACCGTGGGGCCGCTGAGGCAGGCGAGGACATCGTGCCAACCCAAAGCGTGGCCACCCGGATGTGGTGCGCCGTCGTAGCGGTCCCCGTCCAAGTCGGTGAGGTCCATGCCACCGACGAATGCGACCGTTCCATCGATGATCACCAGCTTCTCATGATGGCAGTGCATCGGCCGATTGCGCTTATCCAACGCGCCGTGAATCCGTGTCCCGCGGAGTAGCGCGCTCATCGAGCGTGCGGCATCCGCGCGCGTCGGATGCATCACGGGGACTGGCGCCCCAGCCCATGCGAGCGCCCGAACATCGACACGTCGGGCGGCCGTGGCGAGCAGATCGCGCACCGTCACCAGCTCTGGCTCGTGCTCGATGGCGAAGTCCGGGTCGATTGTCCAGCCGGCGACGTGGACGAACGACTCAGCGGCACGCACCGCATCGGCGATCGCGGGCAGAGCCGCCTTGCCATCGATGTAGACGTCCATCCGGTTCCCGTCACGCGGGAGCGAGGGCCCACTGGACCATGCATCGCGCCTTCCCTCGAACGCGTGGGCGGACCCGACGCGAGCCAAGCGACGGCGGTGATGCTGGCTGCTAGCCGCCTCGATGACAGCGCCCGCTCGGGCGTCGACCGCGCCGACGAATCGAGCAATCACCCCCGGCAGTCTACTTCGCCAGCCACCGCGTCACCCGATCCTGGCCGTGGGAAGCCACTTCCCAGCGATGGTGTGCTACTGCTGGCTAATTCCGCGCCCCTACTATATGATAGCGGTTGCTATCTCTAGTCATTAGTGTGAGGGCGACCAATGATTCTGCTGGGCGTGATCCTGATGATCATCGGGTTCTTGGCCGCGATCCCTCTGCTTTGGAGCGTCGGGATCATCCTGGTCGTGATCGGCGTGATCCTCGCCCTGGCGGGAATGATGGGGCACGCCGTTGGGGGACGGCGGCACTACTACTGACGCCCCGACACCGGCGTCATGAAGCGCCCTGAGTTCGATGGAGACTCTGGGTGTGATCCTCCCGAAAGACCGCGACCCTCGTTTCGTGACGATCCGCCGCGGTGGCACCCTCACCGATTCGGATCACCAGCTTGTCGCCCTATGGGCGGCATCGTGCGCGGAGCACGTCCTTGACCTCTTCGAGTCGGCTCAGCCTGAGGACCCGCGGCCACGTCGCGCGATCGAACTCGGGCGGGCCTGGGCGCGCGGCGAGATCACCATGACCCAGGCTCGCACGGCGGCCGGCCATGCAATGGCCGCGGCCAGAGACCTGAGTGGGGCAGCACGGCATGCCGCGTACGCTGCCGGCCAGGCCGCGGCCGTCGCACACGTCGCGGCGCACGAGCTCGGTGCGGCCGCCTATGCGATCAAGGCCGCACGTGCTGCCGCGCCGGAAGGAGAGGGCGAGAGCGCAGGGCGACTCGAGTGCCGGTGGCAGCGCGACCAGCTCCGAGAGGGGATTCGCGAGCTGGTACTCGACGACCAGCGGTTGCGGAGCGACATCTGCTGGTCGGTGTTCGACTGCTGAGATCGCGTCGGGGCGCCAGCACTGCCCAACAACCACATCAGTGCGTGCGTGGGCACGCCCAACGGCGTGGCGAGCGACGGCGAGAACGTCACCTCCACGGCCAGCCAGGGTGGACCTCAGCCGGTGTGGCCATGGACGGAGCTGGCGGCTATCGCCTGGTCGAGTCGGTTCCTCCGGACTGAGCTGCGGCGCCGGTCGCCGATCGTGTGTGGACCTCGGCGCTCACAAGCGACACCATGGTCGGACGTCGATGTGTGAGCATTGGCGCGGAAGAACGGTCCTACTGTCGAGGTGAAGCATGAGCAGCGCCGACAACGTCGAAGTCCTCGCACCGGCCGGGCAGCGCGGTGCCGAGGTGCTCACTCCAGACGCGCTCGATTTCGTCGCCGGTCTGCAGCGACGATTCGCCGACGCACGGGAACGGCTGCTTGCTGCTCGCGCGGAGCGCCAAACGCGGTTGAGCGCGGGCGAAGAGCCGGGTTTCCTTGCAGAGACACGGGATATCCGCGAGGGCGACTGGCGCGTCGCTCCCACTCCGCCAGATCTGCAAGACCGCCGCGTCGAGATCACCGGACCAGCCGAGCGCAAGATGATCATCAACGCGCTCAACTCCGGCGCCCGAGTCTTCATGGCCGACTTCGAGGACTCCCTTTCACCGACCTGGGAGAATGTCGTGGAGGGACAGGTCAATCTCATCGACGCCGTCGAGCGGACCATCGAGTTCGCGTCGCCCGAGGGGAAGACGTATCGCCTCGCGGAGCGCACGGCGACGCTGGTGGTCCGGCCGCGGGGCTGGCACTTGCTCGAGCAGCACGTCTCAGTGGATGGGCAGCCCCCGGCGGCGGCGCTCTTCGACGTCGGCCTGTTCCTCTTCCACAACGCGGCCCGACTCCTCGACCGCGGAAGCGGTCCCTATCTATATCTGCCCAAGCTCGAGGGCCACTTGGAGGCGAGGCTCTGGAATGACGTCTTCACTCACGCTGAGCAGCAGCTCCGCCTTCCCCACGGCTGCATCAAGGCGACGGTGCTGATCGAGACCATCCTCGCGGCCTTTGAGATGGACGAGATCCTCTTCGAGCTGCGCGACCACGCAGTCGGGCTCAACGCCGGCCGCTGGGACTACATCTTCAGCATCATCAAGAAGTTTCGTGACCGGCCGGAGATGGTCTTGCCCGACCGCGCTCAGGTCACCATGGCGGTTCCGTTCATGCGCGCGTACACGCAGCTGCTGGTGCGGACCTGCCACCGCCGAGGTGCGCATGCGATCGGCGGGATGGCCGCCTTTGTGCCCAGCCGCCGCGATCCTGCGATCAACGAGAAGGCCATGGCGCAGGTGCGCAGCGACAAGGAGCGTGAGGCCGGCGACGGATTCGACGGCACCTGGGTTGCCCACCCGGATCTCGTGCCTATCGCCACCGAGGTGTTCGACAGCGTCCTCGGGCATCGTCCTCACCAGCTCGATCGCCTTCGCGAGGACGTCAAGGTTGTGGCGACCCAGCTCCTCGACGTTGGCATCGACGGTGGCACGGTCACCGAGGCTGGACTGCGCAACAACGTGAGCGTCGCCCTCCAGTACCTCGAGTCCTGGCTGCGCGGAGTCGGCGCGGTGACCATCTTCAACCTCATGGAGGACGCCGCCACTGCCGAGATCGCGCGCTCCCAGATCTGGCAGTGGATCCATCACGGCACACGCTGTGATTCAGGCGAGTTGGTGACGGCTGACCTGGTGTCCGAGCTTGCCGGCGACGAGCTGGCGCGCCTCCTTTCTGGCGCCGGTGACGGCGCGTTTGCGCGTGGCCGTTGGGAGGACGCGCGGGCACTCTTCGACGAGGTGGCATTGAGCGGAGACCTCGTCGAGTTCCTCACCATCTCGGCGCAGGGCCGCTTGGGATAGCCAGAGCCACCGACTCAACTGACGGCGGCAGGGAAGAAGTAGTAGTAGAGCACGCCGATCACCACCAAGTATGCGAGCAGCACGAGCGTCCAGGGCAGATTGTGGCGGATGACCGCCCCCTCTTTGCGCACGTAGCTGGTCGTCGACACGCCAACGCTCGCCGTCTGCGGGGCAACCGGCTTGCCGACCTCGGCTCCCACGGAGTTCAGGGAGGGCAGCAGCAGCAACGGGAAGTGCAGCAGCTTGCCGATCGTGTTCTGAAAGGCGCCGAAAAGAGCGTTGGTTGAGGTGTTGCTTCCCGACAACGCCACGCCGATCCAGCCCAGGATGGGAGCGATGAGGATGAATGCCGTGCCCGCCTTGGAGAAGGCGAATGCGAGCGAGTTGCCCAGGCCGCCGAACGTGAAAACGAAAGCGAGCCCGAAGATCACGATCCCCACGATGACCGCCCCCCACATCTGGTGGAAGGTGCGGGCGGCCACGTCCCGCAGCTGTGCGCCGGAGGGTCGGAGGAGCACCAGCATCATCACCCAGGCGGCCAGGATCGCGGTCCCTGCGATGAACGGCGTGAAGTTGAACAGCGACACGACTGGCTTGCCCGTGATCGAGGAGAGCGCCGTGACGCTGTGCTTCGCCAAGCTGTACGTGGGCAGCGTCGACCAGGGCCCGGTCCAGGCGACGACCACGGCGATGAGAACGAGAAAGGGCATGAGCGCCCCTGCGACTTGGCGCAGCGGGAGGGGCGGCTCGAGGTGCTGGGCATCGCCGGCGATGGGCACGCCGCCGTAGCCGAGAACGGTGCGGGGACGCCACACACGCAGGAACAGCAGAGTAGCGGTGAACGCCGTGAGCGCGCCGACCACATCGGGCAGATACGGCCCGAAGAACTGCGACGTGGGAAATTGGCCGAGGATGTACCCAAGCGAGCCGACAATGGCGAGCGGCCATCCGTCTCGCAGTCCGCGGCGCCCGCTCACCAGGTAGATGAGGATCCATGGCGGCAGCAGGGCGAGCACGGCAACGATGCGACCGATCGACGCTGTGAGGGCGTTGAGCGGCAGGCCGGTGACGGCGGCCAGCGAGATGATCGGTGCGCCCAGCGCCCCAAACGACACCGGTGCGTTGTTGGCGATGGCGGCCACGCGGATGGCGTCGATCTCGACAACGCCGAGCGCGATCAGGATCGGAGCCACCACAGCCCAGGGGTAGCCGAAGCCCACGAGTCCCTCGAGCAAGGCTCCGAACGCCCATGCGAGGAGGATGGTCTGGACCCGGATGTCCGCGGTGGCCTGCGAGAGAAGCCAGCGCTGGAAGGTGGGGAAGACACCCGTGACCATCAACGTATTGAAGATCACCACGCCCCAGACGGTGATCCAGTCGACGGCGATCAGGCCAGTCAGCGCCCCGTAAAGAAAGGACTTGGCCGCCAGGTCGACTGGCGCCTGCCACAGCGTGACCGCGAGGCCGAGGGTCACCGCGGCGCCGACGATCGTCGCCACCCACGCCGTGACCCGAAAGACGGCGAGAAGGACGAGCAGGACGATCAGCGGCACGAGCGCGATCAGTGCTGTCAGAGCCAGGTTGCTCGCTGGATCGAGTACCTGGTGGAAGGCAGCGGCACCGACCATATCGTCCCCCCGCCTGTGACCGTTGAGCCGGGATCATATGTCCTCCAGGGTGCGGTTGTGGAAAGCCAAGAGCACTGACCTATGCTCTATGCATGGAGGCGCGCGCGCTCGAGGCACTTGGCCGGGCCGTCGGTCCCGGCGGACTGATCACCGCCGTCGAGCAGCTGCGCACCTATGAGTGCGACGGGCTGACCGGGCGCCGTGTGGTTCCGCAGGCCGTGGTCCTCCCCACGACCACAGAGCAGGTGGCCGCGTGCGTGCTCGTCTGCCACCAAGCGGCTGTCCCCTTCGTCGCCCGTGGTGCGGGGACGGGGCTCAGTGGCGGGGCTCTGCCCGTCGTCGAAGGCATCGTCATCGGCCTGGCCCGGATGCGCTCCATCCTCGCCATCGACGTCGACAACCGGCGCGTCACCGTCCAGCCGGGGGTCACCAACCTCGAGGTGACAGAAGCGGTCCAGGACGCCGGCTACTACTACGCGCCCGATCCGTCGAGCCAGTCGGTGTGCACCATCGGCGGCAACGTGGCGGAGAACAGCGGCGGGGCCCACTGTCTGAAATATGGATTCACCACCAACCACGTCGTCGGTGCCACGTTCGTCACTCCTGATGGAAGGATCGCTCACCTGGGCGGCATGGTGGCCGACGCACCCGGCTACGACCTGTTGGGTGTGGTGGTCGGCAGCGAGGGAACCCTGGGCATCGTCACGGAGGTTGTCCTGAACATCCTGCCGCGACCGGAGCGGGTGCAGACGTTGCTCAGCGCGTTCGGATCGATGGCCGAGGCCGGTCGCGCCGTGTCGAGAATCATCGCGGCGGGCATCATCCCTGCGGCCATCGAGATGATGGATCGGCTCACGATCACCGCCGCGGAGGCGGCGGTGCACGCTGGCTATCCCGACTGCGACGCCGCGCTGCTCGTGGAGCTGGACGGCCCCGCACCCGAGTGTGAGTCACTGTTCGCGCTGGTGGAGGCGATGTGTCGGGAGTGCGGCGCCCAGGAGGTACGAATTGCGGCCGACCCGGCCGAGCGCGCCCTGATGTGGAAGGGGCGCAAGGCGGCCTTTGCCGCGATGGGGCGCATCAGCCCCGACTACTACGTCCAGGACGGCGTCATTCCGCGCAGCAGGCTGGGTGAGGTTCTGGCCGGCATCGCACAGCTGGAGGCAGAGACGGGAATCCGCGTCGCCAACGTCTTCCACGCCGGCGACGGCAACCTGCATCCGCTGGTCCTGTACGACGGCGCCGAGCCTGGTGCATCGGACCGCGCGCTGGCGGTCGCAGGTCGCATCCTCGACATCTGCGTGGCTGAGGGAGGCTCGATCACCGGCGAGCACGGCGTGGGAACCGACAAGGCGTGCGCGATGCCGAAGATGTTCAGCGCGGCTGCTCTCGAGGTCTTCGCCCGTCTGCGCCGGGCCTTCGACCCAGCCGAACTATGCAATCCGGGGAAGGTGCTGCCCACCCCTCGGCTCTGCGGTGAGGTTCCCGGCCCGTACCGCGTGCATCCGCTGGAGGCGGCGGGCATCGCTGCGCGCATGTGAGTGTCGCCACCGCCGCGCTCGCGGCCTTCAGCGATGTGGTGGGAGCGGCGGCGGTGCGCGAAGCAACGCGCCACGACGCCGTCCAGGGCGTGATCCCCCAACTGGTGATCGAACCCGGCGATGAGGACCAGGTCGCGGCCACGCTGCGCGAGGCGACTCGCCGCCAGCTCGCGGTGGTGGCGCGAGGAAGCGGCACCAAGCTGGAGTGGGGAGCGTCGCCGTCGCGCTGCGACGTGATTCTGTCGACGCGCCGGCTCGACCGGCTGGTCGAGCATCAGCCCGACGACCTCATCTGCGTCGCCCAGGCTGGAATGCGGCTGGCATCGCTGCAGACGGCGCTCGCCCAGGCGTCGGGGCACCAGCAGCGGCTCATGCTCGACCCGCCGCAAGGAGATGCGGCCACACTTGGCGGAATCGTAGCGACCGCCGCCACCGGCTCGCTTCGCTCGCGCTACGGGACGCCTCGGGACCTGCTCATCGGGGTGCGCTTCGCCCTGGCCGACGGCACGGTGGGGCATGCTGGCGGCAAGGTTGTCAAGAACGTGGCCGGGTATGACGTGGGCAAGCTGCTGACCGGGTCGCTCGGGACGCTGGCCGTGATCACCGAGCTCGCCTTCAAGTTGCACCCCTGCGCGCCGGTGTCGCGTTCGATCGTCTTCGCGGACGCCTCGGCGAGCGGGCTCGCCGGCTTCGTCCAGCGCCTGCGGTCGCTTCCCGTCGTGCCCTCGGTGGTGGACATTGCGTGGCCCGATGGCCTCGTTGCGGTACGGGTGGACAGCTCCGAGGAGGGCGCCGAACGACAGGCGGCGACGATCATCGCCGCGGCCGGCGGCCGCGCGCTCACGGAATCCGAAGCGATCGGGCTAAGCGCCCGGCTGGCGCACCGGCCCTGGGACCGTCCGGGTGTCATCGCGGCGGTGACGGTGCCCCCCACCCGCCTCGCCGAGCTGCTCCAGGTCTGCGCGGACTTTGCCAGCGAGGCGATCGTCCGTGGCCTCGTCCCGGCCGGCGAGGCTCGCCTGCCCCAGGACAGCGGTGATGTGATCGCCATGCGCACCGCCGTGGAGCTGCTCGGCGGCCATCTCGCGCTGCATCGGGCGCCTGCAGCCGTCGCAGAGCTGGCCTGGCCCGCCCGTGAGGGCGCCGAGGTCGACCTCATGCGCTCACTCAAGCAACAGCTCGACCCTGCCGGCATCCTGTCGCCGGGACGCCACCTGGCCGGCGTCTGATGGCATTCGACGCCCACCACCCGCCGGCTGGCGAGCTGATCGACGACTGCGTCCACTGCGGCTTCTGTCTGCCCGCCTGTCCCACCTACGTGCTCTGGGGTGAGGAGATGGACTCTCCACGCGGGCGCATCCTGCTCATGGACGCTGCGGTGAAAGAGCAGATCGAGCTGACGCCCGCAGTCGTGCAGCACTGGGATTCCTGCCTTGGCTGCATGGCCTGTGTCACCGCGTGCCCGTCGGGCGTTCAGTACGGCCGGTTGATCGAGCAGACGCGGCAGCAGGTGGAACGGCGCCACCGCCGCCCGCTCCGCACGCGGGCCCTGCGCGGGGTGCTCTTTGCCGCCCTGCCATATCACCGACGGATGCGCGTGCTCGCCGGCCTGCTCGTCGGTTATCGCGCCAGCGGCGTGCAGCGACTGGTTCGCCGCAGCGGATTGGTGCGCCGCCTGCCCGCCGTGCTGCAGAGCGTTGAGACGCTCGCTCCCCAGCTGCGGATGGCCAGTCTGCGCTCCGCCGCGCCGCGGCACCTCGCGCCTGTCTCGGGGCAACCGCGGCTGCGCGTGGCGATGCTCACCGGCTGTATTCAAAGAGCGTTCTTCGGCGACGTGAACGCCGCCACCGCTCGCGTCCTGTCGGCCTGGGGATGTGAGGTGCTGGCGCCGCCGGCGCAGCATTGCTGCGGCGCGCTCGAGTTGCACGCTGGACGCGAGGAAGCAGCGCTCAAACGGGCGCGCTCGCTGATCGCGGTGCTGGAGCGTACCGGCGCCGACCGCATCGCCGTCAACTCTGCGGGCTGTGGCTCAGTGATGAAGGAGTACGGCGAGCTGCTCGCCGACGACCCGATGTGGGCGGCCCGCGCTGCCGCGCTGGCGCGGCGGGTGCGTGACGTCTCGGAAATACTGGTTGAACTCGGCGAGCCTCTGCGGGAGTTGCACCCGCTGCCGCTGCGGGTCGCTTACCATGATGCATGCCACCTCTCGCACGCTCAAGGCATCCGAGCCGAGCCCCGCGCTGTGTTGGCCGCCATCCCTCGGCTCGAGGTTGTGACGGCGAGCGAGCCCGAGCTCTGCTGCGGCAGTGCCGGCGTCTACAACCTGATCGAACCGAAGACAGCGGCCGAGCTGGGTGAGCGCAAGGCAGAGCGTATCCGCGCCGTCCGTCCCGACGCTGTGGCCGCGGCCAACCCCGGGTGTCTGCTGCAGATCGGCGGCTGGCTGGCCCGAGGCGGTGTGCCGCTACCGACCTTCCACCCGGTGGAGCTGGTCGACGCCTCACTTCGGGCGTATCCGGCCGACCGCCTGATCGATGAGCGCCGGCGGCTTGCCGCCAGCGCAGGGCCCTGAAGGACGAAGTCACACGCCTCTCCGGCCAAGCTCGACGCATGCCCCAGCCATATCAACGATTTCAAGCACTCAGCCGCGCGACATCTGCGGAACCCGGCAATGAGTTGGCCGCCCTTTTCTTTGACGGCTGTCGAAGTGCGATTGACAGGCTAATTCTTCAGGCGGTGTCGGATACGCAAGATTGGTCGACGGTCCGAAAGCAACTGACCAGGGAACACCGGCAGATTTACAGTGCCGGAGTGATCCCCCCAGCGTGTTGACGTGAGTACTGAAGTGCTTGCGCAATGTGAGCGTTTCACCTACGCTCGCTAGGGCCGGGGAGGAGTTCTCTTGATGGGAACGTTCGAAAGACATGGCGTCACGTCACCGACCCATTGCGCTGCGCTCCTTGAGAGCGCACCAGTCGTGACGCTCACAGATGTTGCGCCGTGACTCAACCGAGCTCGTCCCGGCCCGGCCGAAGGAGAACCTAGTAGTTGGGAGGATTCAGATGCCCGAACGTCACATTCCAAAGTGGTCCGAGCTTAGGCCGCTATTGCGCCCCAAGCCGATCGAGCTGAACCTGACCAGGCGCCGCCTGGACAGAGCCTTGACGATCAACGATCTGCGCACTTTGGCCCGTCGTCGCACCCCGCGTGCGGTCTTCGATTACACAGACGGTGCCGCCGAGGGGGAGATCAGTCTGCGCCGCGCACGAGGCCTGTTCCAAACCTTGGAGTTCTATCCGTCGGTCCTGCGAGACGTGTCCAGCGTTGACACCACCACGTCCTTACTCGGACGCCCGTCGGCCCTGCCTTTCGCCTTCGCCCCCACCGGCTTTACGCGGATGATGAATCATCAGGGCGAATGTGCAGTGGTGCGGATCGCCGAAAAGTACGGCATTCCCTATGCGCTGTCGACCTTGGGAACGACGTCGATTGAGGACGTGGCCGCCGCAGCACCCGCCGCGCGGAAGTGGTTCCAACTCTACGTCTGGAAAGACCGGACCGCCTGCGAGGAGCTGATGAGGCGCGCCAAGGCTGCTGGCTTCGAGGCTCTCATGCTCACTGTGGACGTCCCTGTGGCCGGCATGCGCCTACGCGACATCCGCAACGGCTTCTCGATCCCGCCGGCGCTCACGGTTAAGACTGTGCTCGACGCTGCGGCTCACCCGGCCTGGTGGATCAACCTCCTGACCACCACGCCCCTCTCTTTCGCCTCCCTGAGTTCATGGGACCGCACCGTCGCCGAGCTTATCGATGAGCTCTTCGATCCGACGATGACGATTGCGGATCTGGAGTGGTTGCGGTCCTTCTGGGACGGGCCGCTGATCATCAAGGGCATCCAGACGGTCGATGACGCTCGACGTGTGGCCGACGCCGGTGCAGACGCGATAGTGCTGTCCAACCACGGTGGGCGCCAGCTGGACCGTGCTCCCCTACCTCTACGGCTCGTCCCGGACGTCGTCGACGCCGTCGGGGATCGCACCGAGGTCTGGCTCGACACGGGCATCATGAGCGGTGCCGACATCGTTGCTTCGGTGGCGCTCGGCGCGAAAGCGACGTTGGTCGGCCGGGCGTACCTGTACGGACTGATGGCAGGCGGTGAACCTGGCGTGGAACGCGCTGCGGAAATCCTTAGTCGCGAGATTCGTCGCACCATGCAACTCCTAGGCGTACGGAGTCTAAGCGAGCTCCGCCCACAGCACGTGAAACTACCTTGAAGCCCCGGGTCGCCCGCAAGCCGCAAGTCGCTGCAGCTCGTTGAAGGCGAGAGGGCAATTTCAAGCACGCGCGAGAAGTTCGCCCACGCTCTGCGGCGTAGAGGAGAGTTACGGCTGCGTCGCGTGCGGACAGTTGGCCGCGAGGGTCATGGACGGGATTATTGGAGCAGGAGACAAGCCTGGCAGCCCAACGAGCTGATGACCGACACCGCTGGCTACAGCGACATCGTCTTCGGACTCTTTCGCCTCGTCGGAGCGCTCTACTCTGCGTCAAGGATTTCTTTGACCGCTACTCTCAGTGAAATCCATGGGGTTCCACGGCGACCCCACCGAAACCCCACCGGGCTCCATTCGTATTCGAAATGGGCCCCATGAGGGAGTGGAGCGGGAGAAGGGGTTCGAACCCTCGACCCTTACCTTGGCAAGGTAGGCTTCTAATTCTGTATTCGGGAGGGGTCGAAAATGACCTGTAAACGAGTACTTACCCCCAACTTCCACGGGGCTCAACGCTGAGCACACGGGGATCCACGCTGACCACACCGGCGTCCACGCTGATCACAACGAAGGCTGCAGGTGGGGGAGGCCTGCGCCGCCCCGAATCCAGGCGCTCGACGGCCGGCAGCAAGCCCGCAGGCGTGGACCGGTGCCGAGGAAGACCACCCTCGCCTGCGGTAGGAAGATCTCGGCGCGGCGATCCTTACACTGTCCTGCGTGGCGCAGAGCGAAGGGTCGGTCGATGACCAAACGAGTGGCGCACCCCTGCGGGCGGGAGCGTACGACCGGTACGACACAACCTTCGGTTCCCGTGGCACCTCCTGCGCTGCGTGGCTCTATCGCCCCAGAGGCGTCGAGCGGCCACCGATCGTTGTCCTGGGCCATGGGTTCGCCGCGATCCGTGCGCTGCGCCTGGACGCCTATGCCGCGCGTTTCGCGGAGGCTGGCTTCGCCGCGCTGGTTTTTGACTATCGGGGGTGGGGCGACAGCGCCGGTCAGCCGCGGAGGGTGCTGGACATTCGCGGCCAACAGGCGGACTGGCGTGCCGCAGTCGCACACGCCCGAACCCTCGATGGCGTTGACACCGACCGAGTCGTGGCTTGGGGCTCCTCTTTCGGTGGCGGCCACGTCCTGCACCTGGCAGCTGAGGACCGACAGCTGGCTGCGGTCATCGCTCAGGTCCCGCATATCAGCGGTCCCGCGTCGGCCTTCGCGCGCTCTCCTCAAGCCGTGGCCCGCTTGACGGCCGCTGCGCTGCGCGACCAGGTCGGCGCGCTTCTGGGTCGACAGCCATATCGGGTTCCGGCGGTCGGTGAGCCCGGCAGTACGGCGATGATGACGTCGCCCAACGCATTCCCGATGCTGAGGCGCCTCGCCGGCGCGAGATATGACGAACTCCTTGCCGAGAACGACGTCGCTGCACGCATCGCGCTCCGGGTCCCGTTCTACTCCCCCGGCCGCGTGGCGGAGAGGATCACGGGTCCTGCGCTCGTGCAGCTGGCGAGACATGACGTCGTGACCCCGTACCACGTTGCCCTGAAGGTCGCACGACGCATCCCTCGGGGCGAGATACGCACCTACGATTGCGGCCACTTCGAGCCCTATGTCGAGCCCTACTTCGACTCCGTGGTCAACGACCAGATCGACTTTCTCAGGCGGAACGTTTGACCTGAGGCGAGTGGCAACTCGATCCATACTGTTTACCGTACGGTTCTCTGCTAGGATCACCATATGGAGCGCAGTATGGGGGTGGAGCAGGCAAGGAACCAACTCGGCCGGCTCGCCGACGAGGTCAGCGACGAGTCCGATGTGGTCGTGCTGACGAGGCGCGGCCGCCCGGTGGCCGTCCTCATGGGCCCTGCCGAGTACGAGCGAGTCAACGAGGCGCGCCGCCAGCTCGCCCGCGACGAGCTCCAGCTGCGCGTCACTCAACTGCGCGAGGCTGTCGCCGCGGCTGGGCTCGACATCTCGCTCGTGGACGAAGCAATCGCGGCCGCGCGCGCGGCCGGGTGACGCTGCGCGCTGTCGTCGACACCAACGTGCTCGTCTCCGGGCTCGGTTGGGAAGGCCCTCCAGCGGTCGAAGTGGCCGCCGCCTTGCGCCGCAGGATTCAGCCTGTCACGAGCCAGGAGTGGCGCTCTCGATGTGCGACGAGTTCACTCGCGAGAACTTGGCCCGGCGCCTCGGTCGCTCGATCACCGCCGACGAGGTCATCCATGCACTCGACGACGCCTGCGTGGTACGCGGCGCACCCGAATTCATCCGCATGGACAACGGACCGGAGTTCGTCGCCATGGCCATCCGCGACTGGTGTCGGGAGCATGGCACCGGTACGGCGTACATCGAGCCGGGCAGTCCCTGGCAGAACCCGTACGTCGAGAGCTTCAACGGCAAGCTCCGCGACGAGCTGTTCTCGCGTGAAGTC
Source organism: uncultured Actinomycetes bacterium (assembly GCA_937888775.1). Next base: position 557 of record CALAQT010000454.1, on the reverse strand, counting down.
TTCGATACGATCATGGAGGCTCGGCTGCTCTTCGACGACTGGTGTGACACCTACAATCGCCATCGGCCGCACAGCGCCCTTGGCTACCTGCCGCCCGCGGTCTTCGCGGCGGCGTTCAACCAACCGGAACTCTCATAGAAGTTGGACCAACAAACGGGGTCTCGTCAATCGCATTGCGAACAACGCGCTGTGGCGGATCGCCACGGTGCGACTCACCTGCCACGAACCGACGCGCGCCTACATGAAGCGGCGTACCGCTGAGGGGATGTCCAAGAGAGAAATCATCCGGTGTCTGAAGCGATAGTGGCTCGCGAGGTCTACCACTGCCTGGCTCCCCGTGAACTCGCCTTGGCCGCTTGACAAACTATAGGAGCATCTTTCCCCTGAGAAACGTAATGCTACCCAACAGCTCGGACGTGGCACAACGACCTAAAGGAAGAGGCTAACCCGGATCTTTCAGTAGGGGTCTGAGGAGTTCGGCCCCGGAAGCACAAAGTGCCCTGCCAGGAAAGGGACAATTGAGTTGTTCAGCCTCAAACGTCCCAGAACCGGAGAGC
>CALAQT010000453.1 GCA_937888775.1 uncultured Actinomycetes bacterium | reverse complement strand
GTCTGTTCAACCAGACCCGGTCGCAGACCAGCACGCCTAAGCTGAGCCGCCGGACCAGGACATCCGCTATTGCCGCCCTCAACGCGGCTACGCTCGCCCGGTCATGCCGCTGAGCAGCAGGGCGGCATAGCGTTCCGCTCATCAGCGTAAGGCGTTTAGTGTCAAGCCTTTGGTCGGTGCCTCGTCCGTCGTCAGTCCCTGCATAGCCGTAATGGCGTTGCTCATTGAACGTCCTCCTCTGCGAATTGGGACACCAAGCCCGTCAAGCGCATCAGGAGGACGTTCCTACGCCGCGCACCGACACGCAGAACGTCTTTCTATGCCGCATGGGGCGCGAGTTTGGCATAGCTCCGGGCTGGATCCTTCCCCGCAGGGCAGGCACTGCATCCGTTTTCCCCCAAGATAAGGTGAGGACGCCCACGATGTCCGCGTGGATTTCGAGGTGAGCGGCACCCAGGTGCGGCTCGCAGCGGAAGTCGAACTGGGAGCGTTCCGGATCATCCAGGAGGCGGTGCGCAACGTCACCCGCCACGCGTCGGCGCATGCACTTCGAGTCGACCTCCACTATGCCGAGGACGCTGTACGGATTCGGGTGGTCGTCACCGGCCGCTGATTCGGCGTTGGAAGCCTCATCTAGCCTTCGCGGAGGGCCTCGCGGCTCCTACAATCCGCGGCCTGATGCAGCACAGCCTCGTCGAGCAACTCGTTGCGCTCCTGGGCCCCGACCGGGTGGTGACCGGCGCTGCCATCGCCGAGGACGACTGCCACGACGAGTCGCTCACGGCTGCCTGGCACACCCCTGACGTCGTCGTCCTCCCCCGCTCCACTGATGAGGTGGCAGCGGTGATCAGGCAGGCGCGCCTGGCCGGGGTCCCGGTCACCGCACGCGGATCCGGGACGGGGCTCTCGGGCGCATGCGTCCCGCGGCGCGGCGGCATCCTCATCGCGTTTCGCGAGATGGCGTCGATTCTCGAGATCGACACCGACAATCAGGTCGCGGTGGTGCAGCCGGGGGTGAGCCTCGATCAACTCGACGAAGCCACCATCCCGCACGGGCTGGTCTATCCGGTGTTCCCGGGCGAGAGCAGCGCCAGCCTCGGCGGCAACGTCGCCACCAACGCGGGCGGGATGCGCGCAGTCAAGTACGGTGTCACGCGTCACCAGGTGCTCGGGGTTGAGGCGGTGCTCGGCACCGGCGAGGTGATCCGGACGGGTGGCAAGTTCATCAAGGCGACCACCGGGTACGACCTCACCCAGCTGGTGATCGGGTCGGAGGGGACCCTGGCGATCGTCACCGAGGCGACCCTCCGCCTCTATCCGCGGCTGCCCCATGCCGCAACCGTGCTCGCCCCGTTTCGCGACATCGTCGCCGTCGCCGCCGCGGTGTCCAGGATCGTCGCCAGCGGGATCGCGCCACTCATCCTCGAGTACATCGACATGATATCGATGGCGGGAATTACCGCGGCCAGCGGACTCGAGCTCGGCATCGCGCCCGCGGTGCGTGACGCGGCGCTCGCCTACCTGGTGGTCGTCCTCGAGTCACTGGACCAGTCGCGGCTAGACGACGACATCGAGAAGCTCGGTGACCTAATCACCGAGCTGGGCGCGCTCGACGTCTACGTGCTGCCTCCACGGGCGGCGACGGCGCTCATCGAGGCTCGCGAGCGCGCCTTCTTCGCAGCCAAGGCTGCGGGCGCCAACGAGATCATCGACACCGTGGTCCCACGCGCGCAGATCCCCGAGTTCCTGTCACAGGTGGCGACAATCGCCGAGGCGACCGGGTCGATGGTGGTGGGCTGCGGTCACGCCGGCGACGGCAACGTCCACCTCTCGGTGTTCCAGCCAGACCCGGAGCGGCGCGAGCAGGTGCTGCGTGAGGTCTTCACCGCCGGGGCGGCGCTGGGCGGCGCGATCTCCGGCGAGCACGGCATCGGCACCGAGAAGCGCAGCCACTTCCTCGCTCTCGAGGACCCGGCCAAGCTCGCGCTGATGGCGCGGATCAAGACCGCGTTCGACCCCGACGGGATCCTCAACCCGGGCGTGCTCGTCGACCCCGCCCCCGCCGCCGTCGCATCGGGGCGAACGTGATCGGGGGCGAGGCGATCGTGCGCACCCTGGTCGATTCCGGGGTCGATGTCTGCTTCGCCAACCCCGGGACCTCCGAGATGCACTTCGTCGCAGCGCTCGACACGGTGCCCGAGATGCGCGGGGTCCTGGCGCTCTTCGAGGGCGTCGCCACCGGCGCGGCCGACGGCTACGCCCGGATGCGCGGCGGCCCCGCGGCGGTGCTCCTCCACCTCGGCCCGGGGCTCGGCAACGGGCTCGCCAACCTGCACAACGCGCGGCGGAGCCACGCACCGGTGGTGGCGATCGTCGGCGACCACGCGACCTACCACAAGCGGTTCGACGCCCAGCTCGAGTCCGACATCGACAGCGTGGCGCGCAATGTCTCGGGGTGGATCCGCCGCACCGCGCGGGCCGAGGATGCGGGCGCCGACACCGCGGAGGCGGTGGCCGCCGCCTACGGGCCACCCGGCCAGGTCGCGACCCTGATCCTCCCCGCCGACGTGTCTTGGTCGGAGGGTGGTCGGCCCGCGGCAATGGCCCGGCGCGCGCGGCACGCATCGGTTCCCGCTGCCACGATCGAGGAGATTGCGGGCGTGCTGCGCTCGAGCCGGCCGGCGGCGCTGCTGCTGGGCGGCACGGCGTTGCGGGTACCCGGGTTGCGCGCCGCAGCCAGGATCGCCGCCGAGACTGGCTCCACCCTGCTCGGCGAGACCTTCCCCGCGCGGGTCGAGCGCGGCGCCGGCATTCCCGCGGTCGAGCGCATCGCCTATGTCGCCGAGATGGCGGCCGGTCAACTGGACGGGCTGCGTCAGCTCGTCCTTGTCGACGCACGCGCCCCGGTGTCGTTCTTCGCCTACCCGGGTCGCCCCAGCGACCTCGTGCCCGACGGCTGTCAGGTCTGCGTGCTGGCCGCGGCCGGTGACGACGCCATCGCAGCGCTCGAGGCTCTGGCTGAGGCTGTCGACGCGGGCGACCATGAAGTCGGTGCACCGGCGACCTCCCGACCCTCGCGGCCCACCGGTGCGCTGGGCGCGGAATCGATCGCACTCGCCGTCGGCGCACTGCTTCCGGAGGGCGCCATTGTCTCGGATGAGGCGAACACCGCTGGCGTGTTCCTCACCGGCCCGACCGCGGGCGCGCCGCGACATGACTGGCTCACCCTCACCGGTGGAGCGATCGGCCAGGGCCTCCCGCTCGCGGTCGGCGCGGCGATCGCCTGCCCCGACCGGCCGGTGCTCGCGCTCGAGGCGGACGGTTCGGCGCTGTACACGCTGCAGTCGCTGTGGACGATGGCTCGCGAGGGCCTGGACGTCACCACCGTCATCTTCAGCAACCGCCGCTACGCGATTCTGCGCATGGAGCTTGCCCGAGTCGGGGCCGCATCATCCGGGGAAAGGTCGGAGCGCATGCTCGACATCTCGCCGCCGGAGATCGACTTCGTCCGGCTGGCGCAGGGCATGGGAGTGCCGGCGTCACGGCCCGAGTCGGCGGAGGGGTTCAGCGACGCGCTCGCCCGCGCCTTCGCCGAGCCCGGCCCGCATCTGATCGAGGCGGTGATCCCGTCCATGTTCTGAGCGGTACGTCACCACCACAGGTCTCTACGTCCCACCACAGCGTTGCCATGTTGTCCAGGCCGAGGGAGGGCGGGTCGCCCATCCAGGCGTCGATCTCGGCGTCGTGGTCCGCGGTCACACACAGGCGGCGGCGAACGAAGGCGACGAGCTCCGCACGCGTGCCCCGGGAAGCGCGGTGACGCTTGAAGAACTCGGTCTGACAGCGGATGCCCATCTCGGCAAGCACGGCGACCAGATCATCGACACTGGGACCGTCCGGCCGTGGTGCCGCGGGGTGCAAGCGGTTCCAGAGCGGCGCCATGGCCGTGAGCGGATGCCGTGCGCTGGGGAGAAGGTGTGTGGTTTCACCACATAGTTGACAGATGTCGCAGGAGATAGCCGCTCCACTCCCCTCTGAGGGCTCATTTCGAATATGAATGGAGCCCGGTGGGGTTTCGGTGGGGTCGCCGTGGAACCCCATGGATTTCACCGAGAGTAGCGGTCCGCGTCGCTCTCGCAAAGAGTGTCACAACACTTCCGGAGCAGCTTCGCCGCTCGTTGACATGGGATCGAGGGCGCGAGATGGCTGAGCACGTCCGCTTCAGCGTCGATACAGGCGTGGCCGTCTACTTCTGCGATCCGCGCAGCCCCTGGCAACGTGGCAGCAACGAGAACACCAACGGGCTGCTGCGTCAGTACTTCCCCAAGAGTTCCAATCTGGCCACGGCAACTCAGGCCGATCTCGATGCGGTGGCCGCCGAACTCAATGGCAGACCTCGACAAACCCTTAACTGGATGTCACCATCCGAGAAGTTGGCCGAGGTGATGCGTTGATCCATTGAGACCGACTCCGTCCGGCGAACCGGCTCAAGGCCAGGCCGATCAAGCGGACGCATCACACGAGAGGAGTCGTCGAATGGAGGCTACCAAGATCCGCCGGATATCGGCGGGCGACTTGGATGCGGTGTGTGAAGTGATGGGCCTCGCATTTGCCGACAATCCGAACGCCCTGGCGATGGTGCGGGGCGACCGTGCTAAGGCCCAACGAATGATGAAGGGCAGCGCGCGTGTCGCCAAGTTCGGCCGAACCTCCAGCTACGGGCTCGTCGCCGAGCATGGGGACCGCGTTGTCGGCGCGCTGAACGCGGCGCCCTGGCCTCGTTGCCAGCTGTCCGCAGGGGAGAAGATCAGGTCGGCGCCTACGATGGTCCGGACGCTGGGGACGGCCATGCCCAGGGCCTTGAAGCTAACGAGCGTGTGGACCAAGCACGATCCGAAGGAGCCGCACTGGCACATCGGACCGATCGGCGTCGACCCGGCCTTCCAAGGTCAGGGAGTCGGGAAGGCGCTGCTCGGCGCGTTCCTCGAGATGGCCGACGAGGACGGTCCACCTGCCTACCTCGAAACGGATGTCGACCGGAACGTCACGCTGTACGAAAAGTTCGGTTTCCGGGTGATCGGCGAAGCGGACATCCTTGGCGTCAACAATCGCTTCATGCGTCGCGACGGGAAACTTCCCGCCACCTGACGGCGCTCGAACGAGTGGACCTTACCCGGTTTGACGGACACCCTTGAGAGATCCTCGGCGTACCCTGGGCACGGTGACCGAGGTGGACATCGGTTTCTTCCCGGAAACTTCTGCTGTCACTTCAGGAAACCATGCTGTCCGAGCCGGTGCAATGACCAGTTGAGAGCGCCATACTTTGGTCGAATGGGTCCTGCTCGTCCTGAGCGCCCTCGGCGTAGTGACCGCTGCGAAGCAGTTCGTGCAGCGCGGTGCCAACCTCGGTCTCTGGGCGTGATTCCCCGGGGCCGCTCCAGCCCATGGCTCCCATCCGGGCCAAGCGCGGAGTGCGACCGAGCCTGAGCCGCCGCAGGAGTGCTCTCATCTCGGGCGTCACCCTCGACACCCTGCCCGAACGCCTGGCCTTGGCCAAGAGCCGATCGCTACCCCACGCCGAGTTCCTGGAGTTGGTTCTCGCCGATGAGGTCACCCGCCGCGATACCTCGTCAGCGGCGCTGCGTGCACGCACCGCCGGACTCGACCCGGACATGCGTCTCGAGAACTGGGACAACACCGCGGCGGTCACATATGACCACGCCACCTTCGATGAGCTGTGCTCGCTGCGGTTCGTCGACGCCACCCACAACGTGGTGATCATGGGGCCCGTTGGCGTGGGGAAGACGTTCCTCGCAACCGCTCTTGGCCACGCCGTCGTTCGTCGTCGGTACAGCGTTCATTGCGAGCGAACCGGCAAACTTCTCAAGCGGCTCAAGGCATCTCGCCTCGACAACAGTCACGAGGTCGAGCTGCGCAAGTTGCTGCGTGTCGATCTCTTGATCCTTGACGACTTTTGCATCCAGGCGCTCGACGCCATCGACACCGCCGACATCTACGAACTCATCGTCGAACGGCACCGCAAAGCAGCCACGGTGACGACCTCAACCCGAGAGCCGATCGAATGGCTCGGGCTCATGGCCGAACCCCTCCTGGCGCAATCCGCAATCGATCGGCTGCAGTCATCTGCATACGAACTCGTCCTTGACGGAGAGAGCTATCGCAAACGTCAGAAGCCAACCGCCGCCGGCCCTATCGATACCCCACCTGGGGCCCGGCGATCACGCCGCGCCTGACCTCGAACCCGACCTCCCCCATGATCCGTTTGCCGACGCTGACGACCCGGACCCGGTCCCTTGCAACTGGCGAACGGGTGGTCCCTTCAGGCTGGCGGGCGACATCGCATGGATCGCCGTGGATTTTCGGGAAGGTAGCGTTCTCGGTATTCGGATTAGGAGCGTTTGG
>CALAQT010000452.1 GCA_937888775.1 uncultured Actinomycetes bacterium | reverse complement strand
GCCGGCGCGGGCATCCGCTGGCGGCGGGCGTGCTGGGGCTGCTCGGCGTGGCGCTGCTGGCGGTCGTGGTCTCCCTGGCGCTGCCCGATCGCGGCGGGATCTCCCGGGCGGTCGCCCGAGCGCGACATCACGCCCTGGCGCAAACGCCGCGCGCCGCTGGCGCGCCCGTTGGATCGGAGCGCGGGGCTCATCTGGCGGGCAGATCGGCACTGGGCGCCCGCGCCCGGACGCAGGCGGTCAATGACGCCAGGCTGGGCAAGCTGGCGCAGATCAAGGTCGCGCTCGCGCCCGGCTCACCGGCGATCAAGCTCCCGCGCTCCTATCTCGGGCTCTCGATCGAATACTGGGGGCTGCCGCGCTACGAGAGCCACCCGCGCACGTTCGCGCGCGTGTTGGCGATGCTGCGGGTCAAGGGCAACGGCCCGATGATCCTACGGATCGGGGGCGACTCGGCGGATCGCACCTACTGGGACCCGCGCGCGCGACGGCTCAGCGGCCGTTTCTTCGCGCTCACGCCGGGCTGGCTGTCTGAGACGGCCAGGCTCGTGCGTCGGCGCCACCTACGGGTGATCCTCGATCTCAACGTGGTAGCCGACTCGCCGCCGATGGCCGCGCGCTGGGCGCGCGCCGCGCTCAACGCGCTGCCGCGCGGGAGCGTGCTCGGATTCGAGATCGGCAACGAGCCCGACCTGTATCACCAGGAGTTTCCCTATCGCCTGGCGGGCGGCGAGCGGCCGGGCGCTGCGGCCGGGGTGCAGGCGGATGCCCGCACGATGTTCGGCGAGCCCTCCCTGACGCCCAGCTTCTCGATCTCGACCTACCTGGAGGACTTTCGCTCCTACGCACGGGCATTGGGGGCCGTGCGCCCGCACATGACGCTGCTGGGCCCGGCGGTGGCCAACCCCCAGCTGGACTTCAGCTGGCTGTCACGCCTGATCGCTGCCGATCATCGCGGGCTGGGGATGGTCACCGCGCACCGCTACCCGCTGTCTGAGTGCGAGCCTCAGGGCTCGCCGCGGTATCCGACGATCGCACGGCTGCTCAGCGAGCGATCCTCCACCGGGATGGCCGACGGGGTCAAATCCGCCGTGCGCACCGCCCACCGCGCCGGTCTGTCGTTCCGCCTGACCGAGCTCAACTCGGTCACCTGTGGCGGGCGCCCGTCGGTGAGCGACAGCTTCGCGACCGCCCTGTGGGCGCCCGACGCGCTGTTCGAGCTGATGCGCGTCGGCGTCGATGGCATCAACGTGCATATCCGCGACGATGCGATCAACGCACCGTTCACGTTGACCAGAGGGGGGCTGGACGCCCGTCCGCTGATCTACGGACTGGCGCTGTTCGCCCGCGCGCTGGGCCCGGATGCTCGCCTCGTGGCGCTCCACGTGCACGCCGCCCGGCGGTTGCACGTCAAGCTGTGGGCAGTGCGGGTCGGTGCCCACCTGCTCAAGGTGGTCGCGATCAACAAGGGCGCCCTGACAGCCGGCGTGCGTCTGGCGCTGGCGGCCCGTGGGACGGCGACCGTAGAGCGCCTGATGGCGCCGTCGGTCCGTGCGACCTCCGGCGTGACGCTCGACGGCCAGTGGCTTGACCGGCACGGGCGCTGGCAGGGAAGGCGAGTCCTGGCGAGGATCGCGCCGTCACGCGGCGCCTACGAACTGGCCCTCCCAGGCGCCAGCGCCGCGCTGGTGAGCCTCTATCTGCGCTAGCGACCAGCGGCTCGGGATCGGGCTCCCCGCCGCTCGGGATCGGGCTCCCCGCCGCTCGGGATCGGGCTCCCCGCCGCCCGGGCGCCCGAATCACAGCTCGACGGTCAGCGCTTGGCCCGGGGCCTCGGGCACCAGCTCGGGATGGATGATCGAGGCCAGCAGCTCCAGACCGTCGACTATCCGAGGTCCCGGACGGGAGAAATACGCGGCGGCATCGACCGCCACCACCTCGCCCGCGCCCAGCGCCGCCAGCTGATCACGGTGCATCTCGGCTTCCCGGTGGGCGATCTCGGCGTCGTATCCGCAGGGCATGACGACGACTATGTCCGGCTGGGCGGCGGCGACCTGCTCCCAGGTGCACCGCTCTGAGGGCTCACCGGCGAAACCCAGCGCATCCTCGCCACCCGCGAATTCGATCAGCTGCGGCGTCCAGTGACCCGCGGCGAACGGCGGGTCCAGCCAGTCCAGCGCGGCCACGCGCGGACGCCGGGCGCCGCGCACCGCGAGCCTGACCCGGTCGATTCTGGTCGCCATGTTGCGCACGAGCTCCGCCGCCGCGTCCTTGCAGTTGGTGGCTTGGGCCAGCGTGCGGGCGTCGCCCAGCACCTCACCGACGGTGTGCGGGTCCAGGGAGATGACCTGGGGCTGGGGATCGATCTCCTGGGCGATCGCGCGTACGTCGTCATAGGACACCGCACACACCGAGCACAGCGCCTGGGTGACGACCAGATCGGGACGCAGGTCGTGCAGCGCGTCCGCGTCAAGTTCGTAGATGGACTCGCCCGCCAGCGTGCGCTCCCTCACCGCCGCGTCGATCTCCGCGGCACTCAGGCCGGCCGGAAGAACATCGCGGGTCACCTTCGGCAACTCGCGCGCGGCGGGTGGGTAATCGCATTCGTGCGTGACGGCGATAAGGTCGGGCCCAAGGCCGAGCGAGAACAACATCTCGGTCGCGGAAGGGACAAGGCTCACAATTCGCATCAAGGAGAAAGATATGGCAGAGCTCCTGAGTGAAGTGGAAATCGGATCGCGGCTGGAGGGCAGCCACTGGACCCGTGAGGGCGACGAGATCGTGCGCGACTGGAAGTTTGAGGATTTCGCCGCGGCGATGGTGTTCGTCAATCAGGTCGCCGACGTCGCCGAGCAGGCAAATCATCACCCTGACATCCTGGTCCACGGCTGGAACAAGGTGAAGCTGTCGCTGACCAACCATTCGGCGGGCGGGCTGACCGAGCCGGACTTCGAGATGGCCAAGAGGTTCGATCAGCTCTCCTGACCGGGCGCCGGCGCGATCGATTGCCGACGTTCAAGCGGGTCTGCCGGCGACTGCTGCTACCGTTGCACGCGTCGCTGAATGAACGACGACGACCCACCTCGAAGTAGTAGCGCCCGGACGGCAGGCGCCAGCATTCTGATCGAAAGCTGCCGCGCGCGTTCCTGCCTGTGAAGGGCCTCTTCATCATCCTGACCGCGCTGCTGGTCCTGGTCAATTCGTTCTTCGTGATCGCGGAGTACGCGCTGGTGCGATCGCGACCCGCACGGCTGGAGGCGCTGGTCGACGCGGGGGCAAAGGGCGCTCGCCTGGCGCTGCTGCAGCTCGACGAGATCGGCGACTACATCTCGGCCTGTCAGGTGGGGATCACGATGGCGTCGATCGGCATCGGCGCACTCGGCGAGCCGGCGATCGCTCATGTCCTGGAGCCGGTGTTCGGTGGCGCGATCGGACATGGGGCCGCGATCGTGATCGCGGTCGTCATCGCCTACCTGCTGATCACGATCACCCAGAGCATCGTCGGCGAGATCGTGCCCAAGCTGTACGCGATCCAGCATGCGGAGCAGCTGGCGCGCCGGATCGCGCGGCCGCTGCGCTTCTTCCGGCTGCTCTTCAATCCGTTCATCATCGTGCTCAACTTCTCCTCCAACTGGATGCTGCGGGCGCTCGGCACCGATCCGGATGCCGAGCCGGAGGGGGGGACCCCGGACGAGCTCAAGCGGATCATCGCCGCCTCGCGCACCGGTGGACACCTGGACATCGGCGAGGCCAACATGCTGACCGGCGTGTTCCACCTCCACGAGCAGGAGGCGCGCCAGGTGATGACGCCGATCCCCGCGGTCGTCACCGTGGACCTCGCCGAGACCGTGGAGGCGGCGCTGCGGCGCTGCGTCTCCACCGGGCACTCACGGCTGGTGGTCACCGAGGAGGAGAACCAGGATCGCGTGAAGGGGATCGTCCACGTCAACCAGCTGGTCAAGCTGCTGATGTCCAAGGGCGGCGACGCGGACTTTCGGTCAACCGTCCGTGCCGCCCCGCTCGTGCCTGAGACCAAGCCGCTGGACGACCTGCTGGCGGATCTACAGCGCGAGCGTACCGAGCTGGCGATCGTGATCGACGAATACGGACGGACCGCCGGGATCGTCACCACCGAGGACATCATCGAGGAGGTGGTCGGCGAGATCGACGACGAGACCGATCCCGCCGGTGGGGCCGTCAGGCGGCTGGCCAACGGCGACTGGTTCGTGCGCGGTCACGTCGCGATCACCGACCTGGAGAACTATGGACTCGACCTGCCGGTCGACACCGATGCCTACAACTCGGTCGGCGGATTCGTGTTCGCTCAGCTGGGGCGCCTGCCCAAGCGAGGGGACTCGATCGCGGCCAACGGCTACTCGATCCGCGTCGAATCCGTGCGTGAGAACCGGATCGAGGCGGTGCGCATCCGCAGCCGCAAGGCGCCGGCGGAGATCATCACCGGATAAGGGCCGACGACGGAATTACTGACGGCTTGTCCGGCCCCTGATTCCGCCGCCAAGCCTGACCTCCGACGGCGCCGCAGCATGAGTTCGCGCCATTCGTTACATTTCACGCACGAGCAACGGTCGGAGCGGCGATCGCAAGCATCATGCCCACCCGGCGGTTGAGGAGAGAGATGAAGCCGGCCCACATGAGGGGCCGGCTTCGCCATCTGATGGTCACGCTGCATAGCGCACAGAAGGCGCGTCGGCCACGCCGTGGCGCCAGCTCGCATAGGGCAAAAAAGAGCCGGCCCGCTGGGGACGGGCCGGCTCGTGCTTCTGGGGAGGAGGTGCTGCTATGAGGTACGTCGCGTTAGGAATAGTGGCCGCGGCACCTGAATGATTATTAAATAATTAGTCGTAAGAGTAGAAGCCCTGCCCGCTCTTGCGTCCGAGCGAGCCGGCCTGCACCAGTTCCACCAGCGTGGCGGGAACGGAGGCGCCGATCGTTTCACCGATCGCCTGGGCCACGTCCAGTCCGACGAAATCGAGCAGCGCGATCGGTCCCATCGGCATCCCGGCGCCGAGCGTCATGCAGCGGTCGACGTCGTCAGGGGCCATCCCGGTCTGCGCCATCAGATCGACGGCCCCGAACAGATAGGGGAACAGCAGCCGGTTGACCACGAACCCGGCGATGTCGGGCACCTCCACGGCGGTCTTGCCCAGCGCCTCGCACAGCGCCCGCGCGCGGGCTCTCGTCTCCCAGTCGGCCTGCGCGGGAAACGCCAGCTCGACCAGCTTCATCCGCGTCACTGGATTGAACACATGCAATCCCACGAAGCGCTCGGGACGGCCGCTGGCCTGCGCCAGTTCGGCGATCGAGAGCGATGAGGTGGTCGTCGCCAGCACGGCTCCGGCCTGCGCATGGCCGGCGAGCTCGGCCAGCAGCGCGGCCTTGTGACCAGGATCCTCCACCACGGCCTCGACCAGGAACGTGGCCTGCGCCAACTCCTTCAGATCGGTCACCACCTCGACGTGGCCCATGTGAGCGTCGGCGTCGGGGAGCCTGGCTCTGTGTTTGGCAATCGAAGCCTGGGCGCGCTTCGCGGAGCTGTCCGAGCGCGCCCACAGCATCACATCGCCGTGACGGGCGGCGGTGGCCGCGAGCCCGCAGGCAATCGTGCCCGCGCCCGCGATTCCGAGTCGTTCCTGCAAGGGTTCTCCTGGGTGTCGTTGGGTCTCGGGCGTGCCGATCGTGCCCTACTGCTGGGTACAGTACGGGACTGTTCAGTGGTGCGGGTCGACCCTCGACCGGGCACCGCGTTCTCCCCTCGCATCAGAAGCCACCCCTGGGACGTCGGCCGGACGCCTGGAGGCCGACGAACTTAGAGCTGTCGACGATGCCCTGTCGCTAATCCTCGGGATCTGACATGCAACCGAGTCTCCTTTCTACCCTTCCTGTTCCGTCGGGCGGATCAGGATCTCGTTGATCGACATGTGCCAGGGCCGGGTGACGATGTAGGCGATCGCGTCCGCGATGTCCTGGGCTTTGAGGATCTCGACATCGCCGAAGCGATTGGCGATCACCTCCTGGATCTCCGGCCGGTTATGGGAGCTCAGCTCGGTCGCCACCGCTCCCGGCTCGACCAGCGACACGCGCACGTGGCGACCGGTCACCTCCTGGCGCAGCGCTTCGCTGAACGCCCCGACGCCGTGCTTGGTGAGGTTGTAGACGCCGCTGCCGTCGCGGGCCACCCGGCCGGCCACCGAGCTGATGTTGACCATGTCGGCGATTTGACGCGGGCTGTCCTGCGCGGCCTGCAGTAGATGCGGGAGCGCGGCGTGGGCGCAGTAGAGCAGTCCCTCGACGTTGATCTTGATCATCTGCTGCCATTCCTCCAGCGGCGCATCCACGGTCGGACCCAGCAGCATCACGCCGGCATTGTTGACCAGCGTGTCCAGGCGGCCGAGCTCGGACACGGTCTGCTCCACGGCGGCCTGCGCCTGCTCCTGGGAGGTGATGTCGGCGGCGATAACCAGCGCCTTGGCGCCCGCGTCGCTCAGCCTGGAGGCCAGTGCGTCGAGCCGGTCCTGACGCCGGGCGACGATCGCCACGTCGGCGCCGGCCCGGGCCAGCGTGAGCGCCGTCGCCTCGCCGATGCCGCTTGACGCGCCGGTGACCAGGGCGACGGTTGATTTGAGTTCAGAGTTCGATGTCATGTGATCATTCTGCCCCCGCCCGGCCTGCTATATCCATCCGCTGACGGATCTGCCCATGTCTGACGCCACCAGGACAGTCACCGCCGCGCGGCTGCACGAGCCCGGCCAGCCGCTCGTGATCGAGTCGGTGGCCCTGCCCGAGCCGGGCCCTGATGAGGTTCTCGTCACGCTGCAGTTCGCCGGGGTCAACCCGATCGATCGCTATATCGCCCTGGGCCGCGTCCCCACCGGCGGCTCGCTGCCGCGGACGCTGGGCGGTGAGGCGGGCGGCACCGCGCAGGGCCGGCCCGTGCTCGTGGCCGGGGGCGGGCTGGGCGCCGCGCGCGACGGTCTCTGGGCCCAGGCGGCCGTGGTCCCCAAGTCGTCGGTGATCCCCTTGCCCGACGGTGTGGCGACCCGCGAGGCGGCGGCGATGGGCATCGCCGGGCTGACCGCGTTCAAGGTCGTGCGCGAGCTGGGACAGGTGGGCGCGCAGGACCGCGTGCTCGTGCTCGGCGCCTCCGGCGGGGTCGGCAGCATGATCGTCTCGCTCACCGCCGCGGCCGGCGCCACCGTGTGGGGTCAGACCGGCTCGCAGGGCAAGGTCGGCTCGATCGAGGCGCAGGGCGCCCAACACGTCGTCGTCGCCGGCCCCGAGGAGCTCGTCGAGGCTCTCTCAGACCTGAAGCCGACGGTCGTGTTCGACCCGCTGGGCGGCGACTTCGTGGGCCCGTCGATCGAGGCGCTGGCGGTCCGCGGCCGGCTGGTCTCGTTCGGCACCTCGGCCGGAGCCGAGGTCTCGCTCAACATGCAGTCGGTGTATCGCAAGATGCTCTCGGTGCTCGGCTACGGGGGTCTGCAATTGGACCCACGCGAGCGCCGGGCGGGTCTGCAAGCGGCGCTCGGCGCCCTGAAGGACGGTTCGCTGCGCGTGCTCGTCGACGAGGTGCTTGCGCTGGAGCAGGTCAACGAGGCGTTTGCACGCCTACTCGATCGCCGGGTCCAGGGCAAGCTGCTGCTCGCCCTGAGCGACTAGCGCTGCAAGCCCTCAGGCCAGCCAGCGGAACCCGACCGCGTCGGGCGCCGCGGTAAGCGGACTGGGGGGCAGTCCCGGAGGCGGCTCGTTCTCGTTGAAGCCGACCGGCGCCAGGTCATTGGGCGTGTCGGAATGAAACAGCGAGGCGAGGTACTGGGCCTGACCCCGTCCGGGCCCGAGCTCGAACTGGCCCCCGCCGTAGGCGCCGATCCCGTGCTCGGAGCAGTAGTCATACGTGTCGCACAGCTTCTGCAGGCCGCCGATGCGCGACGGCTTGAGGTTGACCATCCGCGGCGCGAACGGCAGCGCCTCGATGTCTGAGATCGAGTGGATCGGCGCGTCCCAGGTGATCCGGTCATGCTCGCCTTGCAGCTCGGCCGCCGTTTCCGGGGTGACCACGTCGGGATCCTCGATCCAGACGTCGGGGAACGCATCCACGACCCGGCGGTAGAGGACCGGATCCGGTGCCTGGTCCACGATGGTGCCGTGGTACAGGGCCTTGAAGTCGATTGAATCGACGGCGCCGCTGGCCGCCAGCGCCTCGATCAGCTCCGGGGTCCACGAGCTGGTGGCATCGAGCTTGAAGCGCAACGTCGGGTAATGGGCCAGGCGAGCCTGGATCGGCGCGAGTGAGGGTGGCTCGCCGAGCCGCAGCGAGACCACGAACGTCACCGGCAGGGCCGCACGCCCGAGCGCCTCGTGCAGCGGCCGGTCGGCCTGGCGCAGGGCCAGATCGAGCGCCGCGCTGTGAAACGTCCAGCGCCGGTAGAGCCGCGACACGTCGCGCTGGGGCTCCACCGGGAACAGGTCCAGACCGTCGATCAGCTCGCAGAACTCACCCAGCGTGTAGCGGCCGGCCAGCGGTGCGACCGAGCCGGCCGCCTGCAGGGCGACCTGGTCCTCGGCGTCGTAGACGACGTCCTCCCCGACCCCCTCCAGGCCGCCGCCGCGCAGGTGAACCACGGTGCTCAGGCGCTCAAAGCCGCTGGAGACTTTGGCCTGCAGAGCCGCCAGCTCATATCCGTCGACCTCCAGGGGAAGGCTGGCCAGCAGGTCAAATGTGTTCACGGTCCTCTGGCTCCTGTCTCAAGGCGCGCGCTGCTCACTGTTCCCTGGCTCCCGTCTCCAGACGCGCCACCAGCTCCTCCAGGCGAAGCTCCTGCAGGCCCTGGCTGACCGCCTCGAGCTCGACGGCGCAGTATTCCACCAGCTCGCGTCCCTCCTTGACCAGGTCCAGGGTCTCGCGCAGTCCGGCGTCGCCGGAGTCAAGCCGGCGGATGATCTCCTCCACGCGGGCCACCGCCGACTCGTAGGAGCGCTCGACGCTCACCGATCGCCGTCCGCGGTGACCCGGGCCGCAACGGTCCCGTCGTGGAAGCGCAGCGACAGCTCGCCGGCGCGCCGCGCCGCCGCGGCAGATCCGAGCGGCGTGCCGCTGGGGTCGGTGGCCAGCGCGTAGCCGCGCGCCAGGGTCCGCTGGGGATCGTGCGCGGCGAGCGCCATCGACAGGCGATCCAGCTCCCGTCGGCGCTGGCCGGCGTCCGAGCCGGACCCGCGCGCGGCGGTGCGCGTTAGCACCAGCAGATGGCGGTCGGCCAGCGACCCCGCGCGCTCGTGCCTGCGGCGCGCGCTGGCGCGCAGCTCGCGCAGCAGCTGATGCAGCTGCTTGCGATGGCGGATCACATGCTGCTGTGGGGCGCCCGCCAGGTGGCCGAGGGCGCGGGCACGGGCCAGCACCGCTCGCCGGCCGTGGTTGTGAAGCGCGCGGGCGCTGGCGGCGATGTCCGATCGGGCCGCGCGGCAGTCGACCGGAACCGCCGCCTCGGCCGCGTGGGTGGGGGTGGAGCAGCACACGGCCGCCACGTCGTCGATCAGGGTGCGGTCGGTGTGATGACCGACCGATGAGATCACCGGCACCCGCAGCAGCGAAACGGTCCGGCACAGCGCCTCGTCGCAGAACGCGAACAGGTCGGCCAGCGAGCCACCGCCGCGGGCGACGATCACCACCTCCACCGCCTCGATCGCCGCGAGTTCGCGCAGCGCGGCGGCGATCCGGGGGGCGGCGTGGCGGTCCTGCACGGGCACGAAGGCCCAGATCAGCCGCCCGCCCCAGCCGCGGCGGCGAAGTCCGGCGAGCACGTCGTCGCGAGCCTTGCCGCGTTCGCCGGTGACCACGCCGATCATCCGCGGAAGCCGTGGACGCTTGAGTCGCTTCTGGGGCTCGAACACGCCCTCGGCGTCCAGCCGGCGGCGAAGGCGCTGCAGCTGGGCCAGCAGGTCGCCCTCGCCGGCCAGGCGCAGCTCGGAGACCGAGAACTGAAACGACGGGGAGGACGTGCCGCTGCCCGGGTAGTAATCGCAGCCGCCGCCGATCACGATCCGCATCCCGTCGGTGACCTCTATCCGCAGCTCATCGAACTCGTTGCGCCACATCGAGCAGGGCAGCGCCCCGGCGCCGTCGCGAAGCTCGAAGTAGACGCGTACGCGGCTGGCGTGAAATCCCCACACTTCGCCGACCAGCTGCACCCGCGCGAACTCCTGGAGGCGGCGTTTCAGTGACGCCGCGTAGGAGCCGACCGGGTAGGGGCCGGGGAAGCGGCTGTCCGGGATTCCCTCGGTGGCGGTGGCCTGGTGCTCCATCCTCGGCCGAGGCTACACGCCGGCCTACCCGGAACCGGTGCGCAGCGTGAACGAGACCTGCGTTCCGACGGGTTCGAAGCCGAGCTTGTCGTAGAGCAGCTGCGGCCAGTCATCGGCGTCGGCCGGGACCGTGATCAGCTCCTGAAGATGGCCAGCTGGAGCGCCCGCAGCTCGGCTTCGGTCAGCTCGCGCGCGCGCCGATCCTCGACCGCCGCGGCCCGCGCAGGCGAACGTCTCGATCCAGCCTCAGCGCTGCCGTGAGCTCCGCGCTCACACCCTGGCTGGCACCACGAGCACCGGGCGGTCAGACAGCTGCAGCAGCTTGTGCGGCGTCGAGCCGAGCAGCGCACCTCGCAGGGGCCCCTCGCCGCGCGTCCCGACGACGATCACCCGCGCGTCGCGCTCGTCGGCGAGCTCCACCAGCGCGTGTGCCGGCGCCTTCTCCACGATCACCGCCTCGACGTCCCCGGCGTCGGCGACCAACTCGGTCGCCTCAGTCAGGCGCTGGGTCGCCAGATCCTTGAGTGCCGCGTGGTAGTCGTGGAGCTCGCCGGCGACCGGATTGAGCTCGTACCCGAAGGCGATCACGACCTTCTCGCCATAGGTCTTGCCGATCTCCACCGCGACCCGGACCGCTTCCTTGGCGCAGTCAGACCCGTCGTATCCGACGATGATTCCGCTGCTCATGACGTATGCCCCGCGGGAGCGGTGGCGAGGACCGATGGATCGACCACCTCAGGCTTGCGTCTGAAGTACTCGGGCATCGTGATGCGCTGCACGACCATCAGCACCAAGCCGAGGACGATCATGAACAGCGCGATCACGATCGGCGAGCCGATGCCCAAGAACGGCTCTGAGTATCCGGAGTGGGGCTTCGAGTAGTCGATCACGGCCTTGATCAGCACCCAGGTGAGCACCAAGCCGCCAAACATCGGCAGCACGCCGATGTAGAGGAAGTTCTTGACGCTCTTGAGCAGCTCGCGGCGGTAGAAGATCACGCACGCGAAGCCCGTGAATCCGTAGTAGAACGCGATCGTCAGCGCCAGCGACGTGAATGCGTCGGCGATCAGGTCCTGTGCTCCGGAGACCACGTGGCTGGTGGCCGACAGGAACACGTAGACGATCGTCGATACGACGCCCATCCAGATCGTCGAGAATCCGGGGCTGAGAAAGCGCGGATGGATGTTGCCGAACTGCTTGGGGATCGCCTTCATGCGCGCCATCGACAGGGTGGTGCGCGCGGTCGGGAGGATCGTCGTCTGCGTCGACGCCGACGCCGACGACAACACCGCGATGATCAGCAGCTTGTCCAGCGGCGACCCCAGGACTCCATGGCCGAGCGGGGAGAGGACGTCGTTGGGGTTGTTGACCAGAAACGCGAGACCCCCGAATGACTGAGCGGCGGTCGCGACGAGCAGGTAGATCGCGACCAATACGAACGTCGAGATGATCGCGGCCCGGCCGGGGGCGGTGCTCGAATCTTCGGTCTCCTCGTTGACGGTCACCCCCGAGTCCCAGCCCCAGTAGATGAACACCGCCAGCAGGATGCCCCCGTTCAAGGCGCTGACGCTCGAGATGTCGAACGGGTTGAACCAGGACAACGTCGGCTCCACAGAGTGCGCGGGGTGATCGGCGTAGACCTTGATGATCGCCACGACCGCGAAGATCACGAGCGTCGCGAACTCCAGCCCCAGCAACACCTGCTGGGTGCGCGCCGACAGCTCGATCCCGACGTAGCAGATCGCGGTCATGACGATGATCCACACGATTCCGACGATCGTGATCTCGAGGTTCGACGCGTGGTTGTTCCCGAACAGGGCGAAGGTGTAGTTGCCGGCGACGGAGGCGAGGCTCGGCATCACCAGCACATCGGCGACCACGATCGCCCAGCCGCCCTGCCAGCCCAGCCACGGGCCCATCGCCCTCGTCATCCAGGTGAACGTCGTGCCGCAATCGGGGTCGGCCCGGTTCATGTAGTAATAGGCCGCCGCGATGGCTGCCATCGGGAAGAAGCAGACGAGGATGACCGCCGGCGACTGGAAGCCCAGGCCGCCGACCGCCGCGATGAAGCCGAGCGTCGCCGCCATGCTGTAGCCGGGCGCGGTCGACGCAACGCCGATCACGATGTTCGAAAGGAACGAGATCGCGTTCTTCTTCAGGCCCTTGTCCTCGACCTGAATTCCGGCGGCCGGCTGTCCTACCGTCGCGCTTTCCATCGGCGGCCCCTCTTGGTGTTAGGTAAGGTTGCTGAGCTTTCGGCTGTGACGAGGCTGTGATCGCGGGCCCGATGGGCGCGCGAGGGCGGGGATTCTCCGCCGTGTCGGGGAAGAGCGCAAGGGGCAGGTGGCCGAACTGACCCAAACGCTTTGTACGCAACGGATAAGGCGGACCGCAGGCGATGATCGCTACGGTCAGGTGCGAGATGTGTGCTGAGCGCAACCGAACCGTCGGCGTCGCAGTTCTCGGCGCCGCCGGCACGATCGCACCGGCGATCGTGCGTGACCTGGCCGAGTCCGATGAGGTGGACCGGATGCTGCTGCTCGACCTCGATGGCGAACGGGCGGCTGCGGTCGCGTCCGAGCACGGGGGCGGCAAGGCCGAGGCGCAGGCGATCGACGCGCGCGCCCAGGGCGAGCTGGCGAGCCGCTTGGGCGACCTCGACGTGCTGGTCAACACGGCCTCCTACCGGATCAATCTCGAGGCGATGCGCGCGTGCTTGAGCGCCAACAGCCACTATCTCGACCTCGGCGGTCTGTACTGGATGACCGGGCGCCAGCTGGAGCTCAGCAGCCGCTTCCAAGACGCCGGCCTGCTGGCCGTGCTGGGAATCGGCTCCAGTCCCGGTAAGACCAATCTGATGGCGCGCCGAGCGTTGCAGGAGCTGGGAGATGAGGCCGGCGAGATCGACTCGATCGAGGTCGCAGCCGCCGGGCGGGACCCGCGCGCCACCGATGACGGCCGTCTGCGCCCGCCCTACTCGATCCAGACGCTGCTCGACGAGCTGACGCTCGCTCCGATCGTGCTGCGCGACGGCCGCCCGACCGAGATCCAGCCCCTGCAGCCCGGCGGCGCGATCGACTTCGGCGATCCGATCGGCACGGCCGAGACGATCTACACCCTGCACTCCGAGCTCGCCACCTTCGGTGAGAGCTTTCACTGCGCCACCGCCAGCTTCCGCCTGTCGCTCGCCGCGCCCCTGCTGGCCAAGCTCAAAGAGCTGGTCGGCAGCCCGCAGGAGAACATCGCCGAGGCCGCGCGTCAGGCCGAGCCGGCCTCCAACGAGACCGCGTCGGTGCACCTGGTCACCGTCACCGCCGCCTCGGGCACCAAGGTCGTGGTCAGGGCGCTCACCGAGCCCCACTTCGGTCTCGGGGGTTCGATCGTCTCCACCGCGACTCCGGCCGCCGCCGCCGTTCGGCTGCTGGCTCGCGGCTTGCTGACCGCCACCGGCGCGCTTCCGCCTGAGCGCTGCATCGGTCCGGACGAGATGTTCGCCGAACTCGAGGCGCGCGGCTGCAGCTTCACGGTCACGCGCGAGGGCTGATCCGCTTGCGGTCGTGGCTGGCCGTGCCCGGTGCCGCGGCCTGCTTGGCGCCGGTTACACGCCGATCATCGGCCGGACGTTGCTCACCGACCGTAGGCGCGACGCGCGCCTTGGTCGCGCTCCAGCAGCGCCAGGTCGGCGGCCACCATCATCCGGATCAGCTGCTCGAAGCTCACCTCGGCCTCCCAGCCAAGCATCCGCTTCGCCTTGCCGGCGTCGCCGATCAGATGCTCGACCTCGGCGGGGCGCAGCAAGGTCGGGTCGGTCTCGACGTGCTCGTCGATCGAGAGTCCGGCATGATCAAAAGCAATCTCGACGCATTCACGGACCGAATGAGAGACCCCGGTGGCGATCACGAAGTCCTCGGGTTGGTCGCGCTGGAGCATCATCCACATCGCCTTCACGTAGTCGCCGGCAAAGCCCCAGTCGCGCTCGGCGTCCAGGTTGCCCAGTTCCAGCCTGGCCTTCAGTCCGAGCTTGATCGCGGCGGCGTGCCAGGTGATCTTCCTGGTCACGAACTCCAGCCCGCGGCGGGGCGATTCGTGGTTGAAAAGTATCCCGCTGGTGGCGTGCAGCCCGTAGGACTCGCGGTAGTTGACCGTGATGAAGTGACCGTAGGCCTTGGCGACGCCGTAGGGCGAGCGCGGGTAGAAGGGGGTCAGCTCGGTCTGGGGGACCTCGCGCACCTTGCCGAACATCTCTGACGAGGATGCCTGGTAGAAGCGGGCCTCGGGGCACACCTCGCGCATCGCCTCCAGCAGCCGCGTCACGCCGATCCCGGAGAACTCGGCGGTCAGCGTGGGCTGGACCCAGGACGCCGCCACGTAGGACATCGCGGCGAGGTTGTAGATCTCATCGGGACGCGCGGCCCTCAGGGTGTCGACCAGCGAGCGCTGGTCGAGCAGGTCCCCCTGATGAAGCTCCAGCCGGTCCCGGATCTGCTCGATCCGCTCGAACTTCTCCGTCGAGGAGCGCCGGACCATGCCGTGCACGTGGTAGCCGCGGTCGAGCAGGAACTCGGCCAGGTAGGAGCCGTCCTGGCCGGTGATACCCGTGATCAGCGCGCGCGGGGCGGTCATCGGGGCATCATCACCCGGCCAACTGCTCCCGTGAGCCGAACCCGCGCTCGCGCAGCCACTTGACGGTCTGCGGGATCCCGTTCTCCAGACTCACCTGCGCCTCCCAGCCGAGCAACCGCTGCGCCTTCTCGACCGCGGGCCAGCGCCGCTGGACGTCGACCTCGAAGCTCGGCAGGTGGGCAAGCTCCAGCTCCTGGGGGTCCTCTCCGCACGCCTCCCAGACGAGCCGCGCCAGCTCGGCGATCGACAGCTCCTGCGAGGCCGAGATGTTGAAGTCCTCGTTCTCGGCCGCCGGCGATCCGAGTGCCGTCACGACTCCGTCGGCGATGTCGTCGACGTGGGTCAGCGTGCGGGTCTGCTCGCCGGAGCCGAAGATCTCCAGCGGCCGCTGGCCGGACAGTGTCTTGGCGATCAGATCGGGCACCGCGTGGGCGATCCCGGGCTCGCCGGGATCGGGCAGCTCGCCCGGACCGTAGGCGTTGAAGGGCCGGCAGATCGTGAAGTTGAGGCCGTGCTGCTCATGCGCGGCGCGGGTGTAGACCTCGCCGGCGAGCTTGGAGAAGCCGTAGGCCGACCGTGGTGGCGGGCAGATCTCCAGGTGGGCTTCGGTGGTGGGGAACTCGGTCGCGCGCTCGAACACCATCGAGGAGGAAACGTAGAGGAACCGCTGCACCCGGTCGTCGACCGCCGCGTGGACCAGCGCGCCCGTGAGCGCGTTGTTGACCTCCGTGAGCGTGAACGGGAGCCGGTGGAAGTTGGCGATCCCGCCGACGATCGCGGCGAGGTGGATCACGTGCGAGCAGCCTTCGGTTGCCGCCCTGGCGATCTCCGGATCACGCAGGTCGCCCTCCCGTAGCTCGCAGCCTTGGCGGATCCAGTCCGGCGCGGGACGGTGATCGGCGACCCTGATCTCCCAGTCGGGATCGCGCAGCAGGCGCCTGACCACGGCGGAGCCGATCATCCCGGCGCCTCCGGTCACGAGTACGCGCGCCATCAATGGATCGCGTCCGGCGAGGCGTCGACCTGCACCGCGCCGGAGACCAGCGCCGCCGATTCGGCGGCGTACAGGAACACCTGGGCGGTACCGAGGCTGTTCCACGGATCGACCAGCAGGCAGTCGGCCGACGCCATCGACAGGATCGAGCGCAGTGTCTCCGGGCGCTCGAACTCGGAGTGGTTGGTCGCCACGATCACCACGTCGGCGTCGCGGACGGCGTCAGCCAGCGGCTGGGTCGGGGTGGCGGCGTGCGGGTCACAGACGGCCACGTCGGCAAGCTCTCGCTCGAGCAGGCGGATCAGCTTCGGCGACAGCGAGTCACGCTCGTCGTCGGTGTCGCGTTTGAACGTGAGTCCCAGTACCCCCACCTTGCGCGAGGCCAGCGTGCCGATCCGGCGCTTGATCCCCTCGACCAGGAACAGCGGCACGCCCTCGTGGACCCGGGACACCGCCAGCAGCATCCCGGGCGCGTGCGAGCGCTCCTCCGAGAAGGCGAAGTCCTTGCGCAGGCAGGTACCGGCCGTCAGTCCCGGCATCGCGATCCCACCCCGCGGGTAGTCACGGTTGATCAGCTCGATCACTTCAAACACGTTGGCGCCGTGGCGCTCGCAGTCCATCATCAGCAAGTTGGGGAGCGCGAAGGTCGCGTAGCGCAGGATGTTGGTCCAGATCTTGGCCAGCTCGGCCTGCACCGGGGTGGTCTTGACGATCGGTGCGCCGAACACGCTGAACAGGCTCGCCGCGCGCTCGGTGGAGGCCTCGCCGACGCCGCCGATGATGCACGGGAGCGTCGAGATCTCCTCCACGAAGCGCCCCACCGCGATTCGCTCAGGCGCGTGGGCGACGAACACGTCCTCACCGACCCGAAGGTCGCGCCGCTTCTCCAGGTAGCCGGCGACGAACTCGGTCGTGCCCGGCGCGATCGTCGAGCGCAGGATCAGCGAGTGGCCCGGGCGCAGCAGGGGCAGGAGATCGTCGACCGCGGCCCGCACCTGGCGCAGGTCACTCTCGATGTGTGAGAACGACGGTGTGCCGATCGTGATCACGATCTCCTCCGCCTGGGCGGCGTCGGCGGCGCGATCGGTCAGCTCAAGGTTGCCGCCGGCGATGGCCCGATCCAGCAACTCCTGCGTCCCGGCCTCGATGAAAGGCATCCGGCCGGCGCGGATCGACTCCAGCACGACGGGGTCGTGATCGACGCCGAGCACCCGCAGGCCGCGATCGGCGAAGCACAGCGCCAGCGGTAATCCCACACGGCCGAGGCCGATGACCGATATGAAGCGTTCCTCGCTCACCAGGGAGAAGTTAAACGTATCGGGGGGACGTTTCGATGCGGAGGAGCGCCGGGGTCAGTGCGCTTCGCGCGGGTCGCGTCCGAGGCTGGGCAGCGGTGTCATCCCGGATTCGGCTGCGTGACCCCGGACCTCGCCGACGAACGCGATCTTGTCAAGCCGGGCGACCTCACGCTCTCCCTCCACGCGCGCGGGATGTCCCTCGGGCAGGTTTCGGATCAGGGACTTGATCCGGGCGCGAAGCTGCAGCGCGAAGTGTGGTGTGGAGGCTCCCATCAGCTGGCGCACATCCTCGACGGTCACCTGGTGGCCCTCACGCAGACGTTCGGGGTTCTCGGCCTGGCTCATTTTGAGCTCTGCGGGACTGCCTCCAGGAGGCTGTCCATCTCCGCCTGGACCGAGACCGAGATCGCGTCCGGGGCGCCGATCACCCAACCGTGGTTGTAGACCGCCGCGGTCGGTCCTTCCTGGGTGTAGCCGGGGGTCGCGTAGTCAAGGAAGAAGTTCAGCACCGAGCCCGGGAGCTTAGCCGGATCGTTGATCAGCAGCTGTGGTCCATAGTCCCCGCTTCCCGACAGGGCCGCCGACGCGGCCGCGTCCAGCGGCCGCGCAGCGTTGAGCAGCACATAGCCGTGACCGGGACTGCGCATCGCCCAGCCGAAGCTGCCGGGAACATGCGCGCATGGCTGTCCGTACTGGCAGGCCGGGTCACGGTATTCGGCGAACGCGACCGAGTTGGCGGCCGGATCCTGGGCGCCGACGCGTTTGACCGACCCGTACTGTCTCAGCTGCGCCAGGAGATGGTCAGAGATCACGCTCGGCGGCCCCAGGACGTAGATATGCGGGTGCTGATGGGACAGCAGAGCCTGTCGCGTGGGCTCAGGGATACCGCCGGCGCTGACGAACAGGACTGGATCCCCGCTCTCGGCCGCCCATCCCGCGGCCGGCATCGCATAGGCCGGGCTCTGGGCCGGGGCGATCACCACATCCGGGCTGGTGGCGCCCTGAGCGGCGCTGACGAACCGATCGATTCCCGCCGCCAGCGCGTAGGGGTCAGAGCCGCCGATCGATGCCGAGCGCAGGCCGCCCGGGCTCGGTACATCGCCGATCCTGATCACCTGAGCTCCCCCGGCAGATCCCGAGCCCGACGGCGAGAGGAGCTTCAGCGCCTCAGACGTCGCCGAGGGCAACGAGGAGCTGCCGGAGAGGAGCACCGGTGCGCGGATCGGCGGGGCCATCAGCACCGCGGCGGCCACCGCTGCCTGCCAGTCGTCGGTGGGAGCCAGGGTCACCGCTGCCGGATGGGTGCCCGGCACCGCCGACGGATACACCGCCAGCGCGACGCCGGCCGCGTCGGCGGTCGGATCCGCGCCGGCCACGCGGGTTGTGTTCTTGGTCGCCAGCGACGGGAAGCCGAGCTGCGCTGGCGTCCGGGCGGCCGTGGGGCTCGACCCCGGCGAAGTCGTGCTGGAGGAGGAGCCGCTGAGCAGTTTGGTGGCGCCACCGCAACCCGTGAGCACCACGCAGACGCCGAGCATGGAGAGCGCGCGCGATCGCATCGTGGTGCGGACGTTATCGAGGCAGGGGGTGGCGAGCGCCGGTGCAATAGCCCGCGTTTTGTGACCGTCGGCGGTTGGTTTCATGCCACCGGAACCTTGCTTTGGTGCCAGCCGGTCGATTGAACCTGTATATTCCGCCTCGCCTAATCCGCGGCCACTATATCCGCGGAGCGGGGGACCCACGCGTCCCCAGGGGCTAATCCCGCGGTGAAGCCGCGGGAGGCGCGGTCTCTTTTAGCGCCAGCCCGACAGCTAACCCCGCCGGCCTAAGAAAGAGAACTTTTTGCGCCTATCCCGCCGGCTGCTCCCAATCATTGCCGTACTTGCTCTCGCCGCCGCGCCTGCCGCCTCGGCAGCCACCAAGAGCCCGAAGTCGTCCTCGCCGACGGCCACCGCATCCAGCGGCGGCGCCGGACTTGGCGCCCCGGCGACCCCGGTGAGCACGATCGCGCACCCGATGATCCAGGGCGACACGGCCAAGATCATCAACGGCGTCGCCTACGCGCCGTCGTTCGCGCCGCCTGCCGTTCAGCGCGCGATCTGGGCCGGCAATCAGATCCGCCACAAGCCCTACATCTACGGCGGCGGGCACGGCACCTGGAATGACGCCGGCTATGACTGCTCGGGTTCGGTGTCCTACGTCCTGCACGCGGCCGGCCTGCTCAAGCAGTCGATGGATTCAGGCGAGTTCATGAGCTGGGATGAGTCCGGCCTGGGACAGTGGATCACGATCTACACCAACCCCGGGCACGCATTCATCGAGATCGCCGGGATCCGCTTTGACACCTCGGCGGAGGGCGACCCCAACCCGCCCCCGGGTACCGGCCCGCGCTGGCGCCCGCTGCTGACCGACTCGCAGGGCTTCGTCAAGCGCCACCCGATCGGCCTGTAGCCATCTCGGTGGTTCGCAGGGCCGCCGGCGCCATCGCCGGGTAGGGCAGCCGAGGCTCAGGCGTCGCTGCGCTGGCGGTGCGCCAGCATCTCGGCGCGCTCTGCGAGCCGGCCCGCGCGGCGCATCTCGGCTTCTCGCATCCGCCGCTGCTGCGTCGGCGAGGTCGCCAGCAGTGGTGGCACCAACGCCGGCTTGCCGTCGGCGTCGAGCGCGACCATCGTCAGATAGGCGGTGTTGGTATGTCGCCTTACGCCGGTCAGGGGGTTCTCGGCCTCGACGCGGACACCGACCTCCATCGAGGTCCGCCAGGCGGCGTTGACCGATGCGCTCAGCGTCACGTACTCGCCGACGTAGATCGGCACCAGGAAATTCATCCGGTCCATCCCGGCGGTGACCACGCGCTGGCGCGAATGCTTGATGGCCGCCAGGCCGGCCACCTCATCGGTGAGGCGCAGCACCGCGCCGCCGTGGATGTTGCCCGAGCTGTTGGCGTCGGTGACGCCCATCCAGTGCGACAGCACCGCCTGGGAGTCGGACACGGGCTTGGGATCCATGGGCAGGCGCATCCTAACCTCGGCCGCCCGATACCCTTCAATAGGCCAGTCCAGCCCACCCGCCAAGGAGGATGCGATGCCGGGACTCTCCGGGCGCATGTCCACCGTCGTCAAAGCCAAGATCTCAAAGCTGCTCGATCGTGCCGAGGACCCCTCGGAGACGCTTGAGTACAGCTACCAGAAGCAGATCGAATTACTGCAGAACGTCAAGAAGGGCATCGCCGACGTCGTAACATCCAAGAAGCGGCTGCAGCTGCAGGAGGAGAAGCTCCAGCAGCAGGTAGTCAAGCTAGATACGCAGGCTCGCCAGGCGCTGTCGGTCGGCAACGAGGACCTCGCCCGCGTGGCGCTGGAGCGCAAGAACGTCGCCCAGACCGAGTTGCAGTCGCTTGACTCGCAGATCGCCCAGCTCGAGCAGCAGCAGGAGCAGATGACCGCTTCTGAGCAGAAGCTGCGTACCAAGATCGAGCAGTTCCGCTCCAAGAAGGAGGTCGTCAAGGCGCAGTACTCCGCCGCCGAGGCGCAGGTGCGGATCTCCGAGGCGGCGACCGGTGTGGGCGAGGAGATGGCCGACGTCGGCCTGGCGATGCAGCGGGCGCTGGACAAGACCGAGAACATGAAAGCGCGGGCCGACGCGGTCCAGGAGCTGGAGGCGGCGGGCACATTCGAGGACCTGACGGCACTTGGCTCCGGTGACGACGACATCGACCGCCAGCTCAAGCAGCTTTCCAGCACGAGCGAGGTGGACGCCGACCTGGCCAAGATGAAGGCCGAGCTCGGCACCGGCGCAGCGCCAAAGGGGGCGCTGGGCACGGGCGAGGCCACCGAGACCGGCAGCGAGGGGACCGGCGGCGAGGGGACCGGCGGCGAGGGGACCGGCGGCGAGGGGACCGCTGGCGCGGCGAGCGGCGGCGAGGGGACCGCCGGCGCGGCGAGCGGCGAGAGCGCTGGAGCAGATCAGGAGCAGGCCTCGTGATCGTCCGGATCTCCACCGAGGGTCAGTACGAGCTCTCAGACGATGACACGGGGGAGTTGAGCAAGCTTGACAACCAGGCCGTGGCGGCCTGCGATTCAGAGGACGAGCAGGGCTTCCGTGACGTGTTTGACCGCCTGCTGGCGTTCATCCGCGACAAGGGTCATCTCGTCGCCGACGACGAGCTGGTCGGCTCGGACCTCATCCTGCCTCCCCCCGACGTCTCACTGAACGAGGCCAAGTCCGAGTTTCGCGGCGAGGGCCTGATCCCCGGCTGATCCGAGGGGTCGGGACGACCCGGGAGTGGCCTGTTCGGGTCCGTCGCCGGGCTGTTTGTCGTCGCCCGCGGTGTCCGGCGAGAATTGGACACGTTTGCGTCCACTCGGCTAAGGCCCGCCGAAGCGTTCGTCGACGACCCGTTCGGACCGGGGAGCGCCTACCGGACGGGCGATCTGGCCCGCTGGCTGGCCGACGGCGAATTGGAGTTCGCGCTCGCACCGAAACGCAGCGGGGCTGGTGCTCAGGCCCCGTAGGCCGCACCCCACCGACTTCTCATACCTCCAGCCCCCCAAGCGCACCTTCGGACGCCGCTAGGCCACTAAGAGGCCCGGGACGTCAGGCGCTCAAATCTGGGGACGCGAGCCGAAGCGACCTCTGTGGTCGGAGTCATGCGCCGCTCGCGGTGCCACGCGTACGCGCAGGCCGCGCCGGTCACGGCCACCGGAATCACAACAACCCATGCAATCAGGAGCACGATGAGCATCGGAATAGGTTTCTTTGCCTAGTCGCAGCGGCTTTTCCTACCTAACTCTATACCCAGGTTTTCGGACGATTCAACCCGGGCTTGAATACGTTGGCTCAGGATTCGTCGGGCGCGCCGTGGGCGGGCGCCGCCGTCAAGGTGCGCAGAAGTGCGTCGGTCTCGCCTGCGGCGCGGTCCCAGGTTCGCTCGCTCGCCCGTACCAGGCCGTCCGCCCGCAGCCGTGAGCGCAGGGAATCGTCCGAGATGGCCCTCAGCACGGCGGCGGCGACGGCGGCGGGGTCGTCGGGGTCGACCAGCAGCGCCGCCTTCCCGCAGGTCTCGGGCAGCGCGGCCCGGTTGGCCGCCACCACGGGGGTCCCGCAGGCCATCGCCTCCAGGCAGGTGAGGCCGAGACCCTCGTAGCGGGACGGGAGCACGAACGCCAGCGCTCCGCGGTACAGCCCCGCCAGGTGCTCTTCGGCCACGTAGCCCAGCGCGCGGGCGCCTTGGATCGCCTGTGCCTGGGCGAAGTACTGTCTGGCTTCCCCGGCCCACACCAGCTCGATTCCCAACGCGCCCAGGCCTCGGACGGTCTCGGCCAGGACGGGCAGGTTCTTGCGACGGTCGTCGGTGGCCACGGTGAGCACGTAGGGGCGGCTCAGCCCCAGCTCGGCCGCCGCTCGCTCGTGGTCCGCCGCTGGCGTAAAACGGTCATCCACGCCGCCGTGGACGACGACGACGCGCTTCGGGTCAAGGCCGGCGAGCTCGATCAGCTCGCCGCGGGAGAACTCCGACACGGTCAGAACCCGCAACGCACGGCGCGCGGACCTGACCCCCACCGTGCGGTGCCACAGCGAGTAGGCGCGGGAGTAGGCGTCAGGCTCGCGCAGCACGGCCGCATCGTGGAGCATGAGCACGTTTCGCGGCCACAGCACCGGCGCGAGGTTGGCGGGCGAGAAGATGATCTGCGCTCGCGTCCGCCGCGCCAGCAGTGGCAGGGCGAGCTGCTCCCACGCCTGGCCCGCGCCACGGCCGCTCGCCCGCCGGGGCGGTGCCACGATCACGTAGCGTTCGGGCGCGAGCGCGCGCAGCCGGGGGATCAGCTCCGCCGTCCAGCGCTCGACGCCCGTGATCGTCGCCCGCGCCGCCGCACGCGCGTTCAGCAGGATCGGCCCTGACGGGCGCTGGGCGCCGCTCAGATCGGGATGCCCCACAGCGGGAACCACCGTGTGAGCTCCTGCTCTACCGGCAGTTCCTTGCCCACCTGCGCCTTGAGCACCAGCTCGCGCTCGGTGTCACGCTGCTGGTCGCCCGCGGCCGGTACGAACGGATAGAACGCGCCTCGCTTGTAGTTGTAGATCCAGTACAGCGGGCGCTGATGGGAATCGGAGAACGCGAACACCGAGCACAGGACGCGCTCGCCGTAACCGCCCGCCTCCAGCGCGCCGCCGACGGCGTTGATGCCCACCACGAGGTCGTCGAAGTCAGAGCCGCGCAGGACCAGCCAGCGGAAGCCGTAGCTGTCGTCCGAGCTGTCCACGGTGGTGCCGCTGTCGCTGGCGGTCGCTCTGACGACCTCCTCCATGTCTCGCACGATCGATTCGAAGTCCGAGGTGGACAGCGGCTGGAAGACGATCGCCGCCGAGCCGCGGGTGGTGATCGACAGCGAGGTCTCAAATGTCACATACGCGGTGCTGATCGCAAACAGCCGGTCAGGGGCGGGTGGCGCCAGCTTGCGCTTGCCGGTCAAGACATCCAGGAACCCCATCGCGCCTCGATTGTCGCCGAAAGCCCTGGGCTAGGCGGTGCCCTGGAGCTGGGCCTCGAGTCGCTGTAGTGCGGCGACCCTGGTGTCCAGTGAGGGATGGGTGGCGAACATGCTTGAGATCGTCCGCTTGGCCTTGGGCGGGAAGATGTAGAACGCGGCCAATCCGCCCGAGGCGGCACGCATGTCGCGCAGCGGGATCTGGTCCATCCTGCCCTCGATCTTGTACAGCGCCGAGATCAGCGCGCTGGGGCGGCCGGTGATGATCGCCGAGCCGCGGTCGGCGGCGAACTCGCGATAGCGCGACAGCGTCCGCAGCAACACGAACGAGATCGCATACACGACCGCGGAAACGAGGATCACCACCATCACGCCGGGCCCTTCCTCGTTGTTGTCGCCGCCGAACGCGCCGCCGAACCAGAATCCCATCTGGACGATGAAGGAAGCGATCGCGGCGAAGAAGCTGGCGATCGTCATCACCAGCACGTCACGGTTCTGGACGTGGGTGAGCTCGTGGGCGAGCACCGCCTCGAGCTCACCGGGCGAGAGGACGGCCAGCAGCCCGGTCGTCGCGCACACGGTGGCCGTCTTAGGCGAGCGCCCGATCGCGAACGCGTTGGGCATCTCGGTCTGGGCGACCGCCACCCGCGGCTTGGGCAGGTTCGCCTGGATGCACAGCCGATCGATCGCCGAGTGCAGTTCCGGCGCCTCCTGGGGGGTCACTTCGTGGGCGCCCATCGAGAGCAGCGCGATCTTGTCCGAGGTGAAGTACTGGACCAGGAACAACGCGGCGGCGATCACGGCGATCGTCACGGCGCCCAGGCCCGAGGCGATCAGCACCGCCACCAGGACCGCGTAGACGAGGCCGAGCAGGAACAGGGTCAGCAACATCCGGGCCTGAAGCCCGGTGTCGCGGCCGAATGATCTGGATTGCGCCATAGCACGAGATGTTGTCAGACCGGCTAAGTGGCCGCTGAAGAGAAGCGATGAAGTTCCGATCAAATATGCCCGAATAGCTTGCTATTCGCCAGCGTCGAGGGCTCGCACGATGAACCGCAGGCTTACCGCCTGCAGCTCCTCGTCGTGCTGGATCGAGCGGTGATGACCGCCGGGAATGGCGATCAGGCGGCTGCCGGGGGCCCGCATCCGGCTCGCCAGCTCCCGCGAGTGTTCGATCGGCACCTGCTCGTCGCCCTCGGCGTGCAGCAGTAGCAGCGGGACTCGCAGCTCGGCCACGGCTTGTCCCAGATCATGCGTGGCGAGCAACGCATCGAGCCCGTCGCGGTCGGCCTCCAGGTCAAGCGTGTTGGCCGCCAGCCCGCGGCGTAACCCCTCCGTGCTGGCCGGGCAGATCGCCACCACGGCCTGGGCGTCGACCTCGGCCGCGGCGAGAATCGCCAGGTAGCCGCCCATGCTTGATCCGCGCAGCGCCAGCGGCGCGCCGCTGGCGCCGATCCGATCACGGAGCAGGCTCGCCATTGCCGCCACGTCGTCGAGCGTACGTCCGTCCATCGGGCGCTCGCTCTGGCCGTGGCCGCGCTGATCGAAGACGATCGCCGCCAGGCCGAGGACGATCGCGGCGCGGGCGAAGTCGTGATGGTTCTCCTTGCAGGAGCCGGCGCCGTGGAGTACAAGCACGCCACCCAGAGCCGGCATTTCGCCGGGCGCCATCCAGACGGTGTAGGCGAGCCCGTGGTCGGTACCGGATTCGGCCGGGAGAACCGGTGTCACTGTGCGCAGGCGCCGCAAGCCTCGCAAACCCTATCGTTCGCGTCGATGACCACGCCGGATTCAACGCTCTCCCACGTCTTTCCCCTCGGCTCGTGTGTCGACGAACGCGGGCGGCTGGAGATCGGCGGCTGCGATGCCGTCGAGCTGGCGCGCGAGTTCGGCACGCCGGCGTTCATCGTCGCCGAGGATGACGTCCGCTGGCGGGCGCGGACGTTCGTCGAAGAGCTGGGTCTGCGCCACCCAGATTTCGACGTGCTGTTCGCCTCCAAGGCGTTTCCCTGCACCGCCATATACCGCGTCCTCGCCGAGGAGGGGCTGGCCTGCGACGTGGCCTCCGGCGGAGAGCTGGCTCTGGCCCTGCGGGGCGGCTTCGATCCGGCCAGGATCTACTTCCACGGCAACGCCAAGTCGGTATCCGAGCTGCACGAGGCGCTCGACGCGGGCGTCGGTCACATCGTGCTGGACTCGGTGCACGAATCCGACCGCCTGGAGCGGATCGCCGCCGAGCTCGGTCGTCGTCAGAACGTGCTGCTGCGCGTGACCCCCGACGTCGCCGGGGACACCCACGAGGCGATCTCGACCGGCCAGGCCGATTCGAAGTTCGGCTTCTCGGTGAGCGAGGCGCGCGCGGCGATCGACCGCCTGGCCGGCGTCCCGCATCTCGACCTGGTCGGACTGCACTTCCACATCGGATCCCAGCTGTTCGAGCTTGAGCCGTTTCGTGCCGCGGTCCGCACGGTCGCCGCGCTCGGTGACTTCCCGGTCTACAACATCGGCGGCGGCCTCGGTGTCGCCTATACCGCCGCCGAGCAGCCGCCGGCGATCTCCGACTATGTCGAGGCGGTCGTGGGCGCCATGCACGATGAGCTGGGGCGCGACAAGCGGCTGCTCCTGGAGCCGGGCCGGGCGCTGGTGGCCAACTCGACGGTCACCCTGTACACGGTCGAGACGGTCAAGCGCAACGTCTCAACCTGGGTGGCCGTGGACGGCGGGATGTCGGACAACCTGCGGCCGATGCTCTACGGATCCCGCTACGAGGCTCTGATCGCCGACCGGCCGCTGGCGGCTGCGACCGAGCGCTGCAACATCGCCGGCAAGCACTGCGAGTCCGGCGACGTGATCGTGCGAGATGCTCCGCTCCCGGACCCGGTGCCCGGCGACGTGCTCGTCACCCCGGTCACCGGCGCCTACGGCTACTCGATGGCCAACAACTACAACGGCGTCCCTCGTCCCCCGGTGATCTTCTGCCGTGACGGAAACGCCCGGGTCGTGGTGCGCCGTGAGACCTACGCCGACCTGAGCCGCCGGGACGTCGACGATCTCGTTGCCGGAGCGAGATGAGCGCCGAGCCGGGGGTGTTCAGAGTCGGACTGCTCGGCCACGGCACCGTCGGGGCCGCGTTCGCCTCGCAGCTGCCAAAGCATGCCGAACGGGTGGCCCGGATCACCGGGCTGCGCCCCGAGCTGTCAGGAGTGCTGACCCGCAGCGCCGGCTCGTTTGATCAGATCCTGGAGAACTCAGACCTGATCGTCGAGTTGATCGGGGGCATCGACCCGGCCCGCGAGTACCTGCTGCGGGCGATGCGTGCCGGGCGTCACGTGGTCACCGCCAATAAGCAGCTGCTCTCACAGCACGGCGAGGAGCTGTGGGACGAGGCGCGCCGCCAGGGTGTGCAGCTGCGCTTTGAGGGGTCGGTGGCGGGCGTCGTGCCGGTGATCCGCGTTCTGCAGGAATCGCTGGCCGGCGCGACGATCGACCGCGTGCACGGGATCGTCAACGGGACCACCAACTTCATCCTGACCGAGATGGCGCGCACCGGCGCCACCTTTGCCCAGGCCCTGGTCGAGGCGCAGCGGCTCGGATATGCCGAGGCTGACCCCTCCGATGACGTAAACGGCCGGGACGCCGCCGCCAAGATGGCGATCATCGCCCGCCTGGCCTTCGACACGCCGGTCCACATCGATCAGGTCCGTTATGAGGGAATCGAGCGGATCCAGCCTGACGACCTGGAATACGCCCGTGAGCTCGGGCTGGGACTGAAGCTGATCGGGACCGCGGAGCGGATCGGCCCGGCGCTGTCGGTGCGCGTGCACCCGGCGTTCCTGTACCCGGGGCATCCGCTGGCGTCGGTCAATGGCCCGTTCAACGCCGTCACGGTCGAATCCGAGGCGATCACCGAGATCACCATGTCCGGACCCGGCGCCGGTGGCCCGCAGACCGCCACTGCCGTGCTCGGCGACGTGATCAGCGCGATGATCCCGCCGGCCTCGACACCCCCGACGTTGGAGGTGCTCGAGATCGTCGGCGACGTCGTGTCGGCGTTCTACCTGTACCTGGAGGTGGCCGACGAGCCGGGAGTCCTGGCCCAGGTGGCGCAGGTCCTGGCCCTCCAGGACGTGTCGGTCAAGTCGGTCGTGCAGAAGGGGATGGGCAACCAGGCGCGGCTGGTGATGGTCGTCCACCCGGTGCTCGAATCGCGCTTCACCGCGGCCATGGACTTGATCGCCGGACTGGACATCCTGCGCGCTCCGCCGCGGGCGATCCGGGTGCTGGAGGCGGAGTACGGATAGGATCCCGCGGCCGTGCGAGCGATCCAGATCACCGAGCTGACCGGCCCGCAGACGGCGCTGAAGCTGGTGGAGGCCGTCGAGCCGGAGGCCTCGCACATGCTCACCCCGGGCAGCGGCGTGATCATCGACGTGCATGCCGCCGGGGTGTCGTTCCCAGAGCTGCTCCAGACCCGCGGGGAGTATCAGCTCAAGCCACCGCTGCCGTTCGTGCCCGGCAGCGAGGTTGGCGGCGTGGTCCGCTCGGCGCCGACAGACGCCGATGTCGCCGCGGGGGACCGGGTCGCCGCGCTGTGCATGCTGGGCGGTTTTGCCGAGGTGGCGGTCGCGCCCGCGTTCTTCTGCTTCAGGCTGCCGGAGAAGCTCGATTTCGCCCAGGGGGCCAGCCTGGTGCTCAACTACCACACCGCGTACTTTGCGCTCAAGCTCCGCGGGCGCCTGCGTGAGGGGGAGACGGTGCTCGTCCACGGCGGCGCCGGCGGCGTGGGCACCGCGGCGCTGCAGGTCTCCCGCGCGCTCGGTGCCACGACGGTCGCGGTCGTATCCAGCGATGAGAAGGAGCGCGTCGCGCGCCAGGCCGGCGCCGATCACGTCGTACGCTCCGACGGCGCCTGGAAGGACGAGGCCAGGGAATGGTCAGGTGGCGGCGTCGACCTGGTGCTCGACCCGGTCGGCGGGGATCGCTTCACCGACAGCCTGCGGTCGCTGCGCGAGGGTGGGCGAGTGGTGGTGGTCGGGTTCACCGGCGGCTCGATCCCCGAGGTCAAAGTCAACCGGTTGCTGCTCAACAACACAGAGGTGATCGGGGCCGGCTGGGGGGCCTACGTGATCGGCAAGCCGCAGCTGTGTCGTGAGATCGGCGCGGCGCTGGCGGAGATGATCGAGCGGGGCGTCGTCGATCCGCTGGTCGGCGCGCGCTACCCGCTGGCGCGGGCCGCCGACGCGCTGGAGCTGCTCGACAGCCGCGGCGCGACCGGCAAGGTCGTGCTGGAGCTCGACCAGGCCGCCCGGTAATTCCGTCGCGGGCCCTTAGCGAGACCGCGCGCGGTCGCCGGGGTCGCTCTGGCATGCTCCGACGCCCATGCCTGGACTGATCGAGCGTTATCGCGACCGGCTGCCGTTCGCGCCGGAGGACCCGATCGTGTCGCTGCAGGAGGGCAGCACGCCGCTGGTGCTGGCGCCCCGGCTCTCCGAACGCGTCGGCGCCGAGGTCTGGTGCAAGCTGGAGGGCGCCAATCCGACCGGCTCGTTCAAGGACCGGGGCATGACCTGCGCCGTGTCGGCCGCGGTGCGCGAGGGAGCGCAGGCGGTCGTCTGCGCCTCGACAGGAAACACGGCGGCTTCCGCCGCCGCCTATGCAGCCAGGGCGGGATTGCGAGGTGCGGTGATCGTGCCCGAGGGCAAGATCGCGACCGGCAAGCTGGCCCAGGCGCTGATGCACGGCGCTCGCGTGATCGCGCTGCGGGGGAACTTCGACCAGGCGCTCGAGCTCGTGCGCGAACTTGCGCGCCGCCATCCGATCGCGCTGGTCAACTCGGTCAACGAGTTCCGGATCGAGGGCCAGAAGACGGCCGCCTTCGAGTTGCTGGAGGCGCTTGACGACGAGCTCGACGCGGTCTGCATCCCGGTCGGTAACGCGGGCAACATCACCGCCTACTGGCGGGGGTTCACCGAGTCCGGCCGGCGCCCGCGGATGTACGGCTTTCAGGCGGCGGGAGCGGCGCCGCTGGTCCACGGCGCCCCGATCGCCCATCCGGAGACGATCGCCAGCGCGATCCGGATTGGCAATCCGGCCCGCTGGGAGAACGCGATGGACGCCATGACCTCCTCCGGCGGAGCCGTGCGGGCGGTCACCGACGAGCAGATCCTGGCGGCGTACCGGTTCCTCGCCGCCAGCGAGGGCATCTTCTGCGAGCCGGCCTCGGCGGCCAGCGTCGCCGGCCTGATCGTCCACGGCGTCGACGGGGCGCAGCGGGTGGTCTGCGTGCTCACCGGCCACGGCCTGAAGGATCCCCAGACCGCGCTCGCCCACGCCGGTGGAGTGGTGCCAAGCGATCCTGACATCGGCGCGATCGAGCGGGCGGTCCTGGGGTGACGCTCGCGCGGCGGCGGCTGGTGCGCGTACCAGCCTCCTCGGCGAACCTCGGTCCCGGTTTCGACGTGCTGGCGGCCGCCCTCGCGCTGCACCTGGAGCTGGAGGTGGTGGAGACCGGTTCCTTTGCTGTCATCAGCTCGCTGGATGTGCCGCTGGATCGCAGCAACCTGGTCGTCCGCGCGTTCGAGGTGCTGCATCCCGCCGACGGCTTTGAGTTCCGGATCTCTTCGAAGATCCCGCTGAGCGGCGGTCTGGGTTCCAGCTCCGCGGCGATCGTCGCGGGTCTGATGGCCGCCGATCACCTGTTCGAGCTGGACGCCGACATCGGCACGCTGGCCATCGATATGGAGGGCCACGCTGACAACATCGCGGCCGCTCTCCACGGCGGTTTCGTCGTCTGCGACGGTCCCACGGTCCATTGCTTCGAGGCGCCGATGGGGCTGGAGGCCGTGCTCGTGGTGCCCTGGGAGCCGGTTCGCACCGAGCAGGCCCGGGCGGCGCTGCCGGCGAGCGTGCCGATCGGCGACGCGGCGTTCAACGTCGCGCACGCGGCGATGCTGATCCTGGGCTTGCGCAGCGGCGATTGGGATCTGATCGCCGGCGGGCTGGCCGACCGCTTGCACCAGCCCTACCGCGCCCATCTCTACCCGCGCTCGGCCGAGCTGCTGGCGCAGGCGGCGGCGCTCGGCGCGCTGGGGGCGACGATCTCCGGCGCCGGACCGACGGTGCTGGTCTGGTCCCATTACGAGCAGACGGCCGCGGTCGTGGCGGCGCTCAACGAGCGCACACGGGGCTGGGCGAGCGTGCTGCGAGCGCCGTTTGAGCCCCAGGGCGCCGATGTGCGCGAGATCTAGCCTGCGTCCGAGCTTAGTGGCCGGCGCCCTAAGTACGGTCGAGGACAACTTGGCTATGCGGCCTGGGTGGTTCCGCTGTCGGTCAGGCCCGCGAGGCGCTTGCGCGGCTGCTCCATCTGCAGGCGTCGCAGCAGCTCGTCGGCAAAGCCCAGGTAATCGGCGCCGAGGTCAGGTCGGTAGTCCAGGATCGAGACAGCTCGCTCGGCGGACTCGGCGTATGCGATCGAGGCGCGGATCGTGGTGTCGAACAGCTTCTGCCCGAAGTGCTGGCGCAGACTGTCGAACGCCTCACGCGAATGGCGCGTGCGCATATCGGCGATGTTGAGCACCACGCCGAGCCATTCGAGGCTCGGATTGAGGCTCTCCCGAGCAAGCTCGATTACCTCCAGTGCCTGCTCGACCCCCTGCATCGCAAAGTACTGCGCCTCGGCCGACAGGAGCGCGTAGTCCGACGCCACCAGCGCGTTGACGGTCAGCAGGCCCAGCGCCGGCGGGCAGTCGATCAGCACCAGGTCATAGGCGTCCTTGACCTCGCGCAGCGCCTTCTTGAGCGTGAGCTCGCGCCCCATCTTGCCGCCCAGCAGCAGCTCGGCCTCGGCGAGCCCCAGGTTGGCGGGGACGATCCCATCGTGGATGGCCTGCGCCGGCTTGGCTCGGCCGGCCAGCACGTCGGCGATCGTGGGCGAGGCATCGGGATCGACATCCAGGTAATCCGACAGGTTGCCCTGTGGATCGAGGTCGACCGCCAGGACGTTGAGATCGATCCTGCGAAAGACGTCAGTCAGTGTCCTGACCGTGGTCGTCTTGCCCGTGCCGCCCTTTTGAGAGAGAACCGCGATCGTGGCAGTCATCGGGCCGGACTATAGGCCAGCGAGCCGGGCGCGGCCTAGTGCTTCTCGACGGTATTTGCGCTGGCGGACACTGGTCCCCCGCCCGCCATCGGCCGGGGACCGGTGCGGCGCCGTCGGTCAGACAGCGTTGGTGCTCGAGTCCCGGTCCGACGTGCTGGA
Organism: uncultured Actinomycetes bacterium; assembly: GCA_937888775.1. The sequence continues at coordinate 8,314 of CALAQT010000452.1, read as the reverse complement.
GAATCGCATCCCTGAAACCACCGGAACGTCGACGAAATGCAGATGATGGCGGCCGATCACGATCTCGTCGCCATCGGCCAGCGTGCTCCACTCGACCCGCTCGCCGTTGACGAATACCCCGTTGAGACTGCGGTCGTCAAGCACCCTCAGGCCGTCGGGCTGGCGCACGATCAGCGCGTGCCGGCGTGAGACGGTCGGATCGTCGAAGCGGATATCGGCCGCGAGACTGCGCCCGATCCGGGTCCACTCCCGCGCGATCGTATAGGCGACGACCTCCTCGCCTGACGAGTAGGCCACGTATTGGCCGGGCTCATGGAGCCCGTCTCGCAGCTCGGCCAGCCAGGCGTCGTCCTCGACCTCGGCATCGGGGTCGATGATCACGTTCTGCGAGGTGGTAAACAGCGATGCTCTGACGAACTGCGTCCCACCGCAATTCGGGCAGGTCGGCAGCTCGTCGACCGCGTCCAACGAAACCGAATATTCGCACTCCGTGCATCTAAACGTACCGGTCCCCGCAACATTTCCAGTCGTCCAAGCTTTCATGGAGCTTCTCCTTGTCACGGGTTGCAGCAGCCTACGCGTGCCGACTGCGGAGTGGGACGCGATGTCTAAGCTGGAGAAGCCATCATATCCACAACAGCAAAGAGCGCCTAAAGGGAAATCAACATTTGTAGATGTTGTCGGGCTGTCGAATCGACCCTTCCGGCGATGCAGGAACGTCGGGTCGAACGCCGAAAACCGGCCCGATGGCAACCCCGGTCCGAGAGATCCCGGAGCTGGAACTGGCGCTCCTGCGACGCGGACTCAACGAGCGGCTGGCCGGCTCCGAGCGCTGCGGAAACTGCGCTCGCACGCCGCTGATCGGTGAGCGGGTGTACGTGTACGGCGGTGGCCTGATCGTCTGCGAGCTGTGCCGGGCGCTCCAGCGGGAGGAGCCCGCCGACTCGCACACCGTGCACGGCCCGGAGTTCGGGCACACGATGCGCATCACCGACCAACGCGCCGCCGCGTAACCCCCGGCCGCCACGAGCGGCCATAGAATCCACCGCCGTGGATCCCATCACCGTGTCGACGACGATCGCCAAGCCGCGTGAGCTGGTGTTCGAATACCTGGCGGACATCGCCAACCATCCGGAGTTCACCGACCATTACCTCGTGGACTGGCATCTGACCCGCGTCGATCCCTACGGAACCGGGGCCGGAGCGCGGTTTCGGATCAAGGCGCCGATGAACCGCTTCGCCTGGGCGGACATGACCTTCGCTGAGTTACAGCCGCCGTTTCGGATCGTCGAGCACGGGCGCGGCGGCAAGTACAACCGGATCCGCATGCTGGGCACCTACACGCTGTCGCCGGGGCCCGGGGGCACGACCAAGGTCCAGTACACCCTGGAGACGGTGCCGGTGCAGCTGTCGGACAAGCTGATGGAGGCGTTTGGCGGCCGCGCCTGGAGTCGTCGTCAGGCAGCCAAGGCGATGCGGCGGCTGCGAGCGATCCTGGAAGAGAACCGTGACCGTGGCCGGCGCGCCTCGGTGCAGGCCCCCTGAGGCTAGACTTTCGCCCCCGTGAGAGTCCGTCGCCTCTGGATCCTGGCCGGCGCCCTGGCACTGGTGCTTGGGCTGGCCGCCTGCGGAACCAAGCAGTCTCACCCGCGGCTGGCCGATGCCAACAACAACGGCGGCTACGTTGACGCCGGCCCGGTGACCTACCAGCTGCAGATCTCCCGGGAGCTCAACCAGTACAGCACCGAGGATTCGCAGTACGTCACCGGGCTGCTCGCGGGCACCACGCGGCCGAGCTCGACCCAGGAGTGGTACGGCGTCTTCCTGTGGGCCAAGAACCAGACCTCCCAGTCCCAGGTGACCACCGACAACTTCGACATCGTCGACACGCAGGGCAACACCTACTACCCGATCAAGCTCAACCCGGCGCTCAATCCCTACGCCTGGACGAAGCAGACGCTGCAGCCGCTGGGCATCGAACCGGGCCCCGACACCACGGCGGCCTCGGGGCCGACGCAGGGAGGGCTGTTGCTGTTCAAGCTTGGTGATTCAGCCTACGCCAACCGGCCGCTGACGCTCCAGATCCGCGGCCCCAGCAACCAGCTGTGGGCGAAGATCTCGCTTGACCTTTGAGCGACGAGGACCGGTGGCGGCGGCTCGAGCGAAGCGGTCACGCGCCGTCGACTCCCACCGATCTCATCTTCAACCCGCTGGCCACCGGGATCGGGGTCTTCACCGCGATCGCGATCCCGCTGATCGTCGTCGGCTACACCCGCCCGGCGGGGGCCAACGCCACGATCATCGTGCTGGGGATCCTGGTCGGGGCGCTGGCCGGGGTCCTCGTCGGGATCTGGGTCGCGCACCGCAAGGGCCGCGTGTGGCCTGGCCCAGGGCCAGAGCGCTGAGGGCCCGAACCCTAGCCATCTGGCTGGTTCTGGTCTCGGTCGCCATCGGCACGGTCGCGGCACCGGCGGCCAGGGCCGGATGGAGCACGCCCTTTCAGTTCGCCAAGCCTGGCTCGCTTGACACGATCCCGGTCGGGCTCGCCTTCTCTCCCCAGGGCGCGGCCGCGGCCGCCTTCGGCGTGGAGAATGTTGACAGCCCCGCGATCTCAAGTGCATTTGTGAACTTCCGATCACCGGGCGGAGCGGTCGGCGCTCCGCGCCAGGTCCCGGGCACCCAGCAGGTGCTAGGCCTCGCGTTCGACGGCCCCTCACTGGAGCTCCTGACCGCTGACAGCCCTACCGATCTTGCCTGCTGCAGTGAGGCGCAAGCCGTCCGGGTGAGCGGGGTTGGTGCCTTCGCGCGACCTCATACGCTCGTCTCCAATCTCGACGGCGCCAGCCTCGGGCAGCTGGTGACCCTCGCAGATGGTCAGATGGTGGCCGCGCTCGCCAGCACCAACGGTGTCTGGGCGGCGCAATCGGTGAGCGGCGATCGGTTTGCGGGCGTTCATCGCCTCACCGTCTCCTCCGACATGCCTGAGTCGCTGGTGGCCACCAGTCTGGGCGGCGAGAAGTCGATCGTCGCCTGGACCACGGGGAGCGGGGCGGCCGGTGAGGCGTCGCCGCGGAGCATCTACGCCGCCATCGGCTCGCGGTTGAGTGCTCCCCGCCGGTCCCGCGCACTGGTGACGCTCCCAGCCACGCGCCGGATCGATGAGCTCGCCGTCGCCGCCCGCGGTTCGATGCCGACCCTGGCGTGGATCCAGAGCTGGTTTGACAGCCATGGCAACTACCACGCCCAGGCCGAGGCGGCCGACATCAGCTCGCGGCCGCGGGTGCGAGCGCTCTCGCCCGCCGGGCAGATCGCTTCGGGCCTGGTGTTGGCGGGAGACGGCCACGGCGACCAGGCGGTGGCCTGGAAGATCTGCCTGAGCGACGGGTCGTGCACGCTCCACGTGTCGGCGCGCGCCGCCACGGGCATCTTTTCCCAGCCGGTGTCCCTGGGTTCGATTGACCCGTCGCAGACGCCATCGCTGTCGGTGGCTCCGAACGGCGAGGCGCTCTTGGGGTGGGTCCGGCTCGGTCATCCGGTCGCGGCGGTCAGCCAGCCGGCCAGCGCCCGCTTCGGCCCGACTCAAGTGCTTTCCCCGACCATCTACGCCCTGGATCTAGCCGTCTCGTTCGGGCCCAAGCGCGAGGGGCTCGCGGCCTGGACCCAGGGCACCCTGGCGCCCAGTGTCGTTGCGGCGGCCTACGTCGGTTAGCGGGCGACCCCTGGCGCTTGGTTTGCGGCCGCCGGGCGCGGCCTACGTCGGTTAGCGGGCGACCCCTGGCGCTCGGTTTACGGCCGCCGGGCGCGGCCTACGGCGGTTAGCGGGCGACCCCTGGCGCTCGGTTTACGGCCGCCGGGCGCGGCCTACGGCGGTTAGCGGGCGACCCCTGGCGCTCGGTTTACGGCCGCCGGGCGCGGCCTACGGCGGTTAGCGCGGCGTCAATGCGTCTGCAGCGCGGCGGTCAGCACCTGCGCCACGGCCGGGGCGGCGGTGGCGCCGCCCGCACCCTGCGCTGGGAACAGCGCGCCGACGACGAACCGCGGTCGACCCACGGGCGCGTAGCCGACAAACCAGGCGTCGGTGTTCTGCGCTGAGCTCGCGTTCGGGTTGTTGGGGTCAGTCGTGTTGCGCAGCTCGGCTGTGCCGGTCTTGCCGGCCACGGTGACGCCCGGGATCTGGGCCGCGACGCCGGTGCCGTATTGCACCACCGCCACCATCATCCGCTGCACGAGCCCGGCGACTTGCCGGCTGGTGACGCGCACGAAGTGCGGGGGCTGGTGGGCCAGCAGGGTGGGGATCGGCCTGCGGCCGCCCATCGCGATCGTCGCCCCGACGTCGGTCATCTCCAGCGCCGAGGTCTGGACCGTGCCCTGTCCGATCGCCGATGAGCCGACGGCCAGGGCGTCGCCGATCGTGCTCGCCGACGGGATCACGCTCTCGGCCGCCCCGGCAATCGAGCTGGGGTGGTTGAAGCCGAACCGCTCGGCCATCGCCACCAGCCGCTTCGCACCGATTGTGACCCCGAGCGGCGCGAACACTGAGTTGCACGACACCGCGAACGCGTTCAGTAGCGTGCCGCCGCAGGCCTCGCCACCGGCGTTCTGAAGCGTGTATCCGTCGATCGTCGCCGAGGTCTGGATCGGGAAGGTGCTGCCGAGACTGACGATCTTGGCGTCCAGCGCCGCCGTCGCGGTGATGATCTTCATCGTCGAGCCGGGCGGTTGCAGCGAAAAGGCGATCCCGGCCAGCGCCAGCAGTCCGCCCGTGCGGGGATTCATCACTGCGATGCCCGCGTAGCGGCCACCAATTGCGGCGACCGCAGCGCGCTCCAGCGACGGAACGATCGTGGTCGTGATCGCCCGCGCCGCCACCGGCGTGGCGCTGGCCAGCACCCGGTGGCCGGCGAGCAGCTGCCCGCCCAGGGTGCCGGCGAGCTGCTTCTCGAACACGGCCTCGAGCCCATCCTGACCCACCTTCGTAGTGGGCGGATAACCGTCGGCCGCGTACTGGGCGGTTTCGGTGCTCGGGATCGGGCCGAGCGTTCCGACGATCTGGTCGGCGACATCGGGGATCGGTGAGCTGCGATTCGGGCCCTCGGCCAGGGGTGTCCCATCGCTGGCCAGCAGCGCAGCCCGGGGTGGAAGCGTGACCTGCCGTGTTAACTGCTCGCCGGGCCTAAGTCCCGGGAACAGCAGCGTGCTGGTGAGCCGCACGGTGGCGCCGGAGCCGCTCCCGACCAGCGGTACCTCCACGGTCTCCCGCAGGGTCCCCCAGATCCTCGTTCGCGCCCGCATCGAGACCGGAATCGCGTCGCCGTTGCGACTGCCGACGTGGATCACCCGCACCGACACAAGCGTGGCGGTCCCCGCCGCCGAGCGCAGATCGGTGGCGAACCGGGCCAGGGAAGTGCGCCGGCGCGAAGCGGGGTCCAGCAGCCGGTACATCTGGCGGTACTCGTCGTGCTCCCACGCGGTCACGTAGCGCGTCACCATCTGCCGCTCGGCGCGCCCAGGAACGGTCGACCAGACCGCGCCCGCCGCGAACGCGATCACAGCCAGGCCACTCAGCGGCGCGGCGCGGGTGAGTAGCCGTCGACGCCGTACATTGCGCCGGGCGGGTCGCGGCGAGCGTGCGGCGATAACGGCTCCATATACCACCTCAATTCGAAACGGTAGAAGATGCGTGCCGCGCCCGGCGCCCGACTACTCTCCAGCGATGACCAGTGTCGACTGGCTGATCGTCGGTTTCACGCTTCTGCTGGCCTTCTACGGCTATCTGCAGGGATTCATAGTCGGTGCCTTGTCGCTCGTCGGCTTCGGGCTCGGCGCGTTCCTGGGCACGCGTCTGGCCCCCCTCGTGCTCAACGGGGGTGATCGATCGCAGTACGCGCCGGTGTTCGGATTGGTCGGTGCACTTTTGGCCGGAGGGGTGGTGGCGAGTGGCTTTGAGGGACTCGGCATGCACGCTCGGGCGGCGCTGCGACTACCGGGACTGCGCAAGATCGACGGACTGCTCGGCGCGACCTTCACGGCCTGCGTCGGTCTCGGCGTGGCCTGGATCGTCGGTGCGGTGGCGCTGCAGTCGTCAGGCTCGCCGCCGCTGCGGGCCGACATCCAGCGCTCGGCGATCCTGCGTGAGCTCAACCAACTGCTGCCTCCGTCGGGCTCGATCCTCAACGTGCTGGCGCGGATCGATCCGCTGCCCTCGGTCCGCGGTCCGGCGGCGGACGTGCCCGCGCCGACGCGCGGCATCCTGGCCAAGCGAGGAGTGCTGGCCGCACGCGGCTCGGTCGTGCGGATTCTCGGTACAGCCTGCGGACTGGGGATCGAGGGCAGCGGATGGGTGGCAGCGCCGGGGACCGTGGTCACCAACGCGCACGTGGTGGCGGGGGAGACCGACACGGTGGTGCAGTTGCGCGGCGAGGGGGCGCAGCTGCCGGCGGTGGTGGTCGACTTCGATCCCCACGACGACGTTGCGGTGCTCAGGGTGGGCGGTATGTCGGCACCGGCGTTATCGGCGGCCACCGGGGCCCGCTCCGGGTCTTCGGCCGCGATCCTCGGCTTCCCGCTCGACGGCCCGTTAGACTCCGAGGCGGCCCGGGTCGGCGACACGCAGACGTTCAGTACCGAGGACGCGTACGGCAACGGGCCGGTAACGCGCAGCATCACCTCGCTGCGCGGGCGCGTACGTCCCGGTAACTCCGGCGGCCCGCTGGTCAACTCGGCAGGGCAGGTCGTCGCGACGGTGTTCGCGTCGATCACCGGCACCGACCAGCCTGGCGGCTTCGCCGTGCCCAACGCGGTCGTGAAATCACAGCTGGCGGCTGCACGGGCGCGGGGCGAGCGACCGGTGTCCACCGAGCCGTGCTCACGCGGGTAACGCCGCGGCCCAACCCAGTACTCGGATCCGCTGCGGCCCAACCCAGCACTCGGATCCGCGCGGCCCAACCCAGCACTCGCATCCAGAGCCCGCGACGAAATCAACGCCCTGGGCGGGCGGCGGTCTGCACGCCGCCCGCCCTCAGGCGTTATTGCCCCCGGACGTCCTCGGCCATCTGGTGAACCACATCCAGTCCCAATGCCCCAAGGAACTGAGGGTGGTGATGCGCGAGGTGACGCTGAGTCGCTTCGAACAATTCCTGCTCGGAACCGCCGGCGAGTCGCGCCCCGCACTCGCAATAGGCAATCCGGCGTTCGTGTTCGGTGATCGTGGTGATGGTTCCTCGGTCGTAGAGGCCCGGCGTCACTTCGCTCTGCCCCGCGAGCGATTCGTCCTGTGTGGCCCCGGTTTCCACGATTGGGCACGATCCTTGATCGCCGTTGGCGATACGTTTCCAGAACGTTGCCACCGGCAGCACCCGTCAGTGAACGAACCCGGGTCCAGCTCTGTGGGCGCCTGTCGGTCGAGCTAGACGGCGTTCAGCTGGCGGCGGCGCTGCGCGGCAAGCAGGTGCCGTTGCTGTTCGCCTACCTGGTGCTCAATCGGACCCGCCACGTCGGTCGCGAAGAGCTGATCGGCGCGCTGTGGCCCGAACACGCCCCCCGCTCTCAGGACGCCGCGCTGCGGACGCTGCTCTCTCGGCTGCGCTCCGTGCTGGGACGGTCCGTGCTCGGAGGGCGCGATGAGCTGATGCTGGAGCTGATCGAGCCGGCCTGGATCGACGTCGAAGCCGCGGCGCTGGAGGTGGAGCGGGCTCAGCACGCGCTGGCGCGCGGCGACGCCAGAGTCGCCTGGGCCTTGGCGCAGGTTCCGCTCAACATCGCCGGCCGCGGGTTGCTGCCGGGCTCGCAGATGAGCTGGCTGGAGCCGCGACGGCGTGAGCTGGAGGATGTCCGGCTGCAGGCGCTGGAGGTGGTGGGCCGCGCTGGGCTGATCCTCGGCGGAACCCAGCTGGGGTCGGTGGAGCGTGCGGCGCGGTCGTTGATCGAGATCGAGCCCTACCGGGAATCTGGTTATGTGCTGATGATGCAGGCGCTGGAGGCGCAGGGAAACGTCGCCGAGGGGTTGCGGGTGTTTGAGCGCCTGCGCACGCTGCTCCGTGATGAGCTTGGCAGTGTCCCCGCGCCGGAGACGATGGCCGCCCACGGTCGCCTGTTGCATCCGCCCGGACCCTCCCGGGCGCGGAGCGCAGACGCGGGTTCGAGGCCCCGGCTGCCGGTGATCGAGCTGCCGGGCGAGCTCCTGGCCCGCGGAGCGGCACCCCTGGTCGGCCGCAAACGCGAACTGGAGGAGCTCGACCGCCGCTGGCGGCTCGCGTCCGGCCATCCGGGCACCTCCGAACGACCTACCGAGCCCGCCGGCACCGGCGAACCGCCC
>CALAQT010000451.1 GCA_937888775.1 uncultured Actinomycetes bacterium | reverse complement strand
AGCGACTGCTCGGAGATGCGTGCCGCGCGATTCGCCGAGCGCGTCGAGGAGAACGTCGCGACGGCAAGGATCAGCGTCCACCGGCGGTGGCCAGCGACGCAATCGTGCTCGTATCGGCCATCGCCCGGAGGCTACTAGCGGGAGATCAGCCGATGCCAGAACGACACCGATGGATGAATCGTCTGGTCGGCCGCATGACGGAGCACACGCTGAAGCGTGACGGCCGCTCCGCGCTCCTCCTCGAGTGCGATGAGCAGCTCGACTTCACTTCCGCGGACGATCAGGTTGGTCTCACCGAGACCGCTGAGCGAGGCTATGGCGGCCGCGTTGTCGGCCAGCACGGGCGCGAGAAACGTGCGGATCCCCTCCTCGCGTGCGCGTTCGGCGAGGGCGCTGAGAAGCCCCGCGCCCACCCCACGGCCCTGCCAGTCGTCGATCACGACGACCGCCGGTTCCGCGACATCGCGGTCGCCGTCGATGCGTACGAAGCGCGCCACGTCGACACCCTCACCGGTATCCCGCTCGAAAGCGACGAGCGCCTCGTGATCGTGGTGGTCGACCTCTGTGAGGTACTCGAGTTGCGACTCACTGAGACGTGAGATCGGTGCGAAGAACCGCCGGTAGCGTGACTCGGGGCCCATGCGCTCGAGACCGTCCTCCAGAACGGCGCGATCCTCAGGTCGAATCGGGCGGATCTCGATCACGGTGCCGTCGCGCAGCTCGATCTGGCCGACCATGCGCTGGACGCTAGCGGGACTGCGCCCGAAGTCGACGTGTACGTCCTGCGCGGTTGCTGCACGAAGGCCTCCGACCGGCGACGAAGCAGGCCCAGCCCGGGCTCTTATCGGACCGCGAGAAAAGCGCGACTCGTGAGCGCCTTTTGAAGTACCGCTACCGGGATTCGAAACGCGACGGCCCGATGGTGCAATCCCTCTCGTAGAGCCAGACTTGGCTCGTGTGGAGGGATAGCGCCGAGGTGACGATGTTGTGGAGTGCTGCCGAGTCGCGTGGAGGAACGACACGAAGGGCGCGAGAATGGCGCGAGAACGCTGACGCTCGGCTACGCGGCGCCTTTGACGGCCACTAATGCGCCGACCCGGGCCGCTCTCAGGCGCCGAACCCGAACTTGCAAAGGCTCTTCGTTCCTGACCATGAAGACCATGGCCCAAGCGATCCTTCGGGACGCTCCGGATTGCGAACCGAGAGATGGGCGTAGGCGCGAGGCCCCTTCGCGGTGCATTTGCCGAGGCCTGAGGCGCGCAGGACCACTAGGACCGGCTCGCTGTAGTAGCCGCCGTGAGGCTTGAAGATGAACGTGAGCCCGTACCCGATCGCGGTGCTCCCGCCCCAACTTGCCCATTGGATTTCCTTCACGAGTCCGCTCGGGTCGCCGCCGTTGAAGATCCGCGTTGGCCTCGACGTGCCCCATCCTTCGCCGCCCTGCCCGGCGAACGCGGCCGAGCCGAGCACCACCGTGGAGGCTGTGCTGCCGCTCGCCGCGAGTGACGCAGCGGCCACCGAAACCCCGGCGGCGAAGACTACGGCTACAAGTGCGAGTCGGGCACGCATGGACTGACCTCCGAGCCGGGGACGGGCGATGACGCAGCGTACCCCAGCAACTGTCCGTGCTGGCACCCGTGAGCCGGGCTATGAGGCGGATCGAGCGGACCGACGGCCAAATCACCCTGCCCCGCCCGCCAACGGCCTCAGACCGCCTCCCATGCGAACCTGTCCAGCATCTTGATCCCGCCCGTTCTCCCCGAAGGGACTCTCGCCGCCGCGCGAGCCCACCGGCTCACCGAAGCTGTGCTCCGCGCTGAGGTGCCCGCGTACGTAACCGAGCGCGGAGAGAGCGTCACATCGACAGTCAACGCGCATATAGCTGGCGCGTTCGGCAGCGGGCCGTTCGGGCTCATCGGCTTCGGCGGTGGACCCGTCCTCGGCGTCTGGTGGGCCGATCGTGACTCCATCGGATACATGCCGCCAGAGGCGCGGAGCGAGCGGCAGCGCGCCCTCATAGTGCAGCAGGAGGAGTCATACGACAAAGAGATCGCCGGGCAGGATCTTCGCCCTCCACTCGAACGCGCCTTCGCGTTCCTTCGTGGGGCGGCTGGGACCGAGCCTCCGCCGCCCCCTGAGATCGACCTCGGCGCGAAGCATGGGGGCCCCGCCGATGAGTGAGTTGGCCGCCTTCGAGGGCGGTCTCAGCCTCGCGGCTTCACTACGCGCGAGCGAGGCGCTCACCGGCCTCGTAGAAGAGCGCCTCCCGCTCCAGGTCGCAGGCGGCGGCGGGCCGCCGGAGCCGATGCGCGTCATCGGACCGGCGATGCTCGCGCGCGGGGCCGGGACCGTGCAGGCGCTCGCGGCGCTCGCGCCCCTCGACCGCGAGGCCGACGCCGGGGTCTTACTTCGCGTGCTGCTGGAGCATGTAATTACGTTCGCCTGGCTCTCCGCCGACCCCGATCACCAGCGGTTCCTGCTGTGGCTCAAGGAGGACGGCAGGCAGCGGCTCGCTATGCATAACGACCTGCCTTCGAGCGTCGGCGCCCTTCTCTCGCAGAGATGCACGCGTTCTTCAGCGGGATCAAAGAGCGGGTCGATGGTGCGTTCCCGAACGTGCGCGAACGCGCAGCGCAAGCCGACGGGGATTGGGCGTCGCGCCTTCCCGGCGTGATGCGCCCCGGCAACGATTGGGGATCGTTCCTTGGGCTCTACCAGGTCGTGTTTCGCTCGATGAGCGCGTTTACGCACGCCGGGCCCCTGAGCTTGAACGCCGTCATGCGCCGAACGGGCTCGGGGGACGTGGTGGAGATGGAGACGAGGCAGGGCGTGCGCTCGGCCGTGAGGTTCGCTCCTATGGCGTTCGGACTGGGCCTCTACGTGTCGTCGGTCGCGCAGGGCTGGCCGAGCAGGGAAGCGCTCGACCAGCAGCGTCTCCTCCTGGGAGGGGACGGCCGCGAGGGCGACATCTGCGCGGGTCACTGACATCCCGGCAATCCTACGCCAGGACCGCCCGTGTTGTCCCAAACGCTGGCCCCGGAGGGGGACTCCGAACGGCGATGCGCAGCTGACCTCCGCCTTCGAGACTCGGGCTTACGGTCGAGCCGGCCGGGGACCAGCTCTGGCGCCTGCCCCGCGAGCCTGATCCACGCATAGACGGCCGACACCCCGACAGAACTTGCGCACCCCACAGGGCGCGTCGCGGCTGAGCCCGTGGGTCCACGTCTCAGGGCTTCAGAGAGAACGGCGGGTAGCGGTCGGTGGTGAGCAGGAACGCGTAGGCGGTGACGCGCAGTCCCCAGCGCCCGACGCCGACGATGTAGTCGAACAGGCCGCGTGGGTAGCGTCCGGTGATGAGGATCGCGAACCAGGCGATCACGACGCTCACGAACGCGCCGAGTGCGAGGAACGCGAGCACCACATAGTGAGGGATTGCCAGGAGCCACTTGACGAGCGGGAGCCAACGGTTGAGGTCGTTTGGCACGTCCGGGTAGTCGAGGTCCAGGTGCAGCGACTGCTGCTCGTCGGTGGACGGGTAGCGATCGTCGAGCAGCGCCGCGTAGATCGTGACGCGCGAGGAGAACCGTGTCAGCTGGAGGTTCCAGTCGAACCACCAGCGGGGATACTTCTGCCGGAAGAGGATCATCAGCAGCGGTCCGGCGAACAGCACCCCGCCGGCGCCGGTGGCCACCGTCGTTGTGTCCGACCCGGCACCGCCGGAGTAGGTCTGGGTGGCTCCGGCGACGGTCCCGAGCACGATGGCAATCGGGATGATCGTAAACACGCGGAAGAACGTCGTGAGCCGGCTGAGCGGACGGTCTGGGTAGTCGACGTCGAGCGTCGCGGGATAGCTGGAGGCGGCGTGGGAGGTGTCCATCGTCAGTCCTTTATGGTCGGGGGCGTGACGCTCTTACCATGACGCGCTCGCGAAGCAGACGTATCCGCGTTACTGCGCAACGCCGCAGGCGCGAACTACGTTCGTGACCCACAGAAGGTCGCAGTCCTCGCATCTGTGCCGCTCGTGGACCCGAGACCGCACAGCGAGGCGGCGCTCGCCGCGGAGGCTCGCCACCGACACAGCGAACCGGAGCTCCTACGCTGGAGAAGATGCCCGACCAACGCCCGCACGAGTCGCCGGAGCCCACCAGGCCTACGAGCGCGGCCAGCGAGCCCGTGGAGGTCGTGCCTGATCTCGATGGCGTCGATGCCGAGCAAGGTCCCGCTAGCGACTGAAGAGGTCCTGCATCGCCCGAAGGTCGCCTGCCATCGGCCTCAATCGCCGTATGTGGCGCGATCGTTGAACAGCATCCGTGCGGTCGCCTGCACAAGCTGGCTCGACACGGCGTCGCCCGAACTCTGCGCCGCGACCCGCACGCAGTTCGCCCACCGGACCCGGTCCGCCTCGGTCTCAACGTAGAACGGAAGAGGGATGCCGTGAACGCAGTCGGTGCCATCGACCCGTTCGATCAGGGCGAGACTTTCCTCGGGCGTCCACCGCTCTTTCAACGGGAACTCCCGCAACTGTTCGGCCGTTAGTTGGCTCATCCGGGGCCTCCGATCGTGGCGGGGTTCGCAGGCACCCGACGGTAGCTGCTCCGACCGGCGGCATCGGCACAACCACCGTGATCGCCACGGCGATGCGCGCGAGCTCCTCGTGCTCCCCGATGTTCGTGATCGCAGCGGGGACGTTCGCCGAGCTTGACGCCAAAGCACGGTAGGTCCTCATCGGCTCACGCGCGCGGGTTAGGGGTTGCTCCTGGCCTCCGTCCGGTTGCGCGATCCGCGCCTGGCATGGCTAACCGAGTCAGGCTCTCACCCCAACAAGGGGGTCCCCTTTTCAACCGGCCAAGGGTGGGGAGTATTCAGGCGGCGCCTACACGGAGTCGCCACCAGCTAGCTGTGCAGCTCGCCCTGCGTCACGCCTCCAGCGGTAGAGCCGTCATCGTTCTTCACCCAGCCGGAGACGCCAGGTTCGGTCGGCTCCTCCCAGTGGTAGTTCTCTATGTGCTCCCGTTGCATTTCCTCGTCTTGCTGCTGCACCCACGGCGGACGCCGATCGCGCATTCCGCAGATCCCCGGATCCCGTCGCAGCTCCTCCTCCCACAGCTCCAGGGCGCGCTGCTCTTCGCCAGCCTCGTGCGCTTCGACTGCCGATAGCGAGGGTCGATACCTCGTCTCTCCGATATCGCGCGCCATGCGGATCTCGTCGTCGGTGAGTTCGATCTGTGTCATCGTGATGCCTTTCTGTCGCTGTTGGTATTGACGCTCGGGCCGACTAGGCGGGGTGGCGGGATCGAGAAGGCCGTAGGTGGGGTCACGCGTTCACCGTCGCGCCCGGCCGATCACCTCTTCGACGTGCCTACGCCATTCGCGGCGCAGCGAGGGCACGGCCCACGCCGATAGCCATCTGCGCCCGGCGTCGCTCATCTCGCCGTGGACCGTGATCTCGCCGTTCTTGAGCAGCATGACGCTCGTGCGCCCGCGTCGGCGGAAGAACGGCCGCCGTTCGAGGATTTCGCTCGGATTGCTCCGGTAGGTCGCGCCGCTGTTGACCTCGGCCAGCCCGTGCAGGTAGTCGTCACCGTCCGCGGGCGTTAGGCGCACCGCCTCGCGGGCCGGTTCGAGCAGGTTTGCTTCCTGCGCCGGGAGGCGGATCGGCGTGAGCCGAGCTTCGCCCGAGATGACCACCGCTCGACCGCGGCGCAGCGCGATCACCACGAGCCCGAGGCGCGTCGGCACCTCGACCCTCGGCACAGTCCAGAGGATCGTGCTCACGAACCCACCGCCGCCAGCGCCGAGCGCTCGCCCGTCATCCGGTCAAGGTAGTCGTTTGCCGCCGCGGCGACCTCGTCTATCCCGCCCGGCATGGTGTGGCCGTAGGTGTCGAAGGTCATCGTGATGCTTGCTGCCCAATCGCTTGGGCCGCGCTTGCGCCTACGAGGCACGAGGCGCTCCACAGGGGTGACGTCACCCGCAAGTTCGGCGAATCCGCGCAAATCGAGGCTAATCCGCTCCCTCACTCCTGGGCCCCTAGACGGCCCGCATCCCCGATGAATACAGGGATCGCGCCCTATCTCGGGCTCGCGCACCTCGCGTCTTGTAAACAGGGGGTCACGGGTTCGAGTCCCGTCTCCGGCTCTCGGAGGGCAAGGCCCGCCCGCTCGGCCGCTACTGGCCGTCAACCGTGGACGGTTTGATCCGCCTGCGGACTGGCGGAGCGCCCGCACTCCGCAGTCCTGAGTGCCTTGATGGGTGTGGACTGTCTGCTGCGCCCACGCGGCTGAGTTAGGAGCGGAGCCCGAGCCACGGGGGCTGCTGCTTGGACTGAGGGCGAGCTGTCGCTTCTGCCTGCGAGGCTCGCTCGCCCACCGATGGGTGGCGCGGTTGCGGGCGGCGGTCGTCGACGGTGTCGCTCAAGCGTCTGTGGATAGGAGCGAGAGGAGTGCGGCTCGCTGGGCTGGTGTGCCGCCCTCGGCGATGATCCATGCCGGCCCGGCCCGCCGGGCGCTGACGTTGTGGTTTGCGAACTCCTGCTGGCGGGTGGTCGTGTTGAATGCTTGCCCGCCGCCGTCGATGAAGACGGACATTCCGTGGGGGAACCCGATGTTGCCGAGTTCGTGTCCGGTAACTAGCCCCGGGTGCGCGGGGTCGGGCTGGAGCTCCGGGAGCGGCGGTGCTGGCCGCTTGGCATTCGTGGCGTCGACGAGGACCGCGACGCCGAGGGTCGTTCCGTCGAGCTTGTATGTCGCGTTGGCACACGCCAGGAACGCGCCGGGCTGACGGCGTGGCCACGGCACGGGCGTCGTGAGCGTCTCGGTCAGCGGGACCAGGTGCGAGACCGTTGATGGGCGCACCGCGCACGCTGACGTGCCCGGGTTGCGCGGATCCACGACGATCTGCAGCAGATGCTCAACGGCGGTCTCGCGTGTTATCAGCGGGATGGAGACTTCCTGGCCGTTTGCATCAAACAGCTTCGGCAGCCCGGGCGGACCATGACCAACGCGGCCATCGGGGCCGGTGATGAAGTACGCGCGGGTCCCCGCCGGCAAGCGTGGGCTGCTGACTGGCACGACGACTTTCCCGTCCCAGTGGACCGATGCCACGTCGGAGGAGACGACTCCATAAGTGTAGTCGCCGCTCGGATCGCCGAAGCCATCGCCGCCTGCGATCGCGGGTCCGCTGGACTCGACTGCCCCGCAGCTGTAGTCGGTCGCTTCACGGGAGCTGCGGCTGTCGAAAACGGCGCTCGAGCACCATCCACTCCAGCCGACCGTCATGTAGGGAAAGACGCTGACGCGATAGTGGCTCGCCCCGAGCCTGGAGGGTCCGTGCGCGAGGGTGCCGCTCAGCGGCTTGGAGCGGCTCAGCGTGATCACGGCACCGGCCGTGGTGCCGCCTATGAGCAGGACCGCTACGGCCGCCATGAGCGCCCGGCGGGCGCCCGGGTGAGCGCTACGCGAGCCGCAGGCTGCCTGTTCCTGGCGGCGTGCGCCATCGATGAGTATGCGTTGAAGCTCCGGAAGTCTCATGCGCTCTCCTCTAGTCGTTCTCGCAGCGCCCGCAGCCCCCGGCTCACGCGTTGGCGGACAACGCTGGGTGAGCAGCGCAGCGCCGTGGCGAGCTCCTCGTACTCGGCTTCTTCGAGCACCCGTCCGTGCACCGCGATCCTTTGATCCTGGGGGAGGCCGTCGAGCGCCGCGAGCGCCACATCGCCGGTGAGTTCTTCGATCCTCGTGATCGCCTCGTCGTCGAGCGCCAGGCGTTCCAGGCTCAGCTGACGTCGGGTGCTGTCATCGACGCGTCCGTGGGCGAGGCTGTCAGCGAGGACATGGCGAGCGATCCCGTACAGCCAGCCTCGAGGCTCACCGCGTGACGCATCAAACACGTGGCGGCCCGCGAGCGCGCGCGCAAACGTCTCCGCCGTGAGGTCGGCGGCGATCTCAGCGCCACCACAGCCGCACAGGAACACCGAGAGCACGAAGTCCTCGTGGCGCGCGTAGAACTGCCCGAATCCCTCAGCGTCCCCGGCGAGGAGCTCGACATCGACGTGTTGATCCGCGAGACCCATCTGATTGTTCTTCCCATTACGGCGCCCGTTTGTGACCAAGACGATGATTGGTCGCATGCCGCGATGTGCTCGCCACGATCAAACGCGGGTCGCCGCAAGGCCCTGCTCTGGACCGGCTGCGGCTCTTGGCTTGCCCAAGCGGTTCTTAGGACCCTCCAGTGCTCTCAGGCGCCCTCACAAGACGCTCGGCCTGGGAGAGTCTTGGGAGAGGTGTCGCCGTGCTGCCGCGGTGGAGTGAGCGTCGTCAACGATGATTCCCGGAGGGTCACCTCGTCTCAGGCGAAGTTCGCGCACGGCACGACGGAGCGGACGCGCTCGCTCTCGCCGAGCATCGGCTACGCCCGAGCTCCGGGGTACGCTTCTACGGCACGAAGACATCTGTTGCGCCGACCGGTATTTCCGCGCTCTGCCCTGGCAGTCCAGGGACGGGCATCGATCCGGAGGGTCCGTTCACGGTGACGAGCCCGACGGTGATGTGGGAGCGCCCGGGGCATTCCGTGTTCACGAACGTCGTGAACCGGACGTGCTGGCCGACGCGTAGGTTGGTCTGGGTCGGGCCGAAGCTCCCGCCTCCGGGGCCCGGGCATTTCGGGTTGGATCGGTCGTGCGCGTCGCTGACGTTGATCTCGTAGTGGCGATCGAAGTTGGTAACCGCAGCTCGCGCGGTGAATTGGATGACGAGCAGGGTCTCCGGTGGTCCGCCGCGCATACTTATGCGTGTGTAGCCCTTTGGGATCGAGCGGTCGCAGGGGACGGTGCTTTCGAGTCGTTCGCAGTAGTGGCGGGCGACCTCGATGTGCGCGCTCACGGGGCTGGCGATCTCGGCTGGGGTGATGGCGTGTTCTCCGCTGAGGGGGCTGTATCCGACTGCGGGGCAGCGCGGGCCGCGTTCCTCGGCGCGGAGGATGGGGGCGCGCAAGGCCTCGAACGCTCGCTGTTGTGCGGGTGTGAGCTTGTGGATGGACCCGCGCATGTAGCGTTCGTGGTAGTAGCGCGTGCGGTAGACGTCGGGGAGCCGGATGCGAACGAGCGCACGCATCTTGGATTCCTGGAGGGCCCGTAGTTCGGCCGCTTGGGCTGGGGAGGGCAGCCTGCACGGCGGCGCGTTCGTGTAGGTGACGGTGCGGATCGCGGGGGACGGCTCCAGTTCGGGGCCGACCACCATGTCGCCGCTTTCGCTGCGGACGCAGGATATTTCGGGAGGCGCGCAACGCTCCCTGCTGTGCGGCAGCACGATCAGATACGCGCCGTCCTGGCCGGCGGTGGGTACCGTGGTTAGCTGCCTGGCAGGGGTGGCGTAGGTGATGCTCGTGGCGTCAGGTCCCAGGAGCCCGAAGTAGAGGTCACGCCGGTCGGAGTCTGGACAGGTCTTGGGGCCGGCTGGGTTGGCGTAGCAGCCGCCCGAGGAGTGGTGCTGCCCGCTGGGCAGCGCATTGGCGGGAAGCCCGTACAGCTCTTCATTGAGGAACGCGTTGCCGTGGGCGTCCTGTGTGCCGCATCCACCGCCACTCAGGAAGTCGATCGACAGAGGATGGAAGGCGCCGTCGTTGCCGAACGCGCCGTCTTCCCCGAGGGCGCCGAGACGGCCGTTCACGATGCGCCCGGGCTGCACGCACATCAGGCCGCGTGTGGTCTTCAGCACCTGTAGGCCCCACGGCGGCCCCCCGCGCGGGTCGCTGACACGCAGCGGCAGCAGCCGTACCGTGCTTGTGATCACTGCGCCCTCGTTGGCGCCCGGCGTCGGGGCAACTTCGGCGCCCACCGGCGCCCCGGTGCGAAAGACGCCGCTGGCCGCGAGCGCGGACCCCGTCGCTACGAGGCAAGCGATCGCGACCACCACCGGCCGCGAGAGCCGCGGCCGCAGACGCAGGTACCACGGCTCGTGGGCTCCGCGGCGCACCGCCTCGCGCATCCCTTGCTCGACCCGATCGAAATAGTCGCTCATGGTTCCTCCATCTGGGACTTCAACGTCTTCAGAGCACGGCTGACACGCTGGCGGACAACCGACTCCGAGCAGCGCAGCTCCGCCGCGATCTCCTCGTAGGAGCGCTCCTGCACCACCCGCGCCGCCAGCGCTTGGCGCATTGGCCCGGGCAAGCCCTGGACGAGTCTGAGGATCTCCTCATCGAGGCTCGCGAGCTCCTCGACGCGCTCAAGATCGCCGTCGGTCAGCGAAACGGGCTCGAGGCCGAGGCGGCGGCGGGCAGAGTCCTCCACGCGCGTTCGCCGGCGGCTCTCCAGCAGCTTGTTGCGCGCGATCCCGAGCAGCCACGCAAGGACCGACCCCTGCTCTGCGCGGTAGCGCCGAGCGGAGATCAAAGCGGCAGCGAACACCTCAGAGGACAGGTCGGCGGCAAGCTCACGATTGCCGGTCTCGCGCAGGCACCAGCGCAGCACCACCGGCAGGTAGCGGCGGTAGAGCGTCACGAACGCCGCGTCATCTCTGGCGGCCACAGCAGCCAGCAGCGCCGCGTCTGGATCCTCAGCTTGGTGGGGCATCTATCGACAGGTTTGCGCGAACGCGGATCTTGTGACAGGCACGACGAGGGGAGCGACCCTTGGCATGAGCGCGGCATTAGGCGGGACATATGCGAGCTTGCGTAGCGGGCTTGGACAAGCCCTGAAAGTCCAATAATCAGAATAGCGGAGGTCATCCCGCAGTCAAGGGCGGATTCCGAATCGCCGACTCCACAAGACCAGGGGTCAGCTCACGCTGGTCTCGTTGGCGAGACCGCTCAGCGGATTCCCTGGATGAGGGTGATGAGCTCGTCGGGCTGGTAGCCCTGTTCGCGGGCGAACGTGATCAGCTCGCGGGTGCGGGCCGCCACTGCACCTTGCTCTGGTGTCCCGGCGACGCGGATGCCAAGGCCTCGACGAAACTCCACCAGGCCCTCTTCTCGAAGGGAGCGCATCGCCCGCAGCACCGTGTTGGGGTTCACGCCCATGACTGCGGCCAGGTCCTTGGCGGGCGGGAGACGCTCGCCGGGGCGCGCCTCGCCTTCGGCGATCGCGCGTCGGATCTGCGCCGCGACCTGAACATGCAGCGCTGTCGGATCTGTTCGGTCGAGCTTGACCGGAAGCATGATGCTAGTTATACTAGCTTCAATGTCGCTTCTTGTCAAGCCCCCTGCCCGCGAAGCTGCTCCAGGTCCTGACCAGGGCGTCATCGAGGACGCGCGCAAGCGCCAGCGCGGCCGCCGCCGGCGCGGAGCCGCAGTCGCGCTCGCGCTGCTGGCCGCCGGGACGATGACGGCAGCCATCTTCGGAGGCAAGGGCTCCAAACCGGGACCTCAGGCTGACTCCGGCGCGAGGCACCGCGCCGCAGCGCGCACCAAACAACAGCTCCAGCCCAGCGCCATCCACATCTCACCCGCGCTGGAAGGCGGCAGCTATGGCTGGTGTCTCACCGACCACGGCGGCGGCAGCTGCGCGACGGTCCTGACACATCGCTTGCCCATAGCCGGCGAGCTCGCAGTCACCGCCGAGAACGTGTCAAGCACCGTTCTGATCGCGCCCGAAGTCGCGGGAGTCCTCGCAAACGGCCGGCGCGCGAGGATGGTCAATCTGCACGCGCACCTCCCCTATGGACTGAGATTCGTGCAGATCACGCTTCCTAGAACCTCGCCGGATCAGTCGCGCGGCGCCAACGGCCCCGCTGCGCCACGCGCCCCCGCCGGCCCGGGCGCCACGCGGCCCGTGTCGCCAACGCTCGCGATTGCGCCCCCGACGCTCCTCGCCATTGACTCTCGTGGCGAGCCCCTGACGCGAACCGCCGCTGAAGAACCAGTGCCTGCAGGCGGTGGCATCCGCTGGTGGGCAAGACCCGAGCCGCTTCCACCGGGCCCCTGCCAGATCCGCGCCCACGGGCTGGCCGGGCTCACCCCCGAGTGGGGACACGTCGCATCAGCGATCCGCGCCTATCCGGAAGAGATCGTCGGCCGCACGTTCTTCTCTTGCATCGACGTCGAGTACTACCTGCACAACTGGCCGCTTGAGAGCGCCGTCCTGCTCGACGCCGCACACCCGGGCAGCCCGCCCGCTCCGATACCCGGCATGCGACCCGTCGCGGGCGCGCCGAGCCTGTTCAACGCACCTGGAGACTGGCACGGCGAGATCACCGCCATCCGTCACGGAAACGCCTGGCTCGTCGTCGCTGGTGGCAGCGGCCTCACCCAGCGGATCGACGTCCTCCGTCACATCACAGCCACGATCAAGGCCTGAAGGTCAATACGCGGGACTGCGACAGTTGCCGTTCCACGAGAGCCGCTGGCCACCTCGGTCACAAACGGAGCTTCCCGGCCGTATATACCTCTAGATGTCGGCCGAGTCGAGTGACGAGGAGTTGCTGGCCAGCGGAGGCGCTCAGGGGTTCGGGCTCCTGTATGAGCGCCGCTACCCGCTGATCCGGGGCTACCTGCGCCGGCGGGTCGGCCGCCGTCCTGAGCTCGTGCTTGACCTTGTCGCCGAGACATTCGCGCGCGCCCTGGAGCGGCGCGAGCAGTTCGATCCGCAGCGGGGCCCGGCCGTGGGGTGGCTGCTGGGAATCGCCCACCATCTGCTGCTCGACGCCGTTCGCCACGGTCGCGTTGCCGATGAGTCGCGGCGTCGTGTGGGCATGGAGCGCATCCTTGTCGAGGATGCGCAGCTCGAGCTCGTCGAGCGCGACAGCGAGTCAGATCTCCAACGCGCGCTGGCGGCGCTGCCGGTCGAGCAGCGCCAGCTTCGAGGAGAGTCCCCAGTCGCAGTTGTCGAAGCTGATCACGAAGCGTCCGCCGGCTGCGAGACGCTCGCCGAACCCTCGTGCCAGGCGACCAGCTGCGCGCCGAATCCCATCGCGAGTAGCAGCGGAGGCTCGGCGGTGACCCGACCGTCGCGGACTCAAGCGTCACGTCTTGCGTCGCGATCTGCGGCATCCACGGAGGATGTCATGCGACGCAGCTCCCATCCCGCCCCGTCGACCCGCCAAGGCGGGCATCGCGTGCGCAAGCGCGCGTTGCCTCTATGTAACGTTGACGAGACGAGCTCCGCGATGCCAACCTTGCCCCACCTCGATACGTGCCTTCACGGGCGTCGCGGCGCGCGGCGGATGTGCGACCCGACCGCAGGGAGGCCTGGCTCGCGGGAACCCTGCCGGTGAACTCGCCGGCAGGGTCCCCATGCCCCTCTAGGGCCCGGTGAAGCTGCCCGCGTAGCACGGGCCGTGGCCGCATCGGTCGGACTTCAGGATCGCTCCGTTGAAGAAGTCCGAGACGAGCTGCTGCTCAGCCGCAGCAGCGCGAGGAGCGCCGTGCGGATCTTCGCCGGGGCGGTTCGGCAGGTTTTCGTACGGCGGCGGTTCCACGCCGATGGATTTGCCCGAGCCGGCCGGACTTTCGCGGATCGGCCCGATGTCCCAGTAGTACGCCGCGGAGCCCGTGTACGGGTATTGAGTGATCGCCGGGACGTCCCATAGCACTTTGGTCTGCGGCCAGCGGCCCTGGTACAGCACGGGCCGGTGGGCTGAGGCCCCGATGGTGCGAGCCTCGACGTCGGCCTGGTAGTTGGTCACCTGATGGTCGCCGAAGGCGATGTCCATCAGCACCTGGTGGGCTGGCGTGTCCGGCAGCGGGTTGCTCGTCATGCGCTCGGCGTAGCCGTCCGGCTCGCCGCGATCCCACAGCATCTGCATCATGTCGAGCACCAACGGCCGTGACGTTTCATCGGGGTAGTAGGGGTAGAAGACCTGCGCGAACTGGTCGAAGTCCACCGAGCGCGGCAGCAGCACCGAGTAGTTCATCGCCGGCACGCCGAGCGACGCTCGCGTGAAGTCCGGCGATACTGCGGTGAGGGCGCCACCCATGATGCCGCCCTGGCTGTTGCCGTTGTAGAACAGGTGGCTCGTGTCCAGCACCGAGCCGCTGCCCAGCGTGCCGTCCTGGTGGAACGCCGGGTCGGTCGTGAACCCGGAGGAGCTGATCATCGCGCGGCCCAGGAAGAGCTCGTCGAGCAGCCCCTGCTGGAGCCGGTCGGCGACCGCCGGAAACCTCGAGGCGTTCTCGAGCGAGCCCACCACGACCGGAACGTCGGATTCGGCCATGCCGATCTCGTCGGTCGCGCACTGCACGATCTTGTGTTCCTGGGAGAGGCTCCGCTGCGGGCTCGAGGCCACCTCGGAGGCGCTGCCCAGCAGCCCGTGGCCGTACAGCGACGGGCGGCCCGCTTCCGCCGCGCCGGTCGTGACCGACAGCGGGATGATGCAGTCGAAGTTCGCCGTCCACGTCCCGTTCTGGATCGGGTCGCCTTCGCTGTCGAGGTGCATCGTGCCGCCGGCGCCACAGCTCGGGAACAGGAAGCACGCCACCTGGAAGGTGCCCTTGACGCGCCGCGCGATCTGGCCCGGGTTGGGGTTGTTTTCCACGCTCGTAACGGCGAACGACGGTGAGACGCCCTGCGGGACGCCGTCGGCGAGGTTCGTGTCGCCGAGCTGCGCAAACGCGTTGTTGCGCATCGACAGCTCGCGCTTGGTGTTGCTTTCATCGCTCGCGACGGTGAAGTCCCAGGCCAGGTAGAGGCTCGAGCGCTGGATGCCCGCAGCCGCGAGAGTCGAGAACAGTTCCTCGAAGTGCGGCCGCCGTTCATTGATCGCTTCCTGTTCGGAAGGCACGTTGTCGCGGTAGTAGCGGAAGCCCGCTGGGGCTTCGAGATGCTGGTGCGCGGCGTTCTTGAGATCGCGCAGCGCGACGATGTAGCGGTGACCGCTGATGAAGTTGACAGCCGGGTGGATCTCCAGATCGGCCTTCGCGTGTTCGGTGGCCGTCGAGTCGATCTCGGTCCAGATGGGCCAGCGCTGTCCGGTCTGGGCGTCGATCACGACGACCGGCACCTTCGCCGCCGCATAGCGGCCCAGGCGGCTGATCGAAACCGCCTTCATCGCCTTGACGTCGGCGACCGATTCGATGCCGGGGATCTTGACGAGGATCACCGAGCCGGGGCTGAAGCCGTCGGAGGCGTTGTACGGACCCGCTTGGATGTGTTCGCCCAGGACGTTTGTCGGCGTCGCTTCCGTTTTGAATGCGATCCGCCGACCCGTCGCGCTGGTCGGGTCCACGCTCGTGTAGTAGTCGTCGGGGAACGGCAGCATGCAGACGCTGTTGCCAGGGTCCGATATGAACTCACAGCCCGAGCCCGTTGCGAGCGTCGGCAGGCTATGGGCGGCTCGGTGGCTACTCGCGCGCCCCAGCGGCGAAGCGTCGGCGCTTGCCGCGAGCGCTGTCGCCATGAACACCATCAAGGCCATCGCGATGGCCAGCTTGGTTGGAATCCTCATCCCCATCATCCCTCCGTGATTTTGTCTCGGCCCGGCGGCACAACCGCGATCCAGCGACCGTCTCCGGCCGGACCCGTCTCCTTTGATCCACCGTACGCTCGTCGTGGCGCCGGGTCGATGTGAACGGCCCCAGAATTCGCGGCGAGTCGTTGTGCTGCGTCACAAGGCCGATACGCGGCCGCGGGCGCCGTACACTCTCGCGGGTGGCGTTCTCCGAGGCACCTGATCGAGCCGTAGTGACCGATCACGAGAAGTTCGCGTCGCTCGTGAAGCGCCTGGACTTCGAGGAGATCACGCGGCGGATGCTGGCTAGCTTCCGCAGCTCGATCAACGGCTACCGCCGGCTGCCCGAGGAGCTGCTCGAAGGCAACATCGTCGAGATCATCGAGCACAACCTCGAGGTGTTCCGGAGCTCGACGCTGGCCGGGCGCGAGCCGGCGGACGTCGAGCTCGAGCCGTTCCGCGCCTCCGCGCGGGTCCGCGCGGGCGAGGGCATGCCGCTCGAGGACCTGCTCCACGCCTATCGCCTCGGCGGCCGCCTCGCCTGGCAGGCGATCGTGCAGGCCGCTCTGCCCGAGGACCGCGATGGCGTGCTCATCGGCGCCGAGATCCTAATGCGCTACATCGACCTCGTCTCGGCGACCGTCGCGCAGGCATATCTCGACGTTCGCCAGCTCGCCGTATCGGAGGAGGAGCGGCGTCTGCGGGCGCTTTTGGTGGCGCTGTGCGAGGACGAAGGCCCGCCGGCAGCCGACACTGCCGCCCTCGCTGCGCTGCTGGGCCTGCCGGCAGCCGGCCGCTACGGACCGTTCGCGCTGACGATCGCCGGCGAGGGCGCGATCCGTCACGGCCAGCTCGCCGCCGAGCTGCGCGCCAGAGGAATCCTCGCGCTCACCGAGGGCGACCGCGTCAGCGGCCTGCTCGCCGAGGGACAGGAGCTGCATCCGCCCGCGGGCTCGCTCTGCGTGGTGGAGGCGCCAGCGCCGCGTGGGACGCTGACGGCTGCGCTGGAGCGCGTTCGCCTGGTCGTCGATCTCGGCCGCCGTCTCGGTCGCAAGGGCCTGCTGACGCCCGATGACATTGCCGTCGAGCTGCTGCTGGCCAGCAGCCCCGAGACTGCCGGCTCGCTCGAGTCGCGCGTGTTCGAGCCGCTGCGCGCCCACGCCGGCACGCGCGCTGCGCTCGAGGAGACGCTGGCGGCGTTTCTGGAGTTGGACACGAACCGCCGCGCCGCCGCGGGCCGGCTGCACATCCACCCCAACACGCTCGACTACCGGCTGCGAAAGATCGAGGAGCTGACCGGGCTGCGGCTGGCCGCGCCGCGCGATCTCACGATCTTGGTGCTCGCCCACAGCCAGCGCGAGCTGCGGCGCGCCGCCGCCAGCGCGCCAGGCGCCGCACTACGCTGACGGCGCTGCATTGGGATTACGGCGTCGAGGCCAGCGCCACACTCAGTCCGGCTGCGACTCTCGTCCGGTCCGCCATCGAGACGATGTCGGTGTGGACGCTCGAGTTGTTGAAGCCGAGCCGCTTCCACTGCTCGGGCGCTACCTCGCGCGAAGGCAAACCACGCGCACCGTGCGAGGCTGCCGGACAATCGGCGGTGCATCAAGGCCGGCTCCTCGGTGCCGGGCGCCGGGGCGTTCGCGCGCCGCCGGGGCCACGAGCGCTTTACGATCGAGCCAACCGACCGAGCCAACCGGGATCGAACCCACGCAGGCGATCGCAACCACGCTCGCGTGCAGCCTTGTCGTGACCGAGTTGCCGTCTCTCGCGTGATTCGTGGCCGCGCCGATCCCCCTGCGGCTCCTCGAGCCAGTGCCGCAGGGCACTCAGAGGGCACACACCACGCCACCCGAGCCACTCTCTCACGCCCAACGCCGCCCGGCTGCAAAACGCCGATCACCCAGTTTGGGCCTAGAGTTCGGCAGCATCATCGCTACCGCATGCGTTGGCGCTCTCGCCCAGATTCACCATGGGAAGGAAGGGGTCATCGGTTCGAGTCCAAGCCCCGAGCCGAGCGCCGAGTGGGGTGTCGTGCGGCCAGGACGTCTAGGCCAGCGGGGCTGCTCATTGGCCCAAACCCAGCCGAATTGAGCCCAAGGCAGCCGGTTTCCGGAGGGCGGCGGCTGAGAGGCGGGCTTGTGCGCGAGACCGGGAGTGCGCGCTGGCTTCGGTAGACCGCGGGGCAGGCCGCGAGGGGCCTGCTTGACCTCGATGATGGTTATGAGCGAGCCGGCGGGCATGTCTGCCGATTGTGACCGAAGTTCGACCCGAGTCGTTCTGATGCGTGGGACTCGGCTACTCAGGCGAACGCTCCGTCTGGTCCGATCGGATGGCCGGCTTTCGCCCGGGGGAGGTATTGCTGTCTGAGGATCGTCGCGACCAGCTCGCGTCGGCTGCGCACGCCGGTCTTCTCAAACACGGGCTTGAGGTGATCCTGCACGGT
Organism: uncultured Actinomycetes bacterium; assembly: GCA_937888775.1. Next base: position 1,641 of record CALAQT010000451.1, on the reverse strand, counting down.
GTTCACGGTGATCTGAAGGCGGCCGGCTATCTCCCGGGTCGAGAGCCCCCGACAGACCAGCTCGGTGATTGCACGCTCCTGGGCGGTCAGCCCGTAGGCGATCATCACCAAGGGCGCGACCTCCGCCGGTGTGGACGCCTCTATGATGACCGCCACGTTTGCGCGAGCTTCGTCGCTTGGCAGCCACGAAGCATGCAGCGTGACCCATCGCCCCGCCCGCGTTAGCACTCTCAGGTGGGGAACGCCAACCGCGGAAGGATCCAGGCGCCGGAGTCTCCCCGCGACGGCGTGTACCTCGATCGGCACCTCGCCGCTGGACAAGGACGCATCGATCTCCTCGAGCCACACTGCGGCTGCCGGGTTGGCGCTGACCAGCGAACCGTCGACGGCAAGCACGATCAGGCCAGGAGCATGCGCGGGGCGCGTGATTGCAAGGCTTCGCATCAGCACGCCTAGTCGAATCCCCTCGGCCAGGTGCGGCGCGAGTCGTCTGACAAACGCCGTCTCCTCACGCGAGAAGCTCGATCCCATCTCCCGATGTAGGCACATGAACCCCCAGCTGACGCCCCGCGATCGCAGTACCGCGCGGAGCTCGTCCTCGAGCCCCAGCGGTCGAAAGATCTCCTGGTACCTGGCGCTGCTCGCTGGGTTTCCGGCAGTTGCCTCCAACAGCGTTCGCACACCCTGTCGGTCGCGCGCCAATTCGGTCCACTTGTTGACATCGTCTCGCAGGAACTCGTTCTCGACGAAGTACGGACCCGTCTCCTCGGGGATCTCCTCCCGGTATGCCTGGGTGAACAGCAACGTCGACGGATCGACCGTCGCCCACCAGAGTGCGTCGATCGGAACGGCCCGCCGAAGGCGTGGCAGCACCTCGGCTCGAAGCGCCTCGGGATCCAGTCCCGACCGACAGCGCTCGGCGACAGCCGCAACCAGATTCTCCACGACGGCACCCGACTTCATCTCGCCTCCAGGGCCTTTCGGGCGAGTCTAGACCCTCGCGGCCACCTCGTAGCGACCCCGATCCACCAGTTCGACGCCGGTCGCGGCGACTGTACTCTCGCGGCTCTTCTCCGCCGTGACATCGCTCACCAACGCTGCATCCTCGCTCTCCCACAGCGTCAACGTCAGCGCCCTGCCGTCCTCGCGGTCGATGAAGAAGTAGGCGCCAGCGTTGCCCGGCAGCCCAGCAACCATCGGCGCGACACTCCCTGCCATCTGCTCAGCCCACTTCTCGAGGGCCTCCGGCGTTCCGGTCCAACGCGACGTCCTCGCGTACATCCCGGCTCCCTTCGGTCGGATTTCTCTTGCACCGCGAGCTTCCCGCGCCGACCGGTACCACGCCATCCCAGCAATCTGGGAGATCTCGCCGACCGTCCACCCCGGTCAAACACGCCGCGCCTGACCAGGGGCTTCAACAGCAGCGGTCAGGCGGCTGCCGCGCCCCACCAGTCGCGGACTGTGCCTTCCCCCTCGCCACAGAAGCAGCAGTCGGCGCTGGCGCCCTCCTCACTACCGGAAGGGACGAAAGGCAGGCGTAGCGGACGGCGGCACCGTTGCTGTCGCATCGTGCGACGAGGAGCAGAGGCGTGGCGGCTCCGGTGCGGGAGCGGTTCAGGGCTGCGGTCGTTGTGGGCTGGG
>CALAQT010000450.1 GCA_937888775.1 uncultured Actinomycetes bacterium | reverse complement strand
CCAAACGTTCGGCCCCGACCGGACGGACCCTTCAAACGCCATTTTCATGCCGCGAGGAGCAGGCGCCGGATCGCCGCCAGCCAGGACGTCTGCTCTGACAAGAACGCGGTACTTCAGCTCGACCGCTTGGCGGCGCTGTTGGTCACGTTCCAAGGCGAGAGCCACGGACGGCTCTAATCGGCGCATCAGCGCTCCCGCTCCGCCGGAGAGCAGCACTCCGCGGGCCGCCAAGCCGGACGGTCGCTGCTCGTCCGTTGCGGCCGGGGTGATGGCGCTGGCGAGCGCGTCTGCTTCCAGTCCCTGGCGATGCCGGAGCGGAGGAGCAAGCCAAGGTTCGCACGTGCGACAGACGTGCGCGGGGCGACGTGGGCGCTCAGGCTGCGTTTCAGTCGGGTTGTGGCGGTTCGTGACCGTTTGGACGTCCGCGTTGGTATTGGACTGAACGGCCGCGCCCGTTAGCGGGTGAGCGTGAAGGTCCTGGTTGCGACGATGGGATGCTTGCCGGTTGGTGTGAAGGTGCCACTGGCGGTGAGTCTTATGCTCTGTGAGTGTCTGAGGAGCCGTTTGCCGGCTGGTGTGAGCTTGAGCTTCAGGTTGCGTGTTCCGGCATTGAGGAACCTGAGCTTGCCGGTCGCGACGAGCATGGGCTTTCGGTGCTTGCCCATCGTCAGATGGGCGTGTGGCGGGACGACGTACCAGTGGATTTCCGCGTTCCCGGCGGCGAGTGCTTTGAATGAGACCGTGTAGCCGCCCGCCCTGAGGATCGCGGCGATCTTTGCCGACTTTCCGTGCGGGATCAGCGCGACCGAGAGTGACTTTTTGATCTGCGCTGCCGACGGCGTGACTGGCGGTACCACCCCCGCGGTGATCGCTGCGAAGAAGGTGTCAGCGATCAGCTGGTGGCCGAGGCTGTTCGCATGGAGATCAAAGCCGTGATCGCAGCCGCCGGTGAGCCGGCAGATCACCGCCACATCCTCCGGAACCATGCCGTGGTTCGGCGTGCTGACGATGTCCGTAATGTCGTCGGTCGAGAAGGCCTTGGCGACATCGGCGACAACGAATCGCGGCCCGAAATCCCTCACGAGCGTTCCATTCAGGGAATCGATGATCGGCAAGCTCTGGATAGCAATCGCTTGTCCGCTTGAGCCGGTCACCCAGTATTCGAGAAACGGGTTGTAGTAAGTCATCATCGCGAACCGGGTCTGCGGTCCGGCGGCGGCAGTTAGACCAGCCACGATCATCGGGATGTTCCTGTCGATCGCGGCGAGCCCGGCCGCGATGCAGGACGCGTTACCGGGGCCGCATCCGCCCACATCGTTGCCACCAATATCGATCGTCACGAGCGGCACACGACCGCGATTGGCCCTCAGGAACGCCTCAGCCGCACCGAGCTGCCCACCGACGAATGACGTCGTTGTCTCGCCCGGGACGGCGATGTCCTTGAGCTGGATCCCGGGATCGACGGTCTGCATGTGCACGGCCAGCCGGTTCGCATAGCCCCCGCCAACGACGCTGGGCTGAGACTGGAAGCCTGCGGCGAGCGAGTCGCCGAGCGCCAGATACCAGTCGCCGCTCGCGGCATGCGCAGTGCTGACCCAGCCACCCCACAACGTCGCAGCGAGGATGAGCCCCAACGTCCTCAAGCACGGCACCCTCAGGACAAGCACTGGCTACCTCTGGTCAACGACATTTCCCAAACCCCATCCCACGCTCGCATCGCCACGGAACCCGCAACAACACGCTGGCATTCACGCCCCAGGACTCGAGGTGTCGGCCTGCGCCGCTCGGGCATCATCGCCGCTGATCTCGAACCGGCAACACCCAAGCCGCCAGCGCCACAAGAAGACACTCCGATGGCGCAACTGTCCCGACGCATCGTTACTCAGACGTCCCGCCAGCTCAGAAGTTGCGCAAACTCGCGCTGACAGCCCAAAAGCGACCACCGGTGCAACCGCCCCGAGCTGGCGCCGAGCGAAGAACGAGCATTCCGGATCGGTCTAATTCCGACGCTCGGCCCCGCGGCGAGAACGCCCGCGCCGGCCGTGGGCGGGACCTGCGTTCACCGCGCGTCGGGCATCCGCGCGCCGCCGAGGACTGCCCTGCCTTGCGCGGAAGGCGGGGCCTGAGTCGCCGCGCTGGTCCCGCCTCGTTACGCAACTCCGACCGCACGCGGACGCGTCAGGGGGGGCGTGGTTGAGCAGGCCGCGTTCGGCCAGCAACGCCTCGAGCGCGCCGAGCCAGGCAGCGTAGTAGGCGGTCGCCCCGGACTCTCCCTCACGGGGCGGGCGAGCGGCGATCGCAGCGGCCAGGTGCCGTCGAAACTCCGCCCACGACGCGCCGGTCCCTTCAAGCGCGACCACGCCCATTCCCAGCGCCCGCCCCTGCCAGGGCTCGTCGAACACGAGCTCCCCGTTGTCGCGCGGGAGCGGCGTCTCAGCGCCGAGCGCGCGGTCCACAGTCGCCAGCCCGCTCGCGCCGACGCTCATGGGATCGCGGTCTCGCGCGCAACGGGGACCCCGGTGCCGATCATGCAGTCGCGCGTGACGATCGCAGCGAGCTCGTTCTCGCTCCAGCCGTCGGTCTCCCTCGGACGCATCGGCAGCACCAGGTAGCGGACCTCGGCGCTCGAGTCCCAGACCCGGATCTCGACGTCCTCACCCAGCTCCAACCCGAACTCGCGCAACACCGCGCCTGGCTCGGATACGGCGCGAGCCCGGTACGGCGGGCTCTTATACCAGCTCGGCGGCAGGCCCAGCACAGGCCACGGGTAGCAGGAGCAGAGCGTGCAAACGACCATGTTGTGAATCGCGGGGGTGTTCGCTACGACGACCATGTTGTCGCCCTCGGCGCCCCCGAAACCGAGCTCCGCGATCGCCTCGTTCGCAGCGCTCAGCAGGCGCTCCCGGTAGCGCTCATCCACCCATGCGCGCGCGACGACCTTGGCGCCATTCTGCGGCCCCACGTCGTGCTCGTACAGCTCGACGACGGCATCGATCGCGTCCGTCGACACGAGACCTCGCTCGGCGAGAAGCGCCTCGAGCGCTCGAGCGCGCAACTCGACCGCCGAGCCTGGGCGCGGATGGTGATGGTCGTGGATGTGGGTCATGCCGGCTCCAGATAGCTGTCCCAAAGGTCGAGCAGAACCGTCCAGGGAGTGTCCTCGCTCGGCCCCCATAGCTCCTGTGAGCGGAACGCGACCGAGTACACCGGCTCGGGCGTCACGTTCCCCCCGTACACGGCCCGGTCGGGCAGCCGGTCAGCTCCGCGTACACCCTCAATCACGCCAGCAGCGCCACGGGCATAGCGCGGGCAGCGCGTGTGGCCTGCCGGATGCATCCGCTTCACCCGTACGCGATCGCCGCGACCGAACCGGACATCTCCGGTCGGCGCATCCATCGGATAGACCGCCCGCAGGTCCGCCAGGATCCGCTCCGTCATCGCCGCATCGAGATGCATCGGCACAGCTTCACCAACCTTGAGGCGCTCGATCACACCTTCCACCTCTCCAGGGGGGATCGTGCCCTTGCGCAACAGACGCTGCTCGGCGCTGTACAGCCAACGCTCGTAGTACGAAGCCGCCAGGTAGTGCGCCGGCTCCATCTCCTCGCGCACCGCACGCCCCCCAGGCCCAGCACCGAGACCCTCCAGACCCACCAGCATCTGGATCGCGAAGACCCGCAGCTCCCACCGCTCGTGGTACGCCAACTCACAGCCAGGCTCGACCACAGGCCCGAACCCGTGCATCCCTCCCATATCGTGAACGCCGTCCATCTGCTGATCAGCCTATTCGAAGATCACACGTCGCGGAAGCGGCAGCCGGGACTCAAACGAAGACCCGTACTCGACAGCTTCCGGGTCTCCTCCCGACGAGCGGAGGGAACCTCAAAATGCACGGATCCCAGGGCTCAACCGGTCGGCGCCAGCTCGTGGTCCGCCGTGTGCGAGATGCACTGGTGCCCCCGCCAAGCGGCCGGGTCCGCCGAGCGATCTAGCGTCTGCGTCAGCTCGACTGCGCGTACCCCTTCAGGCCCCCAAAGTCCAGCAGCACACACACCTCATCGCCCACGATCCAAGCGTCGTGCCCGGGTGGCATATGGAAGGTGTCGCCGGGGCCGAACTCGCGTTCGGTGCCGTCATCCATCTTCAACGCCATACGCCCTTGGAGTACGTACCCGATGTGGTCAACCTGGCATGAGTCCGTTCCAGCGAGCGGCTTCACGTTCTGGGACCAGCGCCAACCGGGCTCAAATGTCCCGCGGCCAACAGCGTGACCGTTCAGGTCCACGAGTTCGACCCGCCCCTTCCCTTCCGTGAACTCGCGAACCTCGTCTGGGCTCTCGAAGCGCTTTCCGGCGAGCTGCGCCATCTCACTCCTCCTGACTCCGATGTTGTGCCCGTCAACCGTAGCTGCTTGGGTCAGGCGCGGCAACGCATCGTTCTCAGCGCTGCGACGGCTGCGCGCCTCACCTGCGTTGCAGGCAACTGGAGTGTCTCGGTCGCCGCCGTCAGCCTCCTGCCTTGCGCGGGCAGCAGGGACGGCAAGATCGCTAGCTGCGACCCTGTTCGGCTGCAAGCACCAGCGTTGGAAGCAGTAGTCGGCCGCGGCTCGCCGGCGTGACCCTCGGACTTGCGCAATCGCCCAATCTCGCGCGTCGGGCGGTCGCCGGCCGCACGACTGCTTTTGTTCTCCTGGGCGTTCGCAGCCAGCGATTGCGTTGGCGACGTGAGGATCGTTCGGGCCGTCGGGGTTGGCGCTAGCGCGCACGATTGGATTCGACCCGGGCCGGCCGCGGTAGTCCGCGCGCACCGAGACCTGCTCGTGGCGAGGAGGAGGGCCTGCTCTGCGACTTGGAGCGAGCCTGCTTCCACGTCAGCGCGGGTCCGGTGCTGCGGCCCAGCGACGATCGTTGGCGTGCTCGAAAAGCACCAATTGCGGCAGCGCCGTGGCGTTGATCAGCGTGGTTGCCTTCGGCGGAAGCGAATCGCACGACCTCGTCGTTGCGGCTCTTTCCAATTACGACGGGGCGCGCTGAACGGATCCGTTCTCTTCGACGATAGCCTCGCGCAACGCCTGCTTGAAGGATCGTGGTTGGAAGTCGAAGAGCGCCATTCCGGACGGGTCTGTGACCGTCGTGTCGGTGGAGAGCCCTTCGATCAATGGCCTCGCAACGCCGGCGTCGACCGGTGTGATCAGGCCGATCCAATGCGACGAAAGCCATGGTGTGAGCAGCGGAACCGGAATGCGTGGCCGTCGTCGCAATCCCAACGCATCGGCCATCTGGTCGAGCATCTGGCCGTAGGTGAGTACCTCGGCCGAGCCGATCTGGATTTCACGGGAGCGCGTCTCGGGTATGAGAGGGCAGTCGATTAGGTACCGCAGCACATCGCTGATCGCGATGGCCTGCGTGGGCGTGGCCAGCCAAGAGGGGGCGAGCATCACCGGTAGCCGTTCTACAAGCGAGCGCAAGGTTCGGTAGCTCTCGGAGCCGGCGCCGACGACCATGCCGGCACGGAACCAAGTCAGCGGTGGTCCCTCGTCGCGCAGGATCTCACCGACGCGCAGTCGGGACCGCAGATGTTGAGATCCAGGCCGATCGCCGAGACCGCCGAGGTACACGACCTGGTCGATGCCGCTGGCGGTCGCGAACCGGGCGAAGTTCGACGCGGCGCTGGCGTCGCGCTGTTCATAGTCTGAGCCGCCTCCCCGACCCATCGAGTGAACGAGGTAGTAGGCCGTCGTGTAGCCGTCGCCGATCGCGCTCAGCGAGCTCGGGTCGAGCATGTCGCCCCGATGTACGGTGACGGCTGGATCGAAGCTAACCCGGCTCGGGTCGCGCGCGACGCACCCGACCGGCTCGCCGAGCGCATGAAGCTCGCGCACCAGTCGGCTGCCTACGTAACCGGAGGCGCCGGTAACGAGCGCGCGGACCATGCAGAATGACCAGCATACGCCGCTGCGCCGGCACGCACACGCAAATCAGGTTGAGGACTACACCAAGTCGATCCCCGATCTCATCGGCGGTCGCTTCCCAATCGAGCGTCCGGTGGCCTTATCGGGACGGCCCGTTCTGACGCGGAGCGCTCGCGCGCTCTGCACGGCGGAAAGACCTGCTTTCGGTCCGGCGCACCCCTCGGCGGCCATCAGCCGGAAGAACCTGCAAAGCGCGGACTGCAGGGGAGCCGGCGCCCTTCGATCGGACCGGCGCCGAGCGCTTGC
>CALAQT010000449.1 GCA_937888775.1 uncultured Actinomycetes bacterium | reverse complement strand
CCGGGCCACGGGTTGCGGATGCAGATGTTGCCCGCCTTGCCGCTTCCCGCCTCGACGACCTCGTTCAGCTCGTCGTAGATCACGGGGTAGATGCCGAGCACGCCCGGCCCGCAGCTCCCGGGTTTCATCGGCTGCAGGGCGGGCATCGTGCTGCCGAGGAAGCCGCCGTTCTCGGTCTGCCACCAGGTGTCGACGATCGCCGCCTCGCGTTTGCCCACGACCTCGTGATACCAGCGCCAGACCTCCGGTTCGATCGGCTCGCCGACCGTCGTCATGTGCTTGAAGTGGTAGTCGTACTTGGCGGGCTCGTCGGGCCCGAGCTTGCGCAGCATCCGGATCGTGGTCGGCGCGGTGTGGAAGATGTTCACGCCGAGCCGCTCCGCGATCCGCCAGGGACGGCCAGCGTCCGGATACGTCGGGACGCCCTCGTACATCACGCTCGTCGCCCCGAGCGCCAGCGGGCCGTAAACGATGTAGGAGTGACCGGTGATCCAGCCGATGTCGGCGAAGCACCAGTAGGTGTCCTCGGGGTGGATGTCCTGGTAGTACTTAGACGTGCCGGCGACATAAGACAAATAGCCGCCGGTTGAGTGCTGACAGCCCTTCGGATGGCCGGTCGTGCCGCTGGTGTACATCAGGAACAGAGGCGCGTCCGCGGGCATCGAGACGGGCTCGACCAGCTTGCCGCGGTGTTCGTCCATCAGCTCGTCGACGAAGAAGTCCCGGCCCTCGACCATCGGACTCTGCGAGCCGTACTCGCCCGGGTGTCGCCGCCAGACGAGCACCTTGTCGACCTCGGCGCCCTCCTCACGGGCGGCCGCGATCGCCTCGTCGGCCTTGGCCTTGTGGTCGATCAGCTCGCCGTTGCGGTAGTAGCCGTCCATCGTCACCAGGATCTTGCTCTGCGAGTCGGCGATCCGGTGGCCGCACGCGGCGCCGCTGAACCCGCCGAACACCTCCGAGTGGATGACCCCGAGGCGAGCGCAGGCGAGCATCGAGACCGGCAGCTCGGGGACCATCGGCAGGTGGAAGGTGACCCGGTCGCCGACCCTCACGCCGCAGAAGTCCTGCAGCAGCGCCGCGAACTCGTTCACACGGCGGTAGAGCTCCTGGTAGGTGACCGCCTTGGTCTCCTCGGTCTCCGGCTCGGGCACCCAGATCAACGCCGCCTTATTGGCACTCGACGCCAGGTGCCTATCGACGCAGTTGAATGAGGCGTTCAGGCGGCCACCGACGAACCACTTCCAGAACGGCGGATTGCTCGCGTCAAGTGTCGTGTGCCAATAGTGATCCCACGTCAGCAGGTCCGCGTACTCCTTGAAGCACTCCGGGAAATGCTCCTCGCTGAACCGCTCGAGAATGGCCGGGTCGCTCGCGTTTGCCTGCCCGATGAACTTGGCCGGCGGGTGGAAGTACTCCTCCTCGCGCCAGTGAACCGCGATCTGCGCCTCTGAGACCTCGGCCTCAGGAATATCCGCCGACGACGCGGATGCCTTCTCTCCCGCTCCCATCGCTCAACCTCCTGCTGACGTCAGCCTCTTTCACAGAAGCCCTCTCGGACCGTGTGTTCGCAGCTTTACCAGCGCATTAGCGGCCAGACACATCGATCCAAGCCTACTCCCACTGCAAGCCGACGGCCACCGGCAGGACGGCACTCAGGTCTCGCGGTCCAGGTCGTTGTGATAGCAGGCACCCATGTTGATGTCGAGCAAGGCCATGGAGGCGTGTGCTACGGGGTGCGCGTAGGACTGGTGCGCCATCGCGTACGCGTGAGTTGCGCCGGGACGACGAGTGGGAACGTGGCGCGTCTGTGAGGCGCTCTGGCGTCGCTCGCTCAGGGACCGCTCGGCGCGGTGCGACTATGGCGGTGCGGCGTGGACCGGCCTGGGGTCGCCCGACGCCGGAGCGGCGCGAGCGTCTGCATGACACCGCCGACGTTGAGCAAGACGACCACGACGCCTGGCGGCACCGACGCCGCACTGTCAGCCGGCGCGAGCGGATCTACGGTCAGAACGCATGATTGTTCGTCTGCTTCGCGACGGGCGAGAGACGAGCGAGATCGTCTCGGACTGGAGCCTGGAATTCCGGTCGAGTTTCCCTACCCTTGTCGTGACAACGGTCAGCGAGAGAGGATCCGAGCAACCGCGAGAAGTTGATTCCTTGCTCGCCGAGCAGGCCGGGTATTACCGCGCGATCGCCGGGGAGTACGAGGATTACGCGATCCCGGGGGTGTGGGGCAACGAACTGCCCGCGGCGATTGATGCGTTCGCGCCAACCGGGCGCGTGCTTGAGCTCGCCTGCGGCCCTGGTGTGTGGACGCGGCAGCTGCTTGATCATGCGGTGAGCGTCACCGCGGTGGAGGCATCAGCGGAGATGATCGCGATCGCTTCCGAGCGCGTGCGCGACGAGCGCGTGCGCGACGAGCGCGTGCGCGACGAGCGCGTGCGCGACGAGCGCGTGCGCTTCATCAACGCCAACATCTTTGATTGGACGCCGGACGGGCGCTACGACGTCGTCTTCTTCGGCTTCTGGCTCTCGCACGTCCCGCTCGAGCGCTTCGAGTCCTTCTGGGCGCTCGTCCGTGACTGCCTGGCGCCGGACGGCCGCGTGTTCTTCGTCGACGACGCCCATCGCACGCCGGATGAACTGGTCTACGGGGAGTCGTCCCCGATCGTGCGGCGGCGGCTGAACAGCGGCGCCGCGTTCCGCGTCGTGAAGGTTCCACACAAGCCCCACGAGCTCGAGCAGCGACTCAAGGACCTTGGATGGCGCGTCACGGTCACGCCGGCGTCAGGCCGGTTTTTCTGGGGAACAGGTAGGCCAGCATGATTCACGCGTCACGCGTCACGCGTCACGCGTCCGAGCATGCCCCACCCGCATGCGCTGCCCGATCGATCGAAACCAGAAGCGCTTGGTGCCCATCCGCGTCCGGGGGAGCCTTGATGGCGTTGCTCGTTATCCTGCCGTGCGACCTCGGGGTGAAGCTTGCCGCGTGCCCCTGACCTTTGACGTAAGGAGCTGCCATGACCGCCGCTAAGGAGTCACGACTTTATTGATCCTCTGATCGCCTGATGTTCGGATGGAGGAACCG
>CALAQT010000448.1 GCA_937888775.1 uncultured Actinomycetes bacterium | reverse complement strand
GCAGCAGCCAGCCGACGGTTCTCCCTCGCTGCTGCTCCGTCGTCAATGCGATCACGTCGCGCCGGGTGAGCTCGCGCCCGCTTCTGGTGCAAACGAGCACTCCCGATCGCCACGAGCCGGAGCTCTGGATCCCGCTATCAGCGACACCGCGGATGGGCGCGACGGCGCCAGCTCCATGGCGTCGGTGCTAGCCGGCCGTCGCCCGTCCGGCTAGCGGCGCCGATTAGAAAGCGACAGTCCGGCGCCGATCTGCCGCCTTCTTCACGGAGTTGCGCTATAGCGTGAAGAGAGCCGCCAGCGCCGTTGCCGTCGAGACAACCCCTTTGCCGCTTAAGCGGCCACGGCGGATCTGCTCGGCGTTAGCTGACCCGCGGCACGCGAGCTAGCACCCGGAGAGCGTTCGAGCGGGTCGGCGCGCGCTTGCTATGCCACGGAGGGAGCCGTCCGTGTGCGGGAGTCCGCACGCCTGCTTCGGCGACCGAGGGATCATCTCGGTGGCCCGCGCTCTGGGCTGCGCTGCCGTGCGTCGGCAGCTACCGGGGAGTGCTCGAGCTGAGGCATCCTGAGGCCGCGCGTGGGAGGCGCGGCCTCGGGGCGTGCTTGGCTGTTGACCGCAGGCTGCGCTGATCAGCGCCTGAGGGTGAGACCGCTGGTGGGGGGCGGCGAGAAGTTTCGTTCGGAAAACCGGGTTTAGGCGGCGGAGGCGTCTTCTTGGGTGTTGAGCGGGCGGTAGGCGCCGCGGTCGTGTAGGGGCGCTGGGAGGAGGACGCGGTAGCGGCCGGTGAGGGTGGTGTGGTCGCTGCCTAGCGGGCTGAGTCGCTCGATGTCCTCGTCGCGGGGTTGGCTGCCGGTCGTGGCGGCGATGTGATCGAGGGCGCGCTGGGTGTACATCGTGTTGTAGACGACGATCGTGTTGACGATCAGGCCGAGCGCGCCAAGCTGCTCTTCTTGGCCTTCGCGGTAGGGCTGGCGCAGCTCGCCACGGCGGCCGTGGCAAACCTCGCGGGAGAGGCCGTGGCGGCCTTCGCCGCGGTTGAGGTGCACGAGGATGCGCCGGCGGAAGTGCTCGTCGTTGCAGTAGTCCAGGAGGTGGATCGTTTTTGGGGCTCTTCCGATGTGCTGAAGCGCCCGGGCGAGCGTCGCGAGATGGCGCGTCTGGCTGCGCAGCGCGCGAACGAGCTGGCTGGAGGTGGTGTGGCGCTGAAGCAGGCTGCCGGCGATCCTGAGCACGTCGTCGTAGTGCTCGCGGATCAGCCGCGCGTTGATCTGGTGTGAAGCGAGCTGGTTCAGCGGCCCGTAGTCGGTCGCGCTGCGAGGTCATGGATGGCGTGCTGCGCGGTGAGCGCGTTGCGGGTGCGCTGGTAGGCGTCGTCGAGGTCACCGGCAAGCTGCTCGATAAACGCATCGGGGTCGATGGGCAGCGACAGGGCGCGGCAGGTGTCCTCGCGTGAGGCCTCCCACGCGGCGTCGCTGAGCAGGCTGGAGCGGGCATCGGCGAACCGCTCGCTGGGTGTCACGTAAACGTCGCGGCGACGCAAGGCGTCGCGCAGCTCCTCCAGTGCGCACATCGTGTAAGCCGCACGATCGACGCGGCCGGCCCGGGCTCGACGAGGCTCTGCCATGGCCGCGGCACAAACCGCGTCGGCAGGACCTCGGGCGTCAGCTTGCGCCGCCCCTCGCTGAGCTTCAGCGCGGTGAGCGCTTCGAGGATCGGCTCGCCGCCGTCGGTGGCGTGAAACGCGATCATGTCCAGCAGCAGCGGGAGGTAGCGGCGCACGCCAGGGTAGCTGCGGGTCACCAGCTCGCGTGCTCGGTCATCCGGCGAGCGGGCCAGGCGCCCGATCGCTGAGATTGCGGCGGCGAGCCGGTCGCGCTCGACCGCGGCGAACACCGCGTCGCGGAGCGGCTCGTCGAGCGTGTCGTCGAGCAGGACGCTGCACGCCCGCGCGAGGGTGCGCCCAGCGTCATCGATCGCTTCGCCGTCGCGCAGCCGCTCGCGCTTGCCGGCGGCCGCGGCGCGCAGCAGCAGATCGCCGTGCAGGCGGTCGAAATGTTCAAGCGCGTCGTCCTGGCCACGCTCTGCCGCGGTGATCGCGAACGCCATCAGCGTCGCCAGTCGCCGCGACTTGCGCAGATCGGCCAGCTCCCCTCCGCGCTGGCGTTCTGCGGCGACCATCAGGACACGCAGGCGAGCGTGGGGTAGCGCCTCCAGGCCGGCGAGCCCGTCGGCGAGCACGCGCAGCTCGCCCAGACGCTCAAGGGCAGCGATCAGTCCCTTGATCGTCGGCTCGACCGGAGCCATGCGCAGCCGCTCAAGCTCAGTCACACGATGGCCGGCCGTGACTTGCAGCAGACGCTCCAGGCGTTCGCGTTGCTCCCCGTTCAGCGTCTCGGACAGCATCGCCCAGCCGCGCTCATCGGCGCTCTCGCGCGCGGAGCCGACCAGCCGCCACAGCGTGCTCCACCCTGGCAGCAGAATCCGTCGACCGATCAGAAGCTCGCTGGCGCGAGCGAACAGCGTCCGGCTGCTCTCCGCCGTCACCCAGGCGCGTGCTCGCAACCACTCGACGAGCTCGGGCTCGACTCCCGGCGTGCTGAACGGCCGGTAGCTGTAGATGCCGCGGATCTCGACCTGGTGGGTCCAGCGCCATTCGCCCTCGCCGTAGCCCGCCAGGTCGGTGCTCGGCGCGACACCAATCTCGCGCGCGGTCCACGCGACGACCTGCTCGGGGACGCCCGCCGGGTTCTCGAGAAACCGCCCGAGGTAGCGCACGGTCCCGAGTTGCACGGCAAACCCCAGACGGTTGACGTCGCCTCGGCGCCGCGCGATCTGGTGTTGGTCATCGTCGCTGAAGCAAAAGCAGCCGGCGAGCTCGTCTGCCGAGAGCTCACGCGAGAACTGCCCGTAGTCCTGCGGGCGCGCGGTGGCGCTCGGCGGGAACTGCAGGATCTGGGCGTCCGGGGTCACGTGTTCACCGCCGGCGCCGTTCGGGGTCATGCTCGGCGGTCAGCTGCGCGACCGCCTCCGGACCCGGGCGGGCGTAGCGCCCAAGTGAACGCAGCGAGGTGTGGCGGCTCTTGGCCATCAGCAGCGCCAGCCCAACGTTCGCCTCGGCCAGGTGCGTGAGCGCGGAATGGCGCAACTGGTGAAGCGTCCACCCGCCCGAGGCGGCGCTGAACAGCTCCTCCGCGCGGCGGTAGGACAACCGCGAGCGCCCGGTATGCGGACACAGATCGGCCGCGGCGGGCATCCGGGCCGGTGCGGGCCGGCGATCGGACAGAAATAGCGGGCCGTCCGAACGGCCGGCGATCAGCCGCGGCAACAGCCGCGCCGACCCGGCCTGCAAGTGCAGCCACTCCACATCACCGCCCTTGGAGACCACACGGGCACGCTTGTTCTCGAGGTCGAGATCCTCGACGTTCAGCGACAGCACCTCCCCAGCCCGCGCCTCCGTCTCATAC
>CALAQT010000447.1 GCA_937888775.1 uncultured Actinomycetes bacterium | reverse complement strand
AGGCCCGACCCCCACAAACACTGGGGATCGGGCCTCAAACCCTCAAAAACTTCCGGTTAGGCTGTGCGCTGGTGAGCCGAATGCGCTTGCGTATGACCGCGAGAAGCACTGCGCTGGTGGCGTTGGTCGTGGGGTTGGCGCTGCCCGCCGGAACGGCGGCTCGTGAATCGGCGCCAGCTCTGCTGTCGGCCGACCAAACCCGCCCAAATGTTGCGTCAGGCTTCGGCAGCGGCTCCTTCGGTCGCTGGATCGTTGACGCATTCGGTCTGCCCGCGTATCGCTATGACATCGACGAGCAGGTCGTAGCGCGTGCCAGGCAACCCGAGCTGAACGGCGGAACCGCCGCTCAGCACGAACTGGGGAACGACAACATCGTGGCCGCCGCGTTCAACGACGGCTACACGCAGTTGTGGAGCCAGGATCGCCTGGCGCAGTGGGCCAACCGCTTTTCGCCCGCTCGGCGACACTACGCAGGCGGCTACGGCTACCTCAACGTCGGCGGCCGCGTGCTAAGCACGCTGTATCTCGACCGCCCGCCCGGCGCGATGACCAGGCGAGTATTCGGCGTCGGCTACTACGAGCGGCTGCTGCGCGCGGCGGGCGTGGAGGTGCGCGAGGACGTGTACGCGCCATTCGGCAACGATCCGCTGCTGCTGCACGACGTGACGATCCGCAACACCACGGCGCACGCGCGGCGGGTTTCGTGGTTCGAGTACTGGGATGTCAACCCATACGACCAGACCAGCCACCGCCTTTGGGGGCTCGGAGCTCCGCGCTGGAATGCGGGCGCCAGAACTCTCATCGTGCCCCAGGCCGCAGGCTGGCGTGGCGACCACCATCCGCTGAGCATCTTCGCCGCCGCGCTCCGGGGCCCCATCAGCGGCCACGAGACCTCCGTCGCGGCGTTCTTCGGCAACGGGACCCGCGCTGTGCCAGCCGCCGTGGCAAGCGACCGTCTTCGCGGCACAACCGCTCCTCCGGCGCCAACGGGCGCAGGAGGTGAGACGCTGTTCGTGTTCCGCGCCCCGCTGCGGCTGGGCGCGGGGCATTCAGTGACGCTCCGCTACGCCTACGGCATCGCGCATCCTGCCGAGATCGGGCGGCTCGTGCGGAAGTACAGCTCCGCGCGACAGCCGTTCGCGGCCAGCGAGCGTGCATGGGCGCGTTGGCTGCCGAAGGCTTGGTTCGGACCCGGCCGCCAGTGGGTGGCGCGGGAGCTGCAGTGGGATTCCTACCTGCTGCGTGCTGCGTCGGTCTATGAGGAGACGTGTGGCCATCACACGATCACTCAGGGCGGCTACTACCAGTACAGCAGTGGCGAGAATCTGGGCTCCCGCAGCTGGCTGCACTACCTCCTTCCGATGGTCTACGCAGACCCTACGATGGCGCGCGAGATCCTCCGCTACTCGATCTCGTTGCAGTCGCAGACCAAGGGCGACATCCCGTATGGCACAGTGCCGCCGTGCAGGCCGTACAACGGCCTGGGCACATCAGACGACCTCGACTTCTGGCTGCTGATGGCCGCCGCCGAGTATGGCCTGGGGTCTCGCGACCTGGCGTTCTTCTCGGAGCGCCTGCCGTTTCACGACACCGGACGACGGGTCAGCGTATGGGAGCACCTCAAGGTCGCCTTCCGCCATCAGGAGTCGCTCCGCGGCCCGAACGGCGGGTATCTGGCGGGGACGAACGGCGACTGGTCGGACTTCTCCGCGATCTTCCTGCACATGAGCGAGTCGATGCTCGTACCGGCTCAGCTCGCATACGCCTACCCCCAGCTGGCGGAGTTGGCCGACCTCCGTGGCGACCATGTGTTCGCGGCACAGCTGCGCCACCGCGCCGCCGAGCTGCTCACCGTCCTGCGCCGCGAATGGACTGGCCGCTGGTACCTACGGGGCTATTCCGGCCCCAATCCGATCGGGCGCGGGGCAATCTTCGGCGAGCCCCAACCGTGGGCCATACTCGCCGGAGCGCCGAGCGTCCGACAGGCCCGCGTGCTCGTGCACAACATCCGCCGCTTCCTCACCGGCATCGGTGCACCGGCGGCCTTGAACGGACCGGCCCAGATCGGTTCAGCAATCTCCCCAGCGGCGCGTGACCCCGGCGTGACCGACCCGCCCACCGGTGGTGGCGCCACGTTCGACGGCGCATCCCAGTACGTAGGAGGCGTGTGGGTCGACGTCAACGGCTGGCTCACATGGGCACTGGCCGATCTCGACGGTGTGGTCCCCGGAGCCGCCGGCTACGCGTGGAGCGAGTACACCCGCAACACACTCGCGGCACACGCGCACGCGTTCCCGCAGCACTGGGACGGGACGATCTCGATCGACGACGCATGCAACGCCTTCTACGCGCGGCACCCAGACAGGTGCGGGATTCCGCTCTACAACGACTATGCGGGGCAGATCACCGAGCAGCCGACCTGGATGGTGATGAATGCGGTGCACCTCGCGGGTGTCACGCCCACCGAGCACGGTTTCCTGATTACCCCGCATCTCGCCCGCTTCTGGCTGCGCCTGCCCGGCGTCGGCGTGGCGCGCGAGCCCAGACTTCTGCGTGGCTATCTGCGCATCGCGCGCCGCGAGCGGCTCGTCATGCAGATCCGCGGGGTGCCCCGTCGCGCCAGGAGCGTCACCACGTGGGCCAACGGTCAGACCGTCGCGCACCGCGAGTCGGGAGGGTTGGTGGTGTTCTCGCTCCCGGCCCGGCCCGACCGCGCGGCGGACTGGGCAATCACCTGGCGCTAGCGCCGGCGCGCGCCGCGGTTCGGGCGTTGTGGCGTGAGGGACGAGTACAACCCCGTAGTGCATTCGGGGGGTTTGTGCCGATGCCGTGCGGCGGCGCGGGCGCCAGGGTTGGTTTGCTCGCCGGCTGGCCGGGGAGCGGCGCGGCTGCTTTTGGCCAGACACCTCCCGGCGTGACTGTCGAAAGAGAGGAACAATCATGGTCATCAAGGACCCCGTCGCACGCATGGCGGCACCCGTCGCCGGGATCGCCCTCGCACCCGTAGCGGTGTCTGTGCCCAAGGTGGAGCGCTCGGCCCTGGAGCTGTCAACCGGGGCGCAGACGCTGGGAGAGATGATCCTGCGGGCTGGCGCGCGAGACGGCATCGCGCTGCGTGACAAGGCGGCGGGAGACTGGCGCGAGATCTCTTACGGTCAGTTCGTCCGTTCCGCCCGCGACATCGCCAAGGGGCTGATCGCGCTCGGGATCGAGCCCGGCGAGCGGGTTTCGATCCTTGCCGATACGCGCCCTGAGTGGACCGTCGCGGACGCCGGCAGCTTCTGCGCGGCGGCCGTCGTGGCACCGATCTACCAGACCAACTCGCCCGAGGAGTGCGAGTACGTGCTGCGCCACTCCGAGGCGCGTGCCGTGTTCTGCGAGGACGCGACCCAATTGGCGAAGATCGACCAGATACGCGACCGCTGCCCGGCCCTCGAGCACGTGATCGCCTTCGAAGGCGCGGGCGCCGGCTCGATCAGTCTCGAAAGTCTGATCGAGCGCGGAGCCGAGGTCCCCGAGGAGGAGGTCGACGCCCGCGTGGCGGCAATCAGCTCCGACAGCATGGCGACGCTCGTGTACACCTCGGGTACCACGGGACCGCCGAAGGCGTGCATCCTCACGCACAGGAACTTCATGGCGGCCATTCAGACGCTCGAAGGGCGCTTGGACCTGGCTCGTGCCGACGCGCCGATCGACTACTTCATGTTCCTGCCGCTGGCGCACGTGTTCGGCCGCATCGGGCAGATGTTCACGCTGGATCTCGGCGGCACGCTGATCTACTGGCAGCGCGACCCCAAGCACCTGCTCGATGACCTGCGGGACGCTGCCCCGACCTACTTCTCGTCGGTTCCGCGCGTGTGGGAGAAGATCTACACAGCCGCCACCAGCGGAATCAGCGAGCAGTCACCGATCAAGCGCGCGATGTTCGGCTGGTCTTTGCGCACCGGACATCGTGTGCGCGAGCTGGAACGCGGCGGACGCGCGCCAGGCCGCGTGCTGGCTGCGCAGCACGGTCTGGCCGACCGGTTGGTGCTTTCGAAGGTGCGTGACCTGTTCGGCGGCCGGCTGGTACTGGCGGTCACCGCCGCGGCCCCGATCGCCCGCGAGGTGCTGGAGTTCTTCGACGCCTGCGGCATCGTGCTCTTGGAAGCGTGGGGCATGACCGAGACGTGTGCGGCCGGCACGATCAACACAGATCTCGAGATGAAGATGGGCACTGTCGGCCGACCCGTGCCCACGCTCGAGATGCGCGTCGCCCCCGACGGCGAGCTGCTGGCTCGAGGGCCAAACATCTTCGGCGGCTATTTGAAGGACGAGAAGGCCACTCAGGAGACGCTGCCCGACGGCTGGCTGGCCACCGGTGACCTCGGCACGATCGACGCCGACGGCTACGTGTCGATCACCGGGCGCAAGAAGGACATCATCATCACCTCGAGCGGTAAGAACATCACGCCGAGCAACATCGAGAACGCACTCAAGCAGACGCGTTGGATCTCCGAGGCGGTCGCTTACGGCGACCGCAGGCCCTATCTGGTGGCGCTGTTGACGCTGGATCCCGACGAGGCTCCCAAGCTGGCCGAGCAGCTCGGCGTTTCCCCCGACCTGGCGGTGATGGCGAACGACGAGCGCGTCCGGGCCGAGATACAGCAGGCGGTCGATGCGGCGAACCAGCGGTTCGCGCGCATCGAGCAGATCAAGCGCTTTGCAATCCTCGACCGCGAGCTCTCGATGGAACAGGGTGAGCTCACGCCAACGCTGAAGGTCAAGCGAAACGTGGTCTACAACAAATTCGCCGACGTCTTCGACGGCCTCTACGAGGAGTGAGTCTCGCCACTACGAGCCAGTTCGAACCGTCCGGTTTGACTCGTAGGCGGCTGCTTCAGTTCGCTGCAGGGGCTGCGAGCGCGGCGGCCACCTACCCCTCAATCGATCCGCTGGCCGTGCTTGGCGCCGCTCCGCGGTGGCCGGCGGGCGGGCTGCCGGCAAGCGCTGCTCGTCGCGTGGATTCGTCACAGTTCCTGCCTCAAGCCCAGCTGTACGCGTGGCAGCAGCAGCTTGATCGGGTGGGTCTGCGCGCCACCGCCTCCCCTGCACACGAGCGCTACGTCGACCAGTTGCGTGATCGTCTCGAGCGTGCCGGGGTGAGACAGCTGCACTTCGAGCCAGTGCCGCTCGATCGCTGGACCACCGACAAGTGGTCCCTGCGGGTCCTTAGCGGGTCCTCGCCCGGCCGGGTCACGACCGCGTCCTACATCCCCTATTCCGGTCAGACCCCGGCGCCCGGCGTGACCGGTGAGCTCGCCGTTCTGGATACGAGCCGGCCACCGGCGCCGGGTTCGCTGAAAGGGAAGATCGCCGTCTTCGACGTGCCGCTGGTGTCCTACACCTACGCGGAGTTCGCTCTGTTCACCTACAAGTCCTACGACCCGGGTCATGTGTTCGTCCCCACCGACCCGTACACGCGGCCCTGGCTGGGAATCGGCGGGCTGATCACGATCCTCGACGGGCTTGTAGGTTCCGGGGCGAGCGGAGCTGTGGGCGTGCTCGACCTCCCGGCCGGCGCGGCGCACGGGGCTTACTACCCCTACGACGGCAAGATCCGGAGCGTCCCGGGTGTGTTCGTCGATCGCGCTACCGGAGCTCGGGTGAAGGCCGGCGCCGCCTCCGGCGCGAGAGCGCGGCTGGCACTGCCGGCCAGGGTCAGGCGCGTGAGTTCCCGCAACCTCATCGGCGTGATTCCGGGCGCGTCGGACGAGCTGATGCTGCTGCACTGTCACACCGACGGCACGAATGGAGTTGAGGACAACGGGCCGAATGCGATCGTCGCAATGAGCCAGTACCTCGCGCGGCTGCCGCGGGGCGCGCTGCCGCGCACGATCATGGTGCTGCTTACGACGGGTCACTTCCACGGCGCGGCCGGGACCGCGGAGTTCGTGCGCCGTCACCACAACGGCTTGTTACGCCGGTGCGCGGGCGCGATCACGATCGAGCACCTCGGCGCGCGAGAGTGGCAGCCGGGTCCAGGTGGGCGCTACGCACTCACTGGGCGCTACGAACCTGGGTCGATCTTCACCCCCGAGAGCAGCCCGCTCGTCAACGCCTCCTACGCTGCATTGCGAGGCGCGAAAGCTGCTCCTGCCAGCGTGCTTCGCCCGTACGTCGCCGCGACCGGAAGCCCAGACGGAAACGGCTGGCCCGCCGAAGGCACTGACCTCTGGACAGTGGGCGCGATCCCGACGGCGAACTACATCACCGGCCCCTCCTACCTGCTGAACTGGGGCATTCCGACGACGGACAAGGTCGACGTCGCCAGGATGCGCCGCGAAGCGATCTCGTTCACCCAGATGCTCCTCGACCTCTCCCGGGTTCCCCGCGTCCACCTACGCAAGCTCGACCTGCTCAAGCACTGAAGCTAGGCCGCGTGAGTCGGGCTCGCGGTCGCTTGGCGGCTCAGCCAGTGCTCGTTGAGTTGCAGGTGATGTGGAGCGAGCGACTCGTCCACCCGCTAGATGAGTAGTGCCACGGCCGACGGCGCGGTCGTGGCTTTGCAGGGGACATAA
>CALAQT010000446.1 GCA_937888775.1 uncultured Actinomycetes bacterium | reverse complement strand
CGGTCGACTACGCCGCCGGCGCCGGCGAGCTGTGGCGCAGCGTGCCAGGCGCGCTGGCCTGGCTCGAGTCCTGACCCAGCCGAGCGTGCTGGAGGCCGAACTACTGCTTCCGCGCGAAGCAGCACGCGCCGCGGCTCCCGTCACCGGCGCTGGTCCTCCCCAATTCCGACATTCTCGATCGCGCTGCACGACGCGCCCGCTTCCCTGGCCAAGCGCAAGCCGGCGCCGCCCTGGCGGCCGCGCTCCGACCGCTAGCTCGCGCGCTGTGGGCCAGCTAATTCCGGGCAGATCCGCGGTGGCCGCTTGAGCGGCGAAGCAGCGACCTGCCGACCTCACTCGCTGGCTCCCGTTCTTGTCGCAGCGCACAAAGTCGCCGGGCGTCGTGGCTCGGCGGCTGGCGCTGCGAGGCCCGCGCTCGCGTCCAGGGCAATGCATTCGCCCAAGCCGCAGATGCGGGACGCCTCCTCCTGGGCGAAACCGAGCGTCCGGATCTGGCGGCGGCGGCGAGCCCGGTCTTCGCATAGCGACCGCGCCGGTGGTGCCCGCCGCCCCGGGGCGGTCACGGGAAAGCAGTCGTCCAGCGAGCGCACGGACGTCGGCGAACGGACCCATGACGACGCAGCCGGAGCCCCGGAATTCGCCGAAAGGAGGGACGAGGAGACGACCCCCAGATCGCCCTGTTGCCTATGCAAGAGTCCCTTCGGACGTTCCCGCGCGGAGACCACGCCCGGCGCCCCGGGAGCTCGGGCTGTTGCGGTTGGAATGTCGCCCAAGCGCTCGTGGGTCGCGCTCCAGGCCGAGGGTGAAAGCAATCGCGCCGTTGCGTCGTCCGAGTGCTCCGCGCCGGCGAGGCCCGAGCGGCGATCGCGTTCACGCGATAGCGCAAGCGAGCGATCAAACCACGAGCCGGCTCAAGTGCATGGTGACGCCGGGCCCGCGTTCTTGGGTCGAGTGGCGAAGCGGGGTTCCCGCAAGAGAGAGAGAGAGAGAGAGAGAGAGAGAGAGAGAGAGAGAGAGAGAGAGAGGTGGCGGGATCGGCCGGAGCAGTGCCGCCGCCGCGCCCCAGCCCACCGGGGTTTGGCGGTCATTGGTGTGCGCTATGTTGTCGGCGCAAGGCATCTTGAGATTAGGCGGAGATCGCCATCCCCTGGAAGAGGCATGTTCTCGTTGTGGCCAACGTGACCGCGGGCTCGAAGGAGCTGCTGAGCGCGCTGAGGGAACGCGCCGAGCGCGAACCGACGGCGATCCACCTGATCGTTCCTGCAACCTCGTTCGGGGGCGGGCGGGCTGCCGCGTACCAGACGCTGGAGGACGCGCTGACGCGGCTTCGTGACGCGGGTCTTGAGGCCGACGGCTCCGTTGGGCACGCCGATCCCGTTGGCGCGGTCACGGACGTCTGGGATCCGAAGCGCCATGACGAGATCATCGTCTCGACGCTGCCGCTCGGCGTCTCCAAATGGCTGCACGCGGGGCTGCCGCAGCGGATCGAGCGGCTCACCGGAGCGCCGGTTACGCACGTCGTCTCCCAACCTGCCGGACAAGCCCCCCAGGGGGGACCCGCCCCTGCGCACGAGGACCGCGGCATGCTGATGGGGCCGCTGTCGGTGCTCGGCTGGGGGTCCGCTCGAAGAGAGACCACGCGCCCGGCTCAGCGGGCCGGGGGCTCGCCCGAGCGCTCAAAGGCAGATCCGGACTAGCAGCGCAGTCGGCTGACCCGCACCGCAGTGCTGCTTTGTGCGAACAGCGGAAACGAACCAGGGGAGGATCTTCGCTTACCACCGGCGGCCGTCTAGCTGGCAGCGATGAAGACGAACGTCGGGGTCTGGTCGAGTCTGCGCGGCGGCGGCTTGAACCGCATCGGACCCGGCCGCGAGAAGCGGTACTTGTAGGGGTGGCAGATCGGCTGGATGCGCTGGACTTGGCGTGGATAACCGGTACGCGCGCTTGGCCGCGGAGGCGCGGTCACTGACCTCAGGCGAGTCGGGCGCTGAGCTCGATCTCGGGCACGCCCGATAGCGCGCGCGAGACCGGACAGCCAGCCTTCGCCTCCTCGGCATGCTCGCGGAAGTGCCCCTCGTCGATGTCGGGGACTCGCGCCTCGACGTCGAGGTCGATCCGCGCGATCGTAGGCGCGCCGTCGACGTTTCGCAGGTGCACGCGGGCGGACGCCCGCACCGACTCGGGCGCGTGGCCGTGCTCGTCGAGGATGTTGCTAAGGGCCATCGCAAAGCACGACGCGTGAGCGGCGGCGATGAGCTCCTCCGGGTTGGTCCCGTCGCCCTCCTCAAAGCGCGAGCTGAACGAGTAGCTGCCCTGGAATACCCCGTCGCCGACCGAGACCGACCCCGCGCCACCCTTCAGGTCGCCGCGCCACTCGGCGCTTCCATTTCGCGTTGCCATGTCGCCTCCTCCGTGTCGTCGTAGCAGATGGCAATCAATCATCGCAGGCGCCCAACGGCGACGACCGCTCGACATTCATGATCTCTCAGATCGGCCGCCAGCCAGTGGTCTGCGCACCCGCCCAGGAAGACGACACGAGCTAGCAACACCGACATGTGCTTGCGGTCGGTCGCTGTCGCTTCGCGCGAAGAGCAGGTGTCAGCGGCGCGGAGTCGTGACGCCTGAGTTCCGCCACTAGCGAACAGGTCCCTTCCCGGCTATCAGTCCGCCGGAACCCGGCTGACTCGATCATCGTGGATGAGGGAGGTCGGGGTATTTGATTCCGGATGACGACGCTCGCTTCGGTTGAACTCGCTCGCGAGCGCGGACACGACCCAGCGACTGCTCTTGGGCGATTCCGAAAGTGCGTCGAGGTGTGTTCGGGCCCGGATCCGCACGATCGCGTTGTCGCCAACGCGATCGCGCGACGTAAGGTCGCGGGAGGACGAAAGCGATCGTGCGGACCGCGGCAACCGGACGCTCGAGATTGGGCGAATCCGATCGTGCGCCGCGGTGCCGATCGGGCTCGATCCGGGCGAGCGCTTGGTCGCCAACTCGATCGTGAGCTCGGCGACGTCGCGCCGGGCAAAGCAATCGTCGGGGGCGGCGTCCACGGGCGGCTGGTTATGGGCGATAGCGAGAGCCGGCAGGGTCCAACCAACACCGACTTGCCGACGAGCGCTCTCGCAGAAAGCACTCGTGCGCCAACGCCCAGCGGGCCGTCGCGTACCCGGGCCGAAGTGACGAGCGCATGCTTTCCGTTGATTCCGAGCGTCAGGCCTCGCCAGCCGAGGTGACGAAAGCGATCGCCGGATTCGTCGGCCCTGACGCTCGGGTGCGTGGCAAAGCACGCGCCCGCTCGCCACGCCGCTGGCGCTCGGTCATGGGCGATTGCGAGCGTCGGGATCATGAGAGGAGGGCAGTCAGGCCAGACTGCCG
>CALAQT010000445.1 GCA_937888775.1 uncultured Actinomycetes bacterium | reverse complement strand
TAGGTGGGGCCAGTTCAAGACGTCGCAGTGGGGCCAGTTCAGAGCATCGTTCTCAGCCGAGGCGCTGTCTCAGACCGAGACGTGATGCTCGACGCAAAGCGAGGCCAGAGCCTCCATCGAGGACTCCGGACGATCAGGCATCGCGTCGAACGCCGCAGCAGCTCTCTGAATGGCCTCCAGGGTCACGTCTCGACCCTCTAGGGCGAATCGTCCAAGCCATCTGACCGCTGCTCGCTCGAAGCGATCTCCAGCTTCCTCGCGGAACAGCAGACAGACCTCCAGGGCGTCCTGGAGCCCGACTCTGGGCAGCTCCGCCGCCGCGGCTCTGATGATCGTCAGGTTGCCGGTTGCCAGCGCTCGTCTGAATCGTCCGTACGCGCTGCCTTGCGAGGTCACGAACATATGTTCGCATAACGAGGAGGAGGAGCATCGATTCGGCTGCCGCCGAGCCCGAGGCTAGGATTCTCTAGACCTTGCAAAGCAACTTCCGTATTCAAAGGTTCGGCAGGGGAGAGACCTTCGCCATCGTCGGGCTCGGTGAGGAGCCTCCGTCCGCAGGATGGGCGGTCGGACCCGATGGCGCTTACAAGGATGGCGTGAAGGTCGGGGAGCGCGCCAAGTTCCAGCGCGGAAGTACCAACGGTGTACGGGCCTACTCGCACATCGAGTACGTCCCGCTCGATCTCTAGCTTTCATCTGGAGCGGATCCAGCGTGCCAGCGGGTAGCTGCCTTCGAACCCGTCCGATGGACCTGGCCCCCGGCCTCTAGCTCTTTGAGCAGCTCCAAGAGCTGGGCTGGATCGCCGTTGGTGTTCTTGGCCAGCTCCCTGGTGCTCAACCCGTCCGAGCCCTTGAGCACCCCGACGAGCTTGCCTGCTGGCACGACCTCTACCGGCGCTGGTGGCTCTGCTGGTTTCCTACGAGCCCGAGCCTTGAGAGCTGCTGGCTTGCCATCGAGGGCTTCGAGGGCCTTGCGGACCGAGGCGATGTCGGCATCAATCTGCTCGCGATCCTTGATCAGCGAGGCGAGCCCTGCTTCTAGCTTGGTGCGAAGTTCGTCTGGGGAGGTCATGGATCGCAATCCTAGGCTGAGCCACAAGGAGACGGGTCGCTGAGAGCCGCTGTGAGCCCGTCTGCGGCGCTTGCCGATGCAACCGAGTTGCGGGCCACTCCGCCGACACGGAACCCGCACCCACCGTAGCGGCGCATCCTGCCCTGATTAGCTCTAATCGGCTCAGTTAGCATCAGCGTGAATGGAAGACCAGTTCCTCACGGTTGCCGAGATCGCGGAGCGGCTCAGGGTGAACCAGCAGACCGTTCGGAATTGGATCGACCGGGGAGAGTTGGCTGCGGTTCGAATCGGTGCTCGACGAATCCGCGTACGCCAGTCGGAGCTTGATCGCTTCATCGCTGCGGGCGAAACATCTGCTTCGAGCGTCGCCGTGGAGGCAGAGCGTCAGGCTTCGGAGGAGAGCGTCAATGCGTGGGGGCGAGTCCGTGCCGCGCTGGTCGTCCTGAACGCAGCCGTCTCGCAGGAGGATCCGGCAGACCTCAGAGGGGCTCTCGACGCCTTCTCCGACGCCGAGGAAAAGCTGACTGAATCCCTGAACGCGGAGCCTGCTGGCGACCGAGTTCAGGAGGCTTGCGAATGAATGGCAGACGCGGGATCACGGACACAATGTCCAGTCGAGCATCCTCGACGTAACTGCCGCAATGGACCTGCCTAGTGATCGGGATCGTCGCCCCGACCGACGATCAAGTTCATCTACCTGGCCGAGTAAGCTCGGCTTCCTGCACGAGCAAGAGGGAGTTGGGGCTTAATCGTGGCCGATAGTGAGACGATCAGGAATCACGCGGCCTTCATCTGGAGCGTGGCTGACCTTCTGCGCGGGGAGTACAAGCAGTCCGAGTACGGCAAGGTGGTCCTCCCGCTCACGGTCATTCGCCGCTTGGATTGCGTCCTTGAGCCGACCAAGCAGGCAGTTCTGGAGAGGCAGCAGCAGCTTGCGGGCAGGATCGAGAACCTTGAGCCGGTTCTCCAGGCGGTGGCGGGCCAGCAGTTCTATAACACGAGCCCGCTGACCTTCACCAAGCTTCTCGACGACCCGAACACGATCGCCGACTCCCTGCATCTCTACATCGGGGGGTTCTCGGACGTGTCCAGCCGTGCTCCGTCGCATACTCTGACGCGGGATGGCACGGCGGAAGACGGACTCAAACGGGGGCGCTCAGCCACGGGACCTAGACCTCAAGACCCTCGAAGGCTGGCTTTGGGATGCCGCCTGCCAGATCCGGGGGCCACTGGATGCCCCAAAGTTCAAGGACTACATCCTCCCGCTGGTCTTTCTGAAGCGCCTCTCCCACGTGTTCGATGATGAGGTCCAGCGAGTCGCTGACGAGGTAGGCGATCGCAAGACTGCTGAGACCATCATCGACCAGGACCACGCACTCGTCCGGTTCTATGTTCCAGCCGAGAGTCGCTGGTCGTTCATCGCCGCCAAGACCACCGGGCTCGGCGAGATCCTTACGGACGCAGTTCGCTCGGTCTCCCGGCAGAACCCTCGCCTCCAAGGCGTCATCGACACCGTTGACTTCAACGCCACCACAGCGGGGCAACCGATTGTCGATAACAGCAGGCTGGCAGCACTCGTCAAGACACTTGGCCAGCATCGCCTTGGGCTAACCGACGTTCAACCCGACCTTCTTGGTCGTGCGTACGAATACCTAATCCGGAAGTTCGCTGAAGGTCAGGGACAGAGCGCCGGGGAGTTCTACACACCGCCACAGGTCGCCCGGCTCATGGCTCGCATCCTCGATCCTCAGCCGGGCATGACGGTCTACGACCCCGCGTGTGGATCGGCAGGGCTTCTCATCAAGTGCCACCTCCGACTCCGTGAAACCCATGGGGTCAAGCTCAATGAGCATTCGGAGCTTCCGAAGGACGTGGCTCCGCTTCGTCTATTCGGGCAAGAGATCAATCCTTCTACGTTCGCGATGTCGCGCATGAACGCATTCCTCCACGACATGGATGCCGAGATCGCTTTGGGCGACACGATGCGTTCGCCAGCGTTCACAGGGCGGGACGGCAAGCTCCGGCAGTTCGACATCGTGACCGCCAATCCGATGTGGAACCAGGACTTCCCCGACGAGATGTACAAGAACGACACCACGGGTCGCTTTGACAATGGGATCCCAACGGCGTCATCCGCTGACTGGGGTTGGGTTCAGCATATGTTCACCTCACTTACTTCATCAGGCCGGATGGCAATAGTCCTTGACACGGGAGCCCTGAGTCGCGGCAGTGGCAACGTCGGAGCGAGTCGGGAGCGTGATATCCGAAAGGCGTTTGTCGAGGCGGACCTCGTTGAGGCGGTGATCCAACTCCCTGAAAATATGTTCTACAACACGCCAGCGCCCGGCATCATCATGCTGCTGAACAAGCGGAAGCGGCATCACACCGAGGTCGTGCTCGTCAATGCGGCAGGACGCTTTGTCAAGCGTCGTCCGAAGAACGAAATGACCGATGATGACATTGCACTTGTCCATCAGTTGATTGTGGATTGGGAAAGCCGTGCGGGGCTGTCCATCACAGTGACGACTGCTCAGGTTGCGGATAATGACTACAACCTATCCCCGAGCAGGTACGTCCGCCCGCCTTCGCCGAATGACGTGCCAACTCTTGAGGAAGCCGTTCGTCTTCTCCATGAGGCGGAAGCTGCGCGTGGCCACGCCGATGCCGAACTGCGGAAGGTCCTGGCGATCCTACGCATCCCTTGAGAACCCCTCGGCATCACCCGAAGACTTGGCCCAGGGTCCGGCTCAAGGAAATCGGCACGATCGTGACGGGTACGACTCCGGCAACAAGTCGCCGGGAGTATTACGGCGGCACGATCCCGTTTGTCACTCCTCCTGACCTAGATGGAACCAAGTGGATAACCAACGCAGCGCAGTCCCTTACGCCTGAGGGACTGGCGGTTTCGCGTGCGCTGCCTCCCGGCTGCGTCCTTGTGTCTTGCATCGGGACCCTTGGAAAGGTGGGGCTGACAGCCGCAGAGCAGACCACGACCAACCAACAGATCAACGCGATCATCCCGAAAGACACGGTAGGGCCGGAGTTCATGTACTACGCGATGATGACCCAGCGGGCTGAGCTTGAGCGTGTTGCGGGGGGCGTGACTGTGAAGATCGTCAACAAGAGCAACTTCGAACAGTTGGAGGTTCCTCTTCCACCACTGGACGAGCAGCGCCGCATCTCGCAGGTAATGGCAACGATTCAGGACGCGCAAGTGACAAATGAGCGGGTTCTCGCGATGGCCAGCGATGTCAAGAGGGCGTTTCTCAATCGAGCGTTTACCGATCTGGCTGGCAAGAAGAACCCAATCGGCGAGGTCGCCAATGTCCGTACTTCGTTCCCCCCATACGGAAAGCTGGTGCCAACCGTCAGAGCGGATCCCGACCACATGCTTTACCTGAAGGTATCGGACATTGGGCGCGATCCAGCACCTGTTGTTGGCGCTTCGGCGGAGGTATTCAAGCCCATCGCTCGTCCACTCGCTGTGGGCGCGACTGTCTTCCCCAAGCGGGGCGCAGCAATCGGAAAGAACGTAAAGCGCATGATCGGCAGACCTGCTGCTCTGGATCCAAACCTCATAGGGATCGAGCCGAGCGCGGTCTTGCTGCCCCGGTATCTCTTGGCGTTCTTTGAAGGTTTCGATCTGCGGTCGCTGCAAGACGACACGCCAGTTCCGCAACTCAACAAGCACAACGTCGATGCGGTAGAGATACCTGTTCCCTCGCTCGATAAGCAGGAATTGCTCTGCGAAGCGGTGAGCGCTATGGATGCAAAGGAAGCCGCTGAGCGCGAGGTGTCTATGCGAACCGCCGCTGTGTTCGCTGCTGCGCTTGCACGCCTTGTTGGAGGCGATGGTGACTCTCGGCTCTGAGCGCAGCGCCGTTCAGAATCCCTTCGTCCGGTATGCGGTTGCTTCGGGCTGGGGCTTGGTCTCACGGGACGAGGCAATGGTGATGCGTGGCGACGAAGCGGGCATTCTGTTCACCAAAGTGCTCGTTGAGCAGCTTCAGGTGCTGAATCCTGGAACTGTCAATCGCTCGCGCGCCGAGGGCCTTGGTCATCGCCTTACTCGTGCACTCCCCACCATCCACGGGAACCTCGATGTTTGGGAGCATCTTCGCGGGGTCAAGACTGTCTTCGTCGAGGAGGATAGCCGCGAGAGGGATGTGCGTTTTGCAGACGTAGACAATCCTGGGGCGAACACCTTCCACGTCACCGACGAGTTCAGTTTCCGAGCCCGACCAGACGCGGAGGCGATTCGTTTTGACGTGGCGATGCTCATCAATGGGATCCCTGTTGTGCTGATCGAGACCAAGTCCGCTCACAAACGGGACGGAATGGCTGAGGCGCTCGCCCAGATTCGGCGCTATCACGAGCAGGGGCCAGAAGCGCTGGCGGTGTTGCAGCTTTTCGGAATCACGCACATCCTCGGCTTCAAGTACGGGGCGACATGGAACACGTCGCATAGAGCGGTCTACAACTGGCGCGAGGAGGCAGAGGGGAACTACGAGTCGCTGGTCCAAGCGTTCGTAGAACCGGAGCGGATCCTGCGTGTGATCTCGGACTTCATCCTCTTCACCAATGTGGATGGGGAACTGAAGAAGTTCGTTCTCCGCCCGCACCAGATGCGAGCCGCTGACCGTGTTGTGGAACGGGCAAAGGATCCCAGGAAGCACCGTGCGCTGGTGTGGCATACCCAGGGGTCCGGCAAGACCTACACGATGATCACGGCGGCGAAGCTGCTCATCGAGGATCCCGCTATGGAGCATCCAACGGTGCTGGTCCTGATCGACCGGACCGAGTTGGAGACACAAATGTCGAGCAACTTGCAATCCCTTGGCTTCGGCGACGTGCGCATGGCGCACTCCAAGGAGGACTTGCGAAAGCTCCTTGCCTCCGACTGGCGAGGGCTGATCGTTTCGATGATCCACAAGTTCGAGCGGATGCCAGCAGATCTGTGCACCAGAGAAAACGTGTTCGTGCTCATCGACGAGGCGCACCGCACGACCGGTGGCTCGCTCGGGAGCTACCTCATGGGTGCCCTTCCCAACGCGACTTACGTTGGCTTCACCGGCACTCCGATTGATCGCACAGCCCATGGCAAGGGCACGTTCAAGACCTTTGGCTCTGATGACGACAGTGGCTTCCTTGACAAGTACTCGATCCGCGAGTCAATTGAGGACGGCACCACCGTGCCGCTCAACTATGCCCTCGCTCCGAATGAAATGCTCGTGGACCGAACGACCCTGGAGGAAGAATTCCTCCACGTCGCGGAGCTTGAGGGTGTCTCAGACATCGAGACCCTAAACAGGGTTCTCGAACGTGCCGTGACCTTGCGGAACATGATGAAGAACCGCGAGCGAGTAGACGGCATCGCCAAGTACGTCGCTGAGCATTACACGAAGAACGTGGAGCCGATGGGCTACAAGGCGTTCCTGGTGGGGGTGGATCGCGAAGCCTGCGCGCTCTATAAGGATGCGCTCGACCGCTATCTGCCTCCCGAGTATTCAGAGGTCGTGATCAGTCCCGCCCATAACGACTCCGCTCAACTTCGCCGCTTTCACTACGACGAGACCAAGGAACTGGAGATCCGCAAAGCCTTCCGAAAGGCGGACGCCACACCCAGGATCCTGCTCGTCACCGAGAAGCTGCTGACCGGCTTCGACGCGCCCGTTCTGTACGCGATGTACCTGGACAAACCGATGCGCGACCACGTGCTTCTCCAGGCGATTGCCCGGGTCAACCGTCCTTACGAGGACCCAGACGAGCGGGTCAAGCCCGCTGGTTTCGTCCTCGACTTCGTAGGCATCTTCGAGAAGCTGGAGGAGGCACTGGCATTCGACTCCAAGGACGTGTCCGGGGTCGTCACCGGGCTCCCGGACCTCCAGAAGCGGTTCGCTGGGTTGATCGCTCGGGGTCGGGAGGACTTCCTCAGCATTGGTAGGGGCTTGCACGCAGACAAGCAGGTAGAGGCGGTGGTCGAGCACTTCCGGGACGCTGATCGCCGGACTGCCCTTCAGGAGTTCGTTTCCGAGCTAGAGAACCTGTTCGAGATCATCTCGCCCGACGCTTTCCTTCGTCCTTACCTGGAGGACTACGACGCGCTGATGCGGATCTACGCCATCGTTCGCGAGGCGTTCTACCCCGGTCTCGACGTGGATCGGTCCTTCCTCCGGAAGACCGCTGAGTTAGTCCAGGAGCACACGACCGCCTCACACATTGGCGCGACGGAGGAGATCCACAAGCTGACCCCCGAAACCCTCGACCAGCTAGTCACGAGCGAGACACCCGACACGGTGAAGGTGGTCAACCTGGTCAAGCTGCTCCATGACCTGGTTGCCGACGAACGCGACATGAAGCCGTTCCTGATGTCGATTGGCGAGAAGGCCGAGCAGATCGCAGCGGACTTCCGAGATCGCCAGATCTCAACGGAGGAGGCGTTGGCGGCGCTCACCAACCTGAGTGCCGAGACCATCGAGGCTGAGAAGGCACAGAAGGCGACAGGGCTACGACCGGACGCCTTTGCGGTGCTCTGGTACCTCAGAGGCAAGGGCATCAACGATGAGAAGGCCGAAGGCATCGCGCAAGCTGCTGCTGCCGCTTTCGAGGTATTCCCGCAATGGCGTCTACGGTCCGAGCAGGAGCGCGGGATGCGGCTGAGACTTCACGCTGCGCTCATTCACGCCGGTGAGATGGACGGCGCGGGCACGTACGTTGGAGACATTCTCGAATCCCTCCGGAGGATCAAGACATGAGGCGCGACGTTCGCCGCCACAGCCTTGCGCCCTCGGAACCTGCCGTAGCCGCGCTTCCTCGCGAAGAGTTCACGGCCGAAGTCCGAAGCTGGGCCGCAAAGCTTGAGGTGGAGCCCTTAGAGATCCGCATCACCGACATGCGTCGCAAGTGGGCCAGTTGCTCGACTCGCGGACGACTGACCTTTGCGGCCGATCTTCTCTCGCAACCGGAGCCGTTTCGCAGAGAGGTGATCGTCCACGAACTGCTCCACCTCAGGATCCCAAATCACGGTCCTCTCTTTCGGGCACTGCTTTCGGCCTACCTGGGCAGTGAAGAAGGCCTGAAAGGGTGCTGACTGGTGTCAGCACCCCGAGCGGCGTGGCTCCGACCGGACGATCGCCAACAGCGAGATCTTCACACGGATCCTGGATGACGATGACTTCAGGGAGTTGCTTGGCGACTACTACGTCAAGAAGGTCTATGAACAACTACGCGACGCGGCCTGACCGAGAAGGAACCTCGGTGGAGCGCAGGACCCATGGGCGATCCGCTAAATGACATTCGCTGGAAGCTCTGGCGCGCCCGCAAACACCACGAGGCCCTCGGTGAGGTCGTCGACGTGTTCCTCAAATCGAACTTCTACAGAACCGCGGGGAAGCAAGACCGAAACGGCAGGCTGGTAGAGCGGGTCATCGAAGTTGACCCGCCGCCGCCGCTGTGGGGTGTCCTCGTCAGCGATTGCGCGCATCAACTTCGCTCTGTCCTCGACCATCTACTGTTCCTCCTGGCTAATCCTGCGACGGAACGAGAAGAGACCAACCTCCAGTTCCCAATATGTAGCACGAGAAAGGCGTGGCATAACGCCCAATGGCGAATGCCTGGGACCACGCGGGCCGTTCGAAGTGTGATCGACGAATTGCAGCCCTACCATCGTCGAAAGTGGCCCGAGACGTTCGTGCTCGCCCAGTTGCGAGAGATCAATAACTGGGACAAGCACCGTGCGCTGCTGGCCTCTACAGCGTTTGGGGAGGTCCGGAATCTCACAGCGACGCCCAGCGCCGGAACGTCCGTGCGGGGCACAGAGTCCTTCCGGGGACTGATCAAACCAGGCGCACTATTTTCCCGCGTCGAGATGGAAAACAGCAGCCATGGGGACCATGTCTATGTTCACCGACATCTTGCCAAGCAAGCAGTCTTTGCATACGGAACGCCAGGAGAGATCAGGGGGAAACCAATTCGCGCGACGCTGGCAAGCATCGGAAACTTCATCGAGGGCGAAGTCGTGCCCCGATTCGAGCGGCTTCTCTGATCTGAGCCGCCCTCTGTACCGACATCAGATGGAGCGGTGCCTGATGGGTTCCCTTTCGCAGGTTCCCATACGGATCCGTTTCGATCCTCCGGGATCACCAACCCCATCCGCCATCCTCATAGAAAGCCGAGTACGTGAAGCTCATATGGCTCTTGACGGTCATACGCAGAAACACCCCGGTCCTGCCTGGGTCATAGACGTGGACCGTCGCCTTGAAGGCATGGTATGTGCCCTGGGCACAACTCGGCTCGCAGTTGTTAAGCCATTCCGCTCCCCAAGCCCGGCCCTCAGTCGAATTCCATGTAGTCCAGCGCAAGCGGCCAAATGGGTTGCCGGGGGTGTCCTGGTGCGGATGCCGTCCAGTAAAGCCTCCCAACAATCTGGAGCCATCCGCGCTGAAGACCACGATACGAGGCCGAACTCGCAATGGTCCGTTAGTCGCAGAGATCGGCATTCTTGCCGCGCTAGCGACCGCCGGGATGGCAACCGCGAGGGCGGTGATGATTGCGATAGCTAGCAGCCTCATGAAATCCGGTAATCACCAGGACGACGGGGAGACGGTTTCAGCGACGGTATCAGTCAGAGACTCAGCGGTGCGGAAAATCTGAATGGGGCTCGCCCTGCCCCAGGCCGTCTGCCGCGAGATCAGATATGACTTGCGGGCGGAACCGAAATGGAGTTTCCTTGGGACTCCAGTCTGGCGGGTTCCCGGCCAAACCGGTCGAGAGCACGCTGATAGTGGCTAAGCGCCCTCGACTCGGGGATCGGTCTGCCAGCGCTCTTGATCGGCTTCAGGCGGCGGTGGGATCAAGAACTCCCTTTCGCATAAGGGGCACTTCCCGATCTCCCAGCGAGGAAAGTCAAACCGGTGGCCGCAGAGGCAGCGGACGGCCATGATCTCCTTGCCGGTAGCGGCGTTGATCAACTGATAGCCGGTGCCGGGCTTGGTCAGTGCATCCTCGATGTCAGGTAGATCTTCATGACCAGAGGGATGAGATACCCCGCAGCACGGGCACCTGACCGTCTGGCCCTCGGGCAGGACGGGATGCTTGAAAGGCGTCCGGCAGTCCGTGCAGCGGCGAAGAATGACGGGCTCGCCGGTCTTGGAGTCCGTCGTCTTCAGCACGGACCCATTATCCCGTACATCGGGGCCTGGAGCTACAGATCAGCGCGCGCTTTTCGGACAGATGGCCGGGGGGAGGATCGAGGTCCGCGCCGACCTCAAAATGAGATTCCTTAGCTCCTCTTCCAAATGGACTCCTGTCTGGGTCCCTCCAGATCCTCAGGTCCCGAAGCTGAGGCTACTTCTGGGTTGGTCGCACCGTCCAGCCGTGTCCGTTCCAACTCACGGCCCAGTAGCTATATCCCGAGGGGCAGCAGAGCGCGCTGTCGAAAAACGGACGCTTCTCAATGAGGGCTCTGCCTCGTACCGAGAGTTGCCAAATGTAAGGCAGACTGCTCGTCTTTGAGTAGCTCAAGCGCCAGTGCCCATGGATCGGTCGGAAGATAAAGAGGAATGCCTCGTCGCGGCCGGTTGCAAGAAGCACGACCATCTCGGCTTGATGGTCGCCAATGAGGTCAGCGCAAAGGAACCGCCCGATCATCCAACTGCTGGGATCGGTGACGGCGAACCCACTCGTGCTCTCTAGCCGATGCCCAGGACGAGTGTTGGAAATGTCTACCCGAGCATCGAGTCGGTCGCAATGGGGCGTTGCAGCGCTTCCCAAGGCAGAAGTAGCGAAGCAAACGCTGGCCGCCGCTGCGATCGCCCCACTCAGGAGCTTCTGACCTGGACGGTTCATCAGGTGGCCCAACCGAATCGAAAGGCTTGCCCGGGTCGTACACACCGGATCGTCTGCCCAGTGATCAACGGTGGATACGGTCCATTCGGCCCAACACCACCAGGAAGCCTCGATTGCTGAATGACGTAGCAGTAGAACCCGCGTGTGTGAAAACGGCCCTTGAACTCATTAAGAGAGCCGTACTTGATCGCATGGCGAGCCGCCGAGCAACTCAGGTTGGGCGCACTCAGGTTGCCGACGTTGGCGAGGCGATCGTTCCTCGGACCGTTTCCCTGGGCGTAGCTGTGCGGGTGTCCGTAGTAGTTCGCGCAATCGATGACTCGGGCACCAGCCGACGAAGCTGCCAGCCCCAAGACGCCAATCGCTACCAGCACCCCGATGAAGAACTTACGAATCCGCCTTCTCACCGTCGAGCCTCCTCAGTCCGCTGTCCTCGGCCGAGCCGACAGAAGTATCGGAGGCCCAGAGGCTCGCCATTCTCGGTGATTCTAACTCGCATGTGGAGATTCCTCTTGGCCTCGAAGTGCGATCTGGGTTGAGCCGTAAAGCAAACCGGATTGCATCAGGCCTCAGCCGACCGATGATAAGAACCAGCGCCTATCCCCAACCCATCCGCCGCCGTAGCCGCCGACATACATGGCGGAATAGCGGAAGCTGCGGCGACTCTTTACCGTCATGCGCAGGAACACACCAGACCTGCCGGGATCATAGACGTGGACAGTGGCCTTATAGGCGTAGTACGTGCCCGCACCACAACTGGGTCGGCAGTTGTTGAGCCATTCCGCTCCCCAAGCCCGTCCCTCAGTCGAATTCCACGTCGTCCAATGCAGTCGGCCAAACGGGTGGCCCGGTGTGTCTTCGTGAGGATGCCGTCCGGTAACGCCTCCCAAGAGTTCGGAGCCGTCCGCGCTGAGATCGACGATGTTGGGCCGCACTTGCAACGGCCCGCTAACGCCTGCTAGCACTGGCATCCTTGTCGCGCTGGCAACCGCCGGGATTGCAAGTGCGAGAGCGATGCTGAGTGCTGTAGCTAGCCGCTTCATGAAATCTGATGACCGCCAGCACGACGGCGAACCATCTCGTGGTGGTAGATCCCCACGACGCACAACAAACTCTCCAGATACTCGACGCTATCACGCAGAGGGTCACGCGCGCGGAGGATTGCAATGAGGCTTTCCTTTCCCACCCGAACTGTCTGCCGCAGGATCAGACCGACCTCTGTACCAACCCCAGATGGAACGATCCAGGTAGGGATCTCTTTCTGCGGGTTCCCGTACGGGTCCCTTCGATCGTTTGGCTGCCGTGGACCCAGTCGGTCGATCTGGGCCGACAGACGCCCCGTCGCGGAGGTCAGATGACAGTCACTCGCCGACCTCGACAGCGAGTTGGCGCTCGAAGCCGCAAGACAAACAGGGGTTCGTCAACAAATAGTCCGTTACGCGCTGGAAAGAGGAGTACATTAGACGAAGGGCCGTTATCGGCCGCATTGCTCGAACCTCTCGCGGAGGCATCGCCGGGCAAGACCTGCCTTTGGCCGACCTCACGGGCCGTTTCGTCCACAGCGGCAGAAACGCCGTTACAAAAGGGGAACCCGTCTTCACCTCAGGTCCCCGGAAGGAGGGCATTATGCCTAACCGGCAAAAGCACTCACGCCGAAGGATTTTCGGCGTGTCGCCATCCATGGTGGTCGCGCTGGTCGCGCTGACTGCGGCGATTAGCGGGGTCGCAGTCGCGGCCCCCGGGGGAAAGGTGCAGCACAAGGCCAGGGCGGTCGCGGCGAGCGGCAATAGAGGCCCGCGCGGGTACCGTGGGTACACCGGCGCGACGGGAGCGACGGGAGCGACCGGAGCGACCGGAGCTTCGGGTGTGGTCCCGGCGATCATCACGGTGGACTCGCCAAAGGAAGTTGTGGCGCCCGGCAGCTACACGGATATCAACCTCAACGCGATTTGCCCCTCTGGCTACTCGGTGCTGGGCACCGGATTCAATGCCGAAGGGGTCGGGACCGTCGGGTTTGTGCTCTCCTACGGCACGTTCGTCGGCGGCTTTATCAGCAACCAGTCGAGCGTCACAATCACCGTCTACGTTCAGGCGATTTGCGGGGTCGTGCCGAGTGGCAGCTCGGGTGCGAACGCAAGGCATGCCTCGTCATCAGGGGCGCAGTACCAACGCGATGTTCAAGCGGCTCTCGCGCTTCATCGGTAGTAGCAAGAGCAGCCTGACGGCGTAGCTGCTTCTGTGGGCCGCTCCCATCCGCTTGGGTGGGGGCGGCCAATTGGCACGGCAAGCGGAGAACGAGCGCTGTCAGCGAAGTGCGCACTCTTAGAAGGAGGAGTGTATGACCATCCAAATCCCACGCGCCGCCCTGCTCGTGGTCATCGGTGTTCTAGCGCTCGCTGGAGTTGGAGCCGGCGGCTTCTTCATCGGTCGGAGCGCCGGGCGAAGCAGCGTCAAGCGCGTTATTCCATGAGCCAAAGGCCCGTTGGACCGTCGAGGCGCCTGGATGCCTTCGTGTACCGCGAGGCCAGGCCGGACCCGCCGGGGGCTCGCCGTCGTGCCCCTTTGCCCACAGGAGAATCGCCCGGACGATGCTGTCGCGGGTCCAGCGAGGCTCACCAAACTGGTCGATCCACTGATCCCGAAGGATGGCCCGGTGCGCTTCGCTCCCGCTGACGTTGTGGCCTGCGCGACGCCGCCAGTCACGGTAATAGCACCTCTTGCACAGACCGCGACAGTAGACCGGCCACTCGCAGCCCTCCGAGCACACCTTCGCCGGGGCGCTCATAGCTCGGCCTCGATCGCGATCGGCCAGAACAGGCGATCAAGCGGGCTGTGCGGAAGTGAGTCGGGGAGGAAGTCATCGGCGTCGCAGGGACCGACTGCAGCAATCGACGTTTCCTGCCGCACGGCTATCGACGGCGGCCGTCTAGCGCTCGTTGTGCTGCATGCCATAGGCGCGGATCCACGACGCGGTCCGGGCTCTTCCGCATGTAGATGTCTCGTCTGAGGATGCGCTCGACGGCAGTGCGGTGCCAACGGCGGGAGGGATCCTCGGCGTCAATCAGGGCGGCGATGTCCCGGATACTCGCGCCATCACGGGCGAGCTTGTAGATGCGGCGCACGATCTGCGCTTGACCGGAGTCGATGGCTAGCTCATGCCCCTGGGCTTTGTAGCCGTAGGGAGGACGGCCCCCGAGGTAGCTGCCCGGCTTGCTGGCGGCCTTGACCTTCCGTCCCGCTGCCAAGCGGCGCACAACATCGCGCTTGGCCTGCTCAGCAGCGGCATGGAGAACTGTGCGAGTGAAGCGGTCGGCGTCAGATTCACCGTTGCTTGAGTCGGCGTACAGAATCCTGATGCCTGCGTCCGCGAAGCTCCGCTCGATCAGCAGAGCAACGAGGGTGTCTCGGGCTAGCCGGTCGTGACGAGCAACAACAAGCGCTCCCGCTCCCTTGGTCATGGCGGTGACGAGCGCCTGCGAGAGGCCGGGCCTATCTTCTAGGGGGACGGTTCCCGATACACCCGGATCGGCGAATGATCCAACGACTACTAGGCGCTCCCGTTTCACGAAGGCGGCGATGGCATCTGATTGAGCCTCAAGCCCGTATCCGCTGTCAGCCTGGTCGGCGGTCGAGACACGGCGGTAAAGAACGCAGCACCGAGGATCAGGGGTGGGGAGCGGGTTCATGCTAGTTCCCCTGATCTCGTTGTAGACACTGGCATATTCTACCATTCACGTCCACGCTATTCAAGAGTAACGTGGACGCCGCATCCGCAGCAAAGGTTGTCCCCGACTCGTCCCCGCTTCCAGCGGGGCGGGCACCCGGTAAACACGTCGGTCTCGCTCTGCCGGCCTCGCGCCGCTGTCGCTCCTGATCTCCCGTGCTTTCTGGATTAGCCGCCTTCGCGCCCTACTACGGACCAATCCGAGGGTTCTTCACTCTGGCCACAGGTCGCCTGCCCGCCCCATAATCGAACGTGCAGTCGATTCTTGGCCGGTCAACGGGCATTTCGCTAAAGGCCCGAGAACCCGTTGCCGATGAGATGTCTTGGCGCCTCAGGGTTCCGCTATTGAACCCATCCACCATAGTCGCCCGAAAGGGACGAATATCGTATGCCCACCACCGATCAAGCTCCGCGTTCCGTCACTGTGCCATTGCCGCACATGTCACTTGAGCACAGACGGTTTCTCAAGGGGATCGTCCTGGCGCTCGTCTCGATCGCTTTCGCCCTTGGCGTCATCGGCGTGGGAGTGAACATCTTGAACGCCAACTCGAACATCGACACGCTCCAGCATCAGGTCCATCGTCTCAGTGCCCAACTCACCACTGCCCGCGCCAGCCTCACGTCGGTTAACGCCAAGCTCGCGAGCGTTGCCACGTCATCCAACCTCGGCGCGTTGCAAACCTCCGTCTCCACATTGCAGACCTCGGTGTCCGGGCTCAACCGCACCGTCTCTGGCTTGCAGGGGGACTCGGCGCAACTCAAGATCTGCATTCCGGAGGTCCAGCAACAGATCAGCGGCCTTAGCGTCAATTCCAACTCGGGTTCGATCCCGCTCAACGACGGCACCACGGATTCATTCCTCACCAGCGCGTTCCTCCAGAACCCGACTGTGATCTCTAGCAACTGCACGAAGCTGCTCGAACCAAATAGCACCACCAACGGCTGATCAACAACCTCGCAGCCAGAAGAAGGACCCATCATGCGCACGACTCCCACCGGTACCGGCAGTCATCTTCCTCGCCCGCACGGCATGACCTGCGTGGCCCAGTTATCTTCGACAGCGCGTCCGCTAGGCAGCGAGGGCATGGCTAGGAGATCAAAAGCATGTGGGAGGCGATTGTCGCTGCGAGATCAGGCGAAGATCAGTTCTGGGCGATGCGCGAAAGTCACGTGGGTGCTCGCCTTCACGCTACTTCTGTTGTGTTTTCTACCGAGTACGGTTCTCGCTGATCCCCCGACGTTTGCCACCGCGAGCGGCAATTGCAGCGACCGTCAAATCACGTTTCCGGCGCAGTCGAGTGCGCATCCCGACACGCTGATCTGGTTTCAGTCTGTCGGAAGCCAAGGTGTCCTCGATGGTTGGGGGCTGAGTTTCGGGGAGGGCGATACGGGTTGGCTTCCATATGGCGCCGTTGAGGCCGGGACTGTCCCTACCGACGAGATGAACTGTTCCTCTGGGTCGGTTAATGCGGCCCTGGCTGATCGACCGAGTGCGCCCGCTACCTTTAGCGGAGCCACCAGTCCGGGCACGCGCAGCTTTCTCTCATTTCAAGCGCCGGGGGCGGGCCAGTACGTTCTCGACGCGACCTTGACTCAGGGCGCTATCACGGTCGGCGGCGTTTCGGGAATCATCGAGTCAAGCGGCGAGTACTCACTTGGCGCGGTTGGAGCGGGAGACGTCGACCTTCCAATCGTGGCGCAGAGTGGTCCTCCTGCACAGTGGACGCTGACGGTCAGGGAGTTGCCGGTCGCAATTAATGGCTTGTCCTTTGGCCAGGCCTTTATGGCGCCAGGCACGGGTCTTCCGGCCAGCTTCTCGGTAACCGGCGCTACGACTATTACCGCTACGGTCACCAATTCCGCTGGCCAGATAGTCCGGAGCCTGGGCACGTTCCCTGTCAGTGAGGGATCATCATCGATTCCGTGGGACGGTCGCGGCTCCGGTGGTGCGTCGCTTCCGGACGGTCTCTATACGCTGAGCTTGGCTTCGGCCGATCCAAGCGGGGATACCACTACTGCTCAGACAACGCTCACCCTCGACGGCACCCCGCCAACCGCCGTGATGACGTCGCCTCAAACGATTCGCCCGCAACAGTCCGTGAGCTTCTTGGTGGCTGACGCCGAGAGCGGGGTCGCAAGCATTTCGCTCCTGATCGACGGCCAAGACGTAGACGATCTCGGGGGGTACTCGGGCACCCCGCTGGTGACCAACGACGCCTTCAGCTCTCCTGGCCCGTGGAGTCTCGGCAACCACACGTGGCAGATCCAGACGACTGACAACGTGGGCAACCAGGCGACTGTCAAGGGCAAGTTCGTGGCTAGCAACGCTCCGCCCCCTGCCCCGAAACCCAGGCCTGCACCGAAGCCAAAGCCCAAGATGACTCGGCGCGAGCCAACGAGTAAGGAGAGAACGAAAATCGCGGCAGCTGACGGGATCCCTGCCCGCTGTGAGACCATCTACGTCTCGACAACCGATCGTAGCTGGGCGCTCGCAACAACCAACAGCCGCTGCCCGCAGCTTCAGGCGGGTGGTTATTCAATTCTTCACTACAATCGGCACTGGCAGATAGTCACAGAGGGCGACGAGCCTGGTTGCAAAGTCCCGCGCAGTCGTCACGGTCAACCGGCGATCCCGCGCCGCATCTGGACCGGCCTCGAAAACCTCCGGTGCCAATGAGCTACCGAATCGGGTACGCGACTGCTGCCACTCTCGCTAAGAATCGGACTCGCGGAACGATTGCTCCCACGCTCGCCAGGCTTCGCGGGCCTTGCGGGGCTCTTCTCGGACGTAGTTCTCCTCCTCGTCGGTCTCGGGACCGATCCAGCGGAGAACCTCGCCATCCTCGACGTTGAAGAGCGCTCGCCCCTCATCCTCGCCCTCCATCCCCCGACGGCGACACACGGGTCAGGCGCGCGAGCAGGTAGGGAGCGAAGCTCCCAGGGCTGGCGAAGCCAGCCTAGGTTGCCTGCCACACGGATCATGCCCAATCGTCAGCAACCGTGGTGATTTGTGTCAGGCAAAGCGCCACAAGTGGTTCAAAACGATCGGTGTCAAGCGTCAGGTTCAATAACCGTGCGACTGAATGAAGGATGGTTAGACATTAGACATCGCAGTCAGCTCGTTATGCATGATCGCGTTGCGTGAGAACACGTTCGAGAGCGACTCGATAGGCCAGCTTCCGATCCTTTGCCAGGTAGACCTCTTCTGAGAGAGCAGGCCCTCCCCGCCCGGAGCTGTCCTCACGCGCGCACGGGAAGTACCGCTACCTCTGGCGGCGCTTTAGAAGCCCAAGCGGGCCAAAAGTCGGTCACCCTAGTCGACGGGCCAGCCGCACGATTTTGCCTGCAACCACTGGATTTCACGTACTGCAGCCTGCCGGAAAGTGCCGTAGACTTTGTTTGGCACAGTTACGCTTGCAGGTTCGGCATCTACCGTCCGTCTGGACCATGAGGCTCATTGCCTGCCGCATAAACTTTGGCGACCCTCCCCGACCGGGCACGTTCTCACGCGCGCGCGCAAAGAGCCACCTTTGGCGGTGCTTTTAGTTTAGACGCCCAACCCGGCGAAAAGGTCGGTCAAGTCAGTTGCCGGGCGAGACGCACGATTTTGCCTGCAACCACTGGATTGCATGTGCTGCAACCTGCCGGAAAGTGCCGGGTTTTGAAAAGTCAAGGTGTCATTTTAGGCATTTAGCGTCCGTCTTGAAAATGAGGCTCATTGCCTGCCGCATAAACTAGGAGACCCCTCTCGCCCGAAGTCCTTCTCACGCGCGAAGGGGAGTCCGGCGATGCTTGTTGACGCACAGACGACACACGCTGCCAGAAGGCGGTCATGCTCCATGACACCCTTATAGCACCATTTGCCCTGCAATTAAGGTGTTGCGTACGCGGCAACCTGCCACGAAGCCGGATGTTCTACAAAGTCATCTTGCACTTGGT
This sequence comes from uncultured Actinomycetes bacterium, assembly GCA_937888775.1. The sequence goes on along the minus strand of CALAQT010000445.1, from coordinate 1,846 downwards.
GATTACGTCCGTCTTCAAAATGAGGCTCATAAACCGCAGCATAAGCTTGGGAGACCCTCCCCGACCGCAGCCATTCTCACGCGCGCACGGGAGTACGCCTGTTGCTTGCGGCGTTTAGACGCCAACCCGGCGAAAAGGTCGGTCAAGTCAGTTGCCGGGCCAGACGCACCATTTTGCCTGGAACCACTGGGTTGCACGTGCTGCAACCTGCCGGAAAGTGCCGTAGACTTTGTTTGGCACAGTTACGCTTGCAGGTTTGGCATCTACCGTCCGTCTGGACAATGAGGCTCATTGCCTGCGGCATAAGCTGGGGAGACCCTCCCCGACCGCAGCCATTCTCACGCGCGCACGGGAGTACGCCTGTTGCTTGCGGCGTTTAGACGCCAACCCGGCGAAAAGGTCGGTCAAGTCAGTTGCCGGGCCAGACGCACCATTTTGCCTGGAACCACTGGGTTGCACGTGCTGCAACCTGCCGGAAAGTGCCGTAGACTTTGTTTGGCACAGTTACGCTTGCAGGTTTGGCATCTACCGTCCGTCTGGACAATGAGGCTCATTGCCTGCGGCATAAGCTGGCTGGCCTTTCAATGAGTCAATGGTTCTACATACTGTTGTACTAAACGTGTGACAGAACCAGACACAATAGTTTGCCAAGCGCGTCTTCGTCGAGCTGCCCTCAAAGGGGCTGCTCACGGCCACTGCTGAGTGACCCTAGTCGCCGAGGGCGCCTGCTACGACAAGGAAAGTCACCGAGAGGCCATGCCGGGGCACACAGAGGGAGTGTCCCAGGTTGTGAAGCAACCCTACAGACTTACCTCCAGGGTTCGGTCACTTTCACTCCTTGAAGTACTCTCTTCTCTAAGTCGAGCCAGGAGCTTCCGAGGTGAGATCAACATTGACTGATCCTGGTCCCGCGCGCGGTAATCCATTGGTGTAATCCTGTTGTCGTGATCTTTGTGTGGCCTCTCTGAGGTACTCTCTGGTATTGCTTCGGCCTGTGGGCCGCATCGATACGTTCCAGGGACCGACTCGATGCGTTCTGTAGAACGACTCGATGCGTTCTGCGGAACGCATGCATTCGGGCTGTGGAACGAATGCATAGATAGAGGGATTCCGGCCACTAGCTGCGCCATGGCGTCTTGGTCGATGCGCCAGAGCAATGTCCTATCCCAAGCATGATCAGGATTAGAGGTCGAGATTAGTAGACCTTGATCGCGGAGTTTCTCCAACGCTTTCCTAGCGACACCGACAGTCATCCCTAACTCTTCGGCTAGCTCAGCCTGAGCTTTCCATATCCAGTGATGACCATTGTGGTCTTTGCCACCAGGACCCTTGAGCCAATAGTGCATCTGCTCAAGCACAACGGCTTGGATGACATTGCCAAGTGCTTTGGCAATCGAGGGACGATATACGCGAGGGCTCTCACCAAATGGATCGGGTGAGGTATTGTCACTACGGTGCTTCATATGGCGTCCTATCTTGAAGAGTGCATCCCAATGACACACTCAGTTACTAGTAAAGCAGGCGATGAATCCGTAAACCACAAAAGGCCCCTTTCGGGGCCCTCTGCGCTCAAGACATGGGGACGAGCCAGGGATCGATCTGGCTACCAGCTCATCGTCCTGATCGGGACGCTGCGACCAGGACCACTCAGGGGCTCGACGTTCTCACCACGCCAGAGGATCTTGACTCGGTCCTCGATGCGCTTTGCACCACGCCTGACGTAGATGACATCGATCGCCGAAGCAAAGAGACGCTGACGCTCAGCGGGGCGTAGATCGGGCCAGACATTGGTCAGACCTACTTCAGTGAGTAGGGCGGGGCGGGTCGTTCCGCTTGGGTGTTGGGT
>CALAQT010000444.1 GCA_937888775.1 uncultured Actinomycetes bacterium | reverse complement strand
GCGGACAGGGCAGGAGAACCGCCGTTCAAAGTTCTACGAGCTTCCGGACAACCTCTGCATGGATGACCGAACCTCCAGCGGACCAACCCGAGAGCCTGGCCGACCGGCAGCTCGCCGATGCGAGAAGAGACCCTCGCCTGACTCACGGTCGCGAGGCAGTGGTGGCCGATTGGTGGGCGGCGATGGGCGCCGCTGAGCGCGCACGCACCCTGGCCGACTGGGGCCTGCAGGAGTTGCTTGATTCCGAGGACCACGAAAAGCGCCGCCTTGAAGTCGAAGGTCGCACCGACCCAGACGACCCCCGGCGACGAGCAGCGATCGAGGCGGCGCGTGAGCGCGCGGACCTCGCGCGAGCCGAGAAGGACAACCAGCTCGTTGAGCACAACGGTATGACGCTGATCTCCATGGTCGGCGCGCTGGACGCGCTCGTCGAGGATCTGGTGCCACGTGTACGCGAGATGTTGACCGAGCACCGGGCACGCGTCTTGGTCGAGCGAGCGCGCGAGCAGGCGACCGAAGCAGCCGCGCAGATCGACACGAAGGTCCTCGAAGCGGTCCTGCGAACGGCGCAGGAAGCGTTGGCTGAGCAGCTCGGGAGCTTCGACTCCTCTCCGCGGGGAGCGGGAGTCAAGCGCTGGGAGGAGGTGCTATTCCACGCCGGTCTCCAGGCCCCGCCTGAGCGTCCGATGCCGGAGGACCTCGATCAGGCGCTGACCGAGGTCGTAGCGCTACGCCACGTGCTCGCCCACCGCGCCGGACGAGTGGATCCTCGCGCATTGAAACAGGCCCCATCGTTGTGCTACGCCGACGGTGACCTGGCTCGCATCACCCGCGCCGACTACCGTCGGTACTCCGCCGCTCTGTGGACCTACGGCGAAGAGGTCAATCGGCGGCTGCTGGGAGACCTGGCGCCGGCGCCGGCGCCGCCGTTGACCGACTGGCGTCAGAACTACACGCTCAACGCCTGAAAGCAGGGGCGGTGCAACAGATGTAGCTGCCGCAACGCCACCTCGCAGTCAGTGGCCACTTCTCATCGCCACGGCCGTGCGGCGGAATGCCCAGAGCGGTTACCAGGTGTGGCGAAGGCGCCGGCGCCGAGTGGCCCGGACGCGCCCCGGTCGCGACTACGGCCGCACATGCCCACGCATTGACGCAGAACACTCAGCGAGTGCCCGGCACCAAAGCATCGAGGAGCCGCTGAACACGATCTCGACGTCCAACCGAGGCCAAGACCCCGGCCCCCTTACCGGGGACCGGGGCGGTTCGACCTTCGGGCAAATGGTGGACGGCGATCTCAAGCTCCTTGTGTTCAGAGGAGCGAAAGCACAGCAACACGAGCGTCATCACCCGCCCGCACATCACGTACAAGAACGACGCCAGCACCGAGCCCCTCCCATCGTCGATAGAGCCAGCGACAGTACGGGCTCGGACAGTGCCCAGAGCGCCCGGCCCGACGCACGATCGGGTTTATGCACCCCACAGGGCCAGTGCTGAGGACTGTTGAGCGTAGCCCGGGTCGCGTGAGCCGACACGCTGTCATGATCGGCGAATCGCCGTCCTCGGGCGTCCGCGGGCCTGTGTCTCGCGGTGTCGCTCATTGCCGCTTGTGCGACGCCTACGACACGTATCGCAGCGCGTTGCGCCAAATCCCGCATGAGGGTAGGAAGATGAGCGTCTAAAACTCCCAGAGGTTCACGCGGTCCGGGCGCTCGATGCTGCGTTCCTGGCGGAAGAGCGCGTCCGTCAGAATGACCATGCCGAACACGTCGAATAGAATCGGCAGCGCCTCGTAACCTTCGACCTGGCAGGGATACCAGTAGGACAGAGACACATGCTGGTGCGGCGTGGCGTCCATCGGCACGAGCGCCCAACCCGAGGCCCGGCTGTTCAGGATTGCCTCTCTCGCGGGATCGAGCGTGTGGTCAAACGCGACCTCCGGTCCTTGGTCGAGATAGATCAGCTCCACGGCTGACTTCCAGACCGACCGAACCATCAGGCGGATGCGCTTGGCGGTCACCGGGCCGCCGCTTGTGAGGTTAAGCGTCCCCTTCACGCGCCCATCCGGCGTGGGACGCACGTCCATTGCTTTGCCTTTGGGGCTGAACACAGTCAACTCCCCTCGCCCTGTCCATGCAACTTGCGCATTGCCGAACTTGGCGAGCGGCGCTTTACCGCTCTTTGAGCCGAGCCCCCGCTCGCCCCGGAGCATCGCGATTGGGGCGAAATTCACGAGTGCCTCGTCGCCCAAGCCGAGCGGGCCGTTGTTGCAACGATCACAGACGACGCCCGGCGGGAGAACCTTCGGATTGTCGGCGTTCTCATTGTTCCCAAGGCCCTCGCTGAAGACATGCTCGCGGCTCACAAAGCCACCGTCGTGCGTACGGCAGAAGAGACACCCCTCCTCGTGAAGGGCGCCGGATGATTGGGTCGGGGCGGTCAGCATCGAACGTATGTTTGCACGCCGGTCGGATCGAATTGGTCAGCACGGCCCGGCGATCAGCGCCTCGGTCAGACGCTGAACTCGGCTCTGATGGACCTCGGGTATCGAACTCACGGCAGCGCGTCAACTAGCTGCCGCGCCCCATCAGCAGCGCCTCGATGAGCCACGAGACGCGATCCTCGCCATCCCAAGACGCCGAAGGCCCAGCCCCTTCCGGGACCGGGCCGGTTCGACCTTGCTTCCTATGGTGGTCCAAGAAGGATGAGAACCACCTCGCCCTACTCCAACTCGCCAGCGGCCTGATCGCATTCAAGAAGGCCCACCTCGCGACCCTCGCCGCCACCCAACCGGGATAGGCCCTAAGGTCCATCGCCGAAGACGCCCGGAAACATTGGCTCGCTCGGGTGTTCGCGGAGTTCCGTCGGAACAATCTCGGAACAATGCGCGCCAGCTTCGCGCTGGTCGTGCTCCCAGGAGGCATCTGTCAGGCCGGCGCCAGCAGCTATCGAGTGGTGCCGCGGCGTGACGCCCGTGGCGTCAAGGCGGGGGCGCAGGTTCAAATCCTGTCTCCCCGACCGATTTAGGTTTCATGCAGCGAGATGCAGCAGCCTGCAAGATCCCTGCTAATTAGCATAATCCGAGGGTGCGACGGCCTGCATATCGTGCCCGTTGAATCGGTTGCCGCTCGGGGCTTTCGGGAGCAAATCGGGAGCAGGTTGCTCCCGAAACTCGAGCGGCCCTCTGCGGCGTCTCCGGGAAGACCTAGAGTCGAGCCGGTGCATGCGATGAGGACCCACCTGCGGTCCAACCTGTTCCCTCCGGTGAGCGCCTGGTACGTGCCCGCAGCGAAGAAGGCTCTCAAGCTCTACCGGGAGGGCAAGCTCGATAGGCGCATCTGGCTCCCTACGGGCCGCAGGATCTCGGTAGCCGAAGCGGTCCAGCTTTGGCGTCTCGACCGGCTCTGAGGCGCTGACCACGCGTGCAGCGTCTCATCCGAGATGTCCTTCGGTCAGCCTTGGACGAGTGCGGTGGTCCACGGCCAATGTGCGGGGACCTCCGGATGCCAAAGCGTGGGTTCGCGGCTTAGCGTCCTGCTCAAAGATCCCGCCGCACCGAAAGCATGGAGGCATCACCATGAGACTGTTCAAGGCCCTACGGGGCGTAGGTGTAGCTGCGTTTCTCGCGGCGGGCTTGCTCCTCGCATTGGCGAACGGGGCCATGGCTTCCTCCATCAAAGTGTGCGTGCCAGCAGGGGAAGGCAAAGCAATCGTGACCCCCATCAAAGGCGTATGCAAATTGGGTTACGCATTGACCGAAGTGGGCACGGAAGGCAAGGAAGGCGCGCCTGGCCCGGAAGGCAAAGAAGGCAAACAAGGACTTAAAGGTGAAAAAGGTCTCAGGGGGGAAAGGGGGCCTGAAGGCAAACAGGGCATAGAAGGTAAAGTCGGTCCCGAAGGCACATTCGCCGGTCTGTCCTCGGCTGAGAAGGAAACACTTCTGTCGATTCTGCCCTACATCAACTACGCCGCCTCCGGCGTGGGCGGCAAACCGACGATCCAATTCTCCGGGGCAAACTTGCAGATCCTCTCCGGCTCAGGATCCACGAGTGGCGCCGTCAACGGCGCGGGCAACCTGATCATTGGCTATGACGAGGAACCGGGTAGTCAGACTGGCTCTCATAACTTGATGCTCGGCACCAGGCAGACCTACACCAGTTACGGGGGACTCATCGGTGGCTTCGGCAGCGCGGTCACGGCGCCGTTCGCTTCGGTAACAGGGGGGTACCAGGGCCAAGCAAGCGGCCTGTACGCCTCGGTGAGTGGGGGATTCAACAACAAAGCCACGGCCGAAGACGCTTCGGTGAGCGGCGGAGCTTCCGGCGGCGCCTCGGGTTGGGCGTCTTCCATCAGTGGAGGCGCGAACGGCTCCGCCCAAGGTCGTGAATCCTCCGTGAGCGGTGGCTACGAAAGCAGCGCCAGTGGCGCGATATCGTCGGTCAGCGGTGGCTACATAAACAGTGCCGATGGCTTCAATAACTCCATTAGCGGCGGCCGCGAAAACGTCGCGCACGGGCAGGAGAACGCCATTAGCGGCGGACGGCAAAACACCGTGGGTGCCGAATACACCTCGGTGAGTGGTGGGGTAATGAACCGCGCAGGGTACGACGGCGCGTCGGTGAGCGGCGGGCAGGGCAACTGGGCCAGCGGCGACACGTCGTCAGTGAGCGGCGGCCAGGGCAACATGGCCAGCGGCGTCCTCGCCTCAGTGAGCGGAGGCTACAAAAACACAGCTAGCGGCGTCCTCGCCTCAGTGACCGGCGGTGAAGCAAACAGGGCTACTGGAGACCAGACTTCAGTGAGTGGTGGGGCGGACAACGTGGCGAGCTACGGTAGCTCGTCGGTCCTGGGTGGTGGTGGAAACATTGCTAGCGGCATCCGTGGGACGGTGAGTGGCGGTGAAAACAACACTGCCTATGGCCAGGGGTCTTCCGTGGCAGGCGGCCATGGAAACAAAGCCGAAGACTATGATGCTTTCATAGGCGGTGGGTTTGCAAACGTCGCCGCTAGAGAAACGTCGATCCTCGGCGGAGGGAACAACAAAGCCGAAGGGCTGTATAGTGCGATTCTCGGGGGTAATGGAAACGCGGTCACAGCGGAATTCGGCACCTGGCCGGAAGGTCCTTAGATCGACCGTGCGTAGTGGCGTGTGGGCGTTGCGGCGGAGCATGGGCCACCACCACACACGCCTCGCCCTACCCCTGAGCGAAGAGGGCGAACGCGCGGTAGGCGATTGGCACATAGGCGGGCTCGACCGAATTATGCTAATGGCTACGTGAAAAGCGGCTAGCTGATCAAAAAGTGGGTACAGAAAGCTGAGCGATCTAAGGGATCCGTTAATTTCTTGGACGCTTTTTGAGGCCAAGGTCTGCCGGTTGCTCACGCTTCGTGGAGTTAATGGCGACGCAATAGCTCTACGAGCGGAGATGGGTTAGCCGGGCGGGGTGCTTGGTGAGAAGCCACCAGTTCAGGCCGCTGAGCGTGTCCGCGACACAAGCTTGCCAACGGCCGTTTCGCGTGCGGACGGCGTATCGCTGGACAGAGAGCCGCCGTCACTGGTCACATTGGTCACGAGAGCATCCTTGTACGCCTTCTGAGCCGCTTCGAGCCTTTCCTTGACGGATCGGTAGGGACCCGAATAGGTACCGCTCAGAATGCCTCTGATACGGCTGGCCTCCACGCGGCACGCCGCGCTGCAATGGCGAGCTTCGGAGCGACGATTGATGAGCGAGGAACCGCAGACGACGCAGACTCGTTCGGCTGACTTCGAGATGGAGCCGGAGGAGGTCATCGGAAGTCCCAGGGGTAGGGCTCCGCTGGCTCTTCGGCCCTCGTTGCCAGCGCGCGCTTGAGATCCTGGATCAGTGGTGCTGGCTCCTCCCAGGCCGAGGGGTCCATGAAGATCTCAACTCGGTCGCCGTTGCCCCAGAAGACAGAGGCCATCGCTCCGCACCGAAGGCAAAGCACAACGCGGAGCGGATCGCCGCTCCTGTCGCCTCGGGGAGCCAGATCCAGCGCAACGGTCAACTCGTCAAGACAGGTCGAGCAAGGCTCTGTGTGGGGATGCCACCGGTAGCCCGACGCGGCCGTTCGGAAGTAGAAGCGCGCCCAGGGGCTCTGGTAGCGCACGACAGGCGCATCGTCCAGAAGGAACGTCTGCAAGCAGGCATCGGCTCCGTCGTTGGCTCCGGTGGTGATGACTCCGCAACTGGGATTCGTGCAGGTCGCCAGCCATCTCTTCTCCCGGAAGGCCCCGCGCTTCTCCCATCTCAGGGCGGCACCACACCCGCATCGGCGCTCCCTCGGCTCAGCATCGCGGGGGCTCATGCTGCTGCCTCCGCGTTTAGACGCCCTGCCCGGGCCGCATTGGCCTCGGCGTGCTTGCTGCTCATGACGTGGACCTCCTGGGAGCGCCTTCGCCCCCGACTTGACGTTGAAATCAACATCCAGGTCTTCCCCCGGGAGCACCTTGCAGAAAGCGAGGTTGCTGGAGCGGCAGCCGGAGGGCTTATGCCGCTCGCTCTTGACCACGAATCAGGCTATCACCGTGGTAGTGCACTTCCGGGCAGGCGAGCAGCGCAACCGCTGCGCTGCGGACTCCCGCGTGCCTTCAGACCGGTACCTTTCAGCCCGTGACGGATCTAAACGACGCCTACCTCCCTCGGGAGGCCAAGGCACGCATCAAAATCGACCAGCAGGGCCGAAGCGCCCTTCGACGCGTACCTTGTCGCCTCCGGCGGTCTGGCCGGTCAATACAAAGTCGGGCGGCTTGGTCGGGTCGGGAGCGGCAGCCGAGATCGTCGTTTGGGTGGTGGATGTGGTGGTTTGGGTAGGGGTTGGAACCGGGGCCGCAACAGTGAAGGTCGCCCCGCCGGAGCCGCAACCGGTGAGCAGTGACGTGGTGGCCACGGCTAGCCCTGCGAGCGTGAGTGCTCGCCTCATCGGATGAGCCGGATCGTGCGGTGGCCCGCTGACGGTTGCCAGCCGTCATCGGGGACGAACTCCACATGGATGATCTGGCGGCGGCCGTGGCCGAGCCGGACGCGCCCGGTGCACTGGCCGTTGGTGACCGGAGCCGGTCTCCCGGAGATGAGGCAGTCTGTTCTACACGACAGGGATTCCGGTCTGCCTGTGGTTCTTCGACCGCAACAAGCAGTCCGCAACGGAGCGCGACCGGCGAAACGAGACGCTATTTATCGACGCGCGGCAGATGGGGAGCAAGATCAGCCGCGTGCAGATCGAGCTGACCGAGAGCGAGATCGAGCGGATCGCATCGACGTACCATGCCTGGCGGGGCACGACCGACGCCGATTACAACGACGTTCCAGGCTTCTGCCGCGGCAGCGACTTGACGGAAATCGAAGTGTCTGGATTCAACTTGTCGCCCGGACGGCATGTCACCGCAGTAGGCTGCTCCCACCACGGCCGAAAGAAAGGCGAGCATGGACTCCTACCTGCTTAGCATTATCGCCGCCGCCGAGGCGGGGACGCCCACCACCGGGATCAACCTAGTCACGAACGGGGGCGACTGGATCAGGGGGCAGCCCTGCTCGTCGAGCGAGTTCCGGGAAATCACCTGGCCGCACTATCTTCGGGAGGTGGACGACGCCCTTAGCAAACGTTCGCGCCAGCAGCGGAAGGAGAATCCGGTTCAAGCCGCTGACGTGGCTGCGGGGCCGTTCGGAGCACTCGCCCCGAAGCAAGATGACCTCGCGGAACCGACGCTTACTCTCACCGGAGCCGTTCTGTCCTTCGGTGGCCGGGCCGACGGCATGAGCCTCCCAGCCGTGCGAGTTCCGGTCAGGGCCATCAGTAGCTGGTGGGTGTCAGGCGGGAGCTATATCAAGCCGGGCTCCAGCACGGGGCTGTTCGGCGGCGTCGTGTTTCCCATCGGGAACTGATGGCGTCACTGCGGCGCCGTCACTGCTCGGTCCGCATTACTCCGGGGTCAAGCGACGCGCTCCCCACGCTCCATCCGATGGTGGGCGAAGAGACGTACTGTTTCCACGACCTGCGGCACACCTTCGGCACGCTGGGCGCCGCCAAGGCGGTTCCGATGCGCACCTTGCAGGAGTGGATGGGGCACCGGGACATCGAGACGACGCAGCGCTACGCGGACTACGCGCCCCGCACGCGGGACGCTGAGCTGGTCGCCGCTGCGTTCCGTCGAGACGACGACCCCGTGGGAGCGGACTGTCGCAAAGGCGTAGCCTCTATGCATGAGCACTGACATCGCGAAGCTCACTCGTCGTGTAGCAGCCCTTGAGGACGCCGTGTCCGTCCTCGTGAGTCGCCTCGAAGTCGAGGACGAGGTCGTGGAGCCAGGTCAGGGCGATGCTGCAGGTCAGCGGACTGCCGAAATGAACAAGGCGATGGATGACGCGACGCACGCGGCCCACGAAGTCGACCAACACCCCGACCATCCACGCTGAGGTACCGTCCGGCGCCTTGCTGTAGGTCGTACGCTTTAGGTTGTGACCGACGCCGCGTCTCACCTCGATCTCACAATCGGCGAGCTGTTTCCGAGCGGCGACATCGTTGCGGAATGGGTGTTCTCGCTCTCGGCCGTGGCAGACGACCTGACGATGCTCCGGCGACAGCTCGCAAGAGCGCACGCGGAGGACGAGGCTTTCCGAGTGGTTCTTCTGTTTCAGCGACTCTTGTCGGTGCGCCTCTACGAGGCACGTCGTCTTGTACACGTTGTAGACACTCACCCCGAGCTGAAGGACTTTCTCGGCTCCAAGCCGCCGTCTTGGTTCGAGCTGCTACGTGAGAAGTACTCGCCGGAGGGCCACTCGGCCGTCGATGAGCTTCATGCAGTCACGCGTCACCAGGGCGTGCACTACATGTGGCCGGGCAGTCAGGAGCTTCGCGAAGCGCTCCACAGCGTCGGCCGGAGCCCGGCACGAATGAAGGTCACCGATGATCGCTCACGGCCCAACGTCGAGGTGCAGTGGGTTCAGATCGTTGCGGGCATGGGCGTATTTGGAGAGGTCCAGGATGCACAGTGGACGCCGCGTTTCGCAGAGCGCGGCGAGCTTACAGTCGAAATCGTGCAGGCATGGACGATGCTTTACGGCGTGATGATCGTCATCTATGCCCATCGGCGCGGCATCGATCTAGAGCGATTCGTTGAGCGGCAGCCTCCACTGTCTCGCGCGGGCAAGCCCTCTAACGCCGAATAGCCGAGCATTGCCGCGTATGCCCGCAATGCCCGAGGTACCACTTGGGGTACCAACCTGAGCGAATCTGAGAGCACCTGAGAGCACCTAAGCTCAGTGAATATGGGCCACCGCACCTGAGAGAACCCACGGGTGCGGTTTCGAGCCCAGTATCGCCCATCGCCTAGCGCCCCGTGTTTACGGGGCGTTTCGCGTCTTCAGGGGGTCCGTGGTTCTATTCGTGGTTCTATCTTTGGCCTGAGGCGTCATCTTGGCGCAGTACGGTTGACCGATGCAACCGAGCGTGACCTCCACACGCGATCCTTGGCTTCTCGGTGCCGCCAGTGCCGTGGCCGACGCGGACCCGCCCCTTGCGGCGATCCTGCGTGAGAGCCGGATCGAAACATGGTGGGAGATCGACCGGGGTCATTTGGAAGCCCTCCAACTGATCATGGACGAGGCCCAAGCTGCGTTCTACGCCAACCGGCTTCTCTGCGGCAGGCTGTCAATCCCGGCTGACGCTGGCGCCTATGAGACTGTCATCGAGGATGACGGGCTGACCCTCAAAGCCTTGCAGGCGATCAACCCGGACCTTGTCGGCTTCGACGTAGTAGAGGCCGAGGCTGGCAGTCTGGCCCGTCAGGGGCCTGCGCCCGTCCGTTGCGTCGAATGGCAGAGAATGTGGTTCCGGTCTCGGGCCGAGGTCGCGATCGCCCAGGCGCTCGACCGTGCGAACGCCGGGTTCGTCCCCAACCCGTCCGTTCGGCTCGGGGTCACTCAGGACCATCGTGACAATGTCGAGCCGGACCTCATTGTCTTCGCCCACGGCAAGGTCGGCATCATCGAAGTTGACGGGCCTTGGCACACGCCGCAGACCGCTCACGCAGAGCATGAGCGGGATCGCCGCTTTCGTGAGCATGGGATCGCCGTTGTCGAGCGGTACTCCGCAGACGACTGCACCGCCATGCCCGATGAGGTCGTCGCCGGGTTTCTCAGGCTGCTGGCGCTAAACGGCTGAGGCAACGGACAAGCCTCCAAGAGCTCAGCTCCCCGGCTTTCACAGCATCCCCATACGGCCTCTCTCCCGCCATCCGAGGGGCAGGGGGGAGGGGGTTAGGCAGGGACGGGGCGCAGATGGCTTTGGATGGGAACGTGTGTTCGTCCGGCCGGAGTGATCGCTACCCTGGGGGCATGACCGATGAGCCGAAGCCGGTGATGCTCGATCTCCACCCTGCTCGGGCTACTTCGAGCGCGTCGTTGGAGCTGTCGGTCGGGCAGGTCGTGAGCGGGCAGGCGAACGGGCAGGTCGTCTTGGGCGGCGGTGGTTCGGCGGTGGTGGTGGGTGGCAAGGTCGAAGACGTGCCTGCTCTTGACCGGCGCCCTTTCATCCTGTGGTGCCTTGCCTGGGCGGTGCCGGGCCGCTCGGTGGGCGAACATTCGTTGCACGGGCCCTGGCTTCTCCGATGGGGCCTCGGCGGGGCCCTGGGCGCGGCGGTCGGCGCTTGGCTGTGGGACGTTCTGAAGCCGCGCGAGCGCTCGTGATCTAAGCCACGGCACGGTCTCGGCGTATCCTTCTGGCCGAGGTGCAAACGGACAAGGAGGGGGCATGAGACGACGGACCATCTCGGCGAGCGTGTGGGCAGCACTCGTTTCCGCTCTCGCGGCTTGCGTTTGAAGAACATCGTCCTTCTCCTTGGTGTGTGCGTTGGTGAGCGAGCGGCAGCGGTCTGGCACCAGCCGAGGCGCGCACCGAGCGAGCGCATCCGGGCTAAGCCATCGGCCGGTAGTCTCGGGGGCCATGATCAGGACGGCGCTAGCGATGCTTTCGACCATCGGCCTCATCGGGCTGACGGGCTGTGGCAGCGCCGCGATGACGACGGCTCCCTCTAACAAGAATGCCGCTGGCGTCCGCGCGTCGTACTACGAATATTTCCAAGACGAGCGCACTGGCAACGCGCAAGCCGCCTGTGCCCAATCCACCAAGAGCGATCAGGCCACGATTGCGGCCGACGGTAAAACGGCCACCTGCGAGGCAGCGGTGTTCAAGCACTGGCATGTATCCGCACAGAAGACAGAGGAAGAAGCCCTCAAGAAGGGCGTGGCGGAGGTCGCGAAGTACAAGATCCTCGTCGTGGGCAACCGCGCCACAGTGATCAACCCTGAGCTTGAAGAAGCCGATGAACTGATCTACAGCGGCGGCCACTGGCTGCTCGAAAAGACCACGAGCATCACTGCGGAAACGGCGGAAGGCCTCAAGAAGGAAGCGAGAGAAGCTGAAGCCAAGCGTAAAGCCGGACTCGAAGCTGGGGAAGCTCAGGCCCAAGAAGATACTCCCGCCGAAGGCACCGCAACCACGCAGAACTCAGAACCCGCCGGAAGTCAGACTTTCAGCGGCAATGGCGTAAAGAGTCTCGGTACGATCACGGTCGAAAAGGAATCGACGATCGCATGGACCAACGACGGGCCATTTTTTTCCATCCTTGCGAATAGCACCGAAGTACACGTGACCTCATCGGCGCATAGCGGCACGAGCGTTCTCGAAGCCGGGACCTACCACCAGTTCGAGATCAGCGCCGACGGCAACTGGACAATCAAGATCGCGCCGAAGTAGTTGTCGGGCGCATGCCGCGCCACATGCAAGAGCCGGATTGGCCCCTGTACCAACCACAGCGCGCGACCCCTGCTCCCGCGTCGCGGGGCTCGTCGACGAGTATGGCGGTCCGTACAGCGGCTCGACGTAGCTGGCGCACGAGCCGAGGCGCCCTTACGCCGTCACCGCCGCCGACAACGCCTCGCCGCCGCCATCAGCCTGAACCACCGGGACGCCGAAGCGGCTAGGTCGCGTTCAGGACGGCGCGAACCGTGGACGGCCACCACTTCCGGCCACCCTGAGCAGTCGGAACTTGCTCCTCGTTCAGCATTTCCGCGATGGCGGCAAGCGAGCGTCCGGCCCTGCGCTCTGACGTGATGCGCTTGCGCACAGCGGGGGGCAGCGACACCGGCCTTCCCAGCCGTACCCCGCTGGCACGCTTGGCTGCGAGCGCCTCGCGGGTCCTCTGCCCGATCAGTCGCCGCTCAAATTGGGCAAAGGTCGCTAGAACGTTCGCCATTGCCTCACCCGCTGGGGTGGTGGTGTCCACGGCGCAGTCGAGCGCCACGAGCGCCCAGCTTTGCTTGCTGGCTTGCGCCATGACCGCCGTGAAGTCGAGCATCGAGCGCGACAGCCGGTCGAGCTTGGCAACGACGAGCGCGCCCGCCTCGCCTCGTTGCAAGGTCTCCAGCGCGATCTGGACGCCTGGGCGCTTCATGTCCTTCGCGCTGTAGCCAGCATCCTCGACCACCTCAACGAGTTGCCATCCTCGGCGCAGGCACTCGGCCTCGATGGCCGTGCGCTGGGCTGCGAGGCCCGCTCCGCTCATGCGTTGCTCGTCGGTGGACACCCTCACGTAACCTATGACGCGCATGGGAGCTAATCCTCCTTTGCCATGGCCCCGGCGGTGGCTGCCGCGCGGGGCCGACTCCTCCGAAAGTATACAGCATACGTCCGTTTGCTGTATGCCCGCCGCGAACGGAGCGGGTCGAAGCCGAGCGCTTCAAGCCGTGCCCTAGTCCATCCACGTCTGGTCTGCCATCCACGTCTGGTCCGGAGGTCGGCGTAGGCTGACCCTGTGATCAACCCCGACGACATACGCCTAGCAGTGGCGGACCATCTGCATCTTGAACAGGAGCACGAACACACGGACCTCACCGAGGTTCTGCGGCTGACTCAGGTCGAGAGACCCGATGAGGTCCTGCCCCTCATCGCCAATATCGCTCGCCAACTCGCAGCGGAGCGTCCGGACTTGGAGGGCAGCCCGACTGCCGAGGTCATGGCTCGCGGGCTGGCCTACGGGCTGATGTTCGGCATACGGGCAGAGCGGTGGGCTTCGGAGGACAAGTCCTGAAGCGGGGTGTGTCGGCGGTATGGGCGAAGCTGTCGCAATAATCTCCGTGTCTGCATCAGCCGTGGTCGGTATCGGTGGCCTTGTCGCGGCTGCATGGGGCAGTTCGCGAGAGCGCCGCTGGCAGTCGCAGGAGGAGCGGACCAAGGAGCTTCGCGGGGTGCTGGACCGCGCCTGCGAGAAGTTGACGCAGCAGCTTGTTGTGCTCGACCAAGCACACCGCGAGTTCTCGACATCGGGTGCGGCAAACCCGATGACGCAACAGCTACTGGTCGAGACCGAGAAGCAGTTGGTCCTAGAGTGCAACCGGCTCGCGGTACGTCGCGGTTCTCATACTCCAGAGTACGTGGCACTGGGCGCGTGTCGGGAAGCCGCCACCCGAGTTTCGTTGCTCCTCAATGAGATGGCCACAGGCGCAGCCCCTGCCCAACGAGGGGCCTACTCGACTCTCTGGGACGACGTTCTCACTGCGGAGAAGCGATTCCTCGACGTGGCTTCCGACGCGCTCACCTGGGAGGAACCGGCGCCGTTCTGGAGGAGGCTGCGGCAGCCCCAGAGAGCGCTGTAGTCCGGCGCAGGTTCCTTGGCGTCCCGCGCCTCAGGGTGTATTCCGCGCCCGAAACGCACTCTGCCGTGACCACGAGGGAGGGGTACTGTACGCCTGGCGTCCGCCACCACGCACGCAAAGCCCTCACGTCTGGGCGCGTCGGTGCATCATGGTCTCCCGCCGCTAGACGACCGCGTTGATCTCTACTGCTTCTTCGTTGACCTGGGTCAGGGACGCCCCCAAGCCCATCTGGTACGAGAGTTCCCCGTTCAGGGAGGCCGTCAGCACTTCTGCTAGTCCGCCTTCGAAGTGTTCGGGTTTCTGCTTGCCCGCCGTTTGTTTGTATTTGACCGGCGCTGTTCCCAGCATTTTGTCCACGGTCACCGGCACCAACACGGCCCCGGTCACTATGACTGGGACGGCACCAACGCACCGGTATTCCATGAAGGCCCCAGTCTTGCCAACTGGGTGGAGGTCGAGCGCCACTTTTTTGAGGGCCTTGTTTTCCCAGCCGAGTTCGCCTTCGAGCTTCTTGGTTTCGAGTTCGCCTTCGGCCAACCCAGGCGTCGTGCATTTCAAACCGCCCGATTCGCAGCCGGTGAGATTGATGACCACGGACGCAACTTCCTTTGTCCCGCTGTATTCACCGGACCCGCTCTCCGCTGTGCATATCACTTTCACTTTCTTGACCGTTTCTAGCGTGACCACATTTTCCTTGAGCGCGGTCGTAAAGTGAGTCTTCACAACTCCTGGGTACCATTCGTATTTGCCGGTATGGGTCCCGCTCGCTTCTATGCAGGTGGCTTTCGTGAAGCCTCCGTGGTAGACCGTTTTGGTTCCTTCTTTCACGGGCGTGACTTTGATGCACCGGCCAAAGTCCGTGGGTCCCGAGGTCGCTAGCTTACGGTCGACTCCGTAGCTTGTACCGCCTTCATTGGTCGCTACGATCCTGAAGTGGTAGGTGGTGTTCGCGCTCAGGCTCGTGACCGACGCGGACACCGCCACTGGGCTTGCGCCAGACCCCGGCAGAGAAGAGCACGGCACACTGGTCCCGTAGGACGCAGTCGTGCCATATTCGAAGTGGCAGCCGCTGACTTCGCTCCCATTGGGACTCACGGTCGCGTTGAGGGTCACCGCAGTCTGTGTGGGCGACGATGCTGGTTCCGTCACCACCGTAGGAGCGATCTTGCCGTAATAGTCTGCTGCCGTAACGATGTTGTTGAGCCCGTCGGACTGCGTCCAGACGGCGACTGCATCTCCCTGCGGGCTGACCGCGATATCTGGGGATCCTGGCAGGTGCCCTTCGCTTGCTATCAAGGCTTCGAGCGGCCCCCACACACCGGTGCCAAGTGAGCCAGCAGCAACGTCGATGAGGCTTTCCCGAGGGTTGCCTTGATATTCTTTTTTGTAACGGACCCATATTGCGAGGGAATCGCCTAGCGCATTGGTGGCGATGCGAGGTGCGTAAGAGCCTTCGCCTTCGAGCGTCGGTGAAAACAAGATGTCCGGATTCCGCCAGACGCCAGTGGCCATCGGTCGGGTTGCGCTCTCGACTTTCCTCTTTTCTTCGGCTAGTACATCGTACGGGCCCTGGGTCCAAACCGCCGCGGCGTCGCCCTGAGCGTCCACGGTGAGCTCAGCGGACACGATTTCTCCGGCGGATGTGATCGTTTGCGGCTGCCAGGCACCGTCTCCCGATGAGAGGACTGCGCTGCCCAAGGCCGCCGACCTATGGTAATAAGTGGTCCACAACGCCACGACATCGCCCTGTCCATCCGCTGCAACCTTAGGGGATTCCGGGTGCCCTTCGAGTTCAACGCCTGAGACATCCGCGGGCGCGGTCCAGGTGTTACCCGCTGGGCGAAGGGAGGCCTGTATGAAGTTGCCCAACCCTGAGATGCGCGTGTGCGAGACTGCCCAGACCGCTACGGCGTTGCCCTGGGAATCGAGCGCGATTCCCGGTTGATTCGAGTCCTGCCCAGTGGCCGAAACGTTGGATGGCGGCTGCCACGACCCGCCCGCTGGGCGCGTGGCGGCCTGGATGATTGTGTTGGTGCCATCAGAACGTGTCCAAACCGCGACGGCGTCACCCTGGGAATCGAGCGCGAGCTGAGGTTCGGATGCAGTTTGCCCCGGTTCGGAGAGGTTGGATGGCGTCTGCCACGAGCCGCCCGCCGGACGCACTCCGGCCTGGATCGTGCCGCTGGTCGCGTTCGTCCAGACCGCTACGGCGTTGCCCTGGGAATCGAGCGCGATTCCCGGTTGATTCGAGTCCTGCCCAGTGGCCGAAACGTTGGATGGCGGCTGCCACGACCCGCCCGCTGGGCGCGTGGCGGCCTGGATGATTGTGTTGGTGCCATCAGAACGTGTCCAAACCGCGACGGCGTCACCCTGCGGATCGAGCGCGATTCTGGGTGTGTCCGCGTTCTCGCCAGCCGCGGATAGTCCGATCGGCGGCTGCCAGCCCGGCGCGGCGGCCGCTGGCGCCGCCGCGATCATCGCGAGCACGGTGCAGGCCACGGCGGTGAGGACCGCGTACGCAGCGACTGCCTTCAAGATGTTCGCGGCGGCTGTCATCCTCGACATCGTGCCCTCCCGGTCGTTGAGCGTTCTGATGCCGTTCCGTCCTCGGCAAGACCACGAATGCAGTACGCGCGCCGAGACTACGGCTAGATCAGCCCCGAAAGCATCGGCGCAAACTCCTCCGCCCCCTCAGTAGTGCCTACGTGCAGCGAGCAGGTCCTACTCAAAACTCGCCCCGACCATCTCGGCAATCGCGAAGAACGCCCGATACCGCCTCAGAAAGCACCGAAATCTTGGCCCCAGTCCCGATGCTCCACTCCCGGGCCATCCCTGGCTTTCGGCGCTCGTTGATGGCGGGGACACGATTCGATCCTGCAACTCACGGCCTGAGACCTGACGCACATAAGAGACAGAGAGCAGCCGCCAGAGCCGCCCGTCCTCACTTAGCCCGTGCGGAGTCTGGAGCTTTGCTCCGGCGCTGGACTTTCTTCCGAGCTTTGCGCTTCGGTGCAGCCTTGCTTGCCGTGGCCACAACTTCATCGGTCTGCCCGTTGCTGGCCAGGGCAAATACGAGCTTTGGCCTCCCCCGTGCCCCAGCGACCGTGGATTGGGTGAGCAGCCCCTTGCCAGCAAGCTTCTTCAGGGTGTAGGAAGCCGTCTGCTGCGAGAGGCCCGTCTCTCGGGCCACGGTCCTGATGTCGAGCGGCTCCGCCTGTCCTTGAAGACTGCCAACCACAGTCTCCTCGTTTGCGCCCGCGTGAGCGCGCCTGCGCCTGCGTCCTTTGCGACCGAGAACTCTGAGTGGCGCCTTGCGACGATGGTGGCCTTTCCCAGCATCGGCAGCCGGTCGGCTCGCCACCGGCACCTCCTCCAAGGCGGCCAGAGCGCTCTCCAGTTCCTGCGCTTCAGAGACCGCATCGGAAAGAACGGCAAGACGGTCCTCGATCTCGGAGCGCACACGCTCCAGCACGTCAGCGGGCATGGTTCCTCCCATAGGTATTGCTGATCCGCCGTGATCATCCCACGGGTTGGCTCCGCTCGGCTCAGCCAGAAGCGCCGATGGGACTGCTGGGGTCAGTCGCTGCTCTCGTACTTGAACGAAATCGCAAGCCGAACGCGGTAGTGCTTGATGGTTCCGTCCTCAATCGCCACATCCTGCTTGATGACCTCCGCTATGCGCAGGTCACGCACGGTTTTCGCCGCAGTCTCAACCGCGCTACGAGCGGCCGCCTCCCAGGACTCGCTGCTCACGCCGATCACTTCGGTAACTCGATAAACCCCGTCAGCCATCACAACCGCCCTCTCTCTCGACGTTGGAAGCTCGACTCTCGCATATTCCGCCGACCAATGGGGCGTCGGTCCCAACCACCAGCCAAGGCTGGGACCGTCGATGTCACGCCGCAGGTCAACGGCAAGGCCAGCAAGACGGCCCGCCCTATGGACTACTTCCAGTGCAACTGGCGCGCCGCGCGCTCCGTTGTCACTTCGTTAACGGCCTGACCAACCATCCTCGGCCCGCGATTGTGAGCTTGATGCCCGAGCAAGCGCTCATGTAGTAGCCACACGCATACATTTCAACGCCTTCCGTCACATAAGCTATGTGACCACCAAGCGCAATACGGATAGTTGCACCGCTACAGCAGATCAGCGTCAATCAAATATCGAGTGTGAGTGCGGCTGCGGTGGGTTAACGCTACTCGCCAAGACAACCGATCGTCCCACTGGCCGCATAAAGGGCCACCCTCTCCGTTTCATACGAGGACATCACCGTCGAAAGCATCCTCGATACGTCGAGGTCTCTAGGGGATACGAGACACCGTGTTGGATCTGGCAACTCTATAGAGACCGAGATGGATACGGCAGGTGTCGCATTCCTGGAGGCATGGCCCTTGCCCACCGAGTCGCATACGAAGACCGCGTTGGGCAGATCCCGGATCGACTAGAGATTGATCATCTTTGCCGCAACCGAGATTGCGTCAGACCGGAACATCTACAGGCCGTCAGCCACCGAGAGAACCTGAGGCGAGGCGGCAACACGAAGCTGACTCCCACCGTAGTCCGCGAGATCAGAAGCTCCCATGAGACGCAGTGTGCTACCGCCCGTCGCCATGGAATCTCGCAGGGTCACGTATCCCGGATATTTCGAAGAGCGGCCTGGGTCGAGCTATAGGACCCCTGCTGCCGTAGCCCGTCTATTGGGTTCTTCACGGTCGCGCCCCGCTGTTGGTCCGTCCATTACCTATGACGCCCTCAGGGCCTTAACGCTGAGCGTCTCGCCCTGGGCCTCATGCTCTGGAGATACCACGATGTCTTCTTCGCCTCGCTAGCGCCCTGCATCCCCTGAGACCCCTGGCTAGGTTCCTCTCCCTATTCCGGTTTAGTTAGGGAAGGAAGAAGGCATCTCCATATCAGTCTCAGGAAAAGAAGTTATGAAGCAGGAGCTAAGCAGAACCAAGATCATGGGCGTTTAAACCCAACCGTCTACAGTGCAGAGCAACCCTCCTGATGCAGACTGACACATAGTTCTAAGCCCAAGGAGTTGATAGAGAGTGATCAACCTAACCTCTCGTCAAGCGGCGTTTGAACGGTCAGTCTGATCTAGATGCACTTCTCTCTAAACCCTATGCGGCTAAGGTTGATCAAATCCGTTCCAGCCTGGAGACCCCTTCAGAGAGTTGTCGTCGGGGAAGACCTGCCATCCCGTACTCGTTGATCCCTTACTCGGAGCGCTTGACTGTCGCTCCATCCCCAGTGGCCTGTTTCGCATCTGCTCCTTAGCGGTTCATCCACGTCTGGGTTTCTAAACCCCTACGGTGTTGGCCTTGCGGCATTCATCCAAGGTGTATCGCATTTGCATAGCTGGCGACATTCGGTGTGATTATGGTTTAACGGGGTTGTCTGCCCGACTTACTACTGACGTTCACCTATTCTACCGCAAGGTTAACCGAGGAAAGACGTCAGCGTGACCTGTCCTATCTGTGCGATGGCTCACACAGTCACACGAGGCGGCGGGTAACGGGCCGCCAAGCAGGGACAAGGCGGACATGGGGGCGCTTGGGAAAAGGTGCACCGGCTGTATTTGCACTTTGCGGAGGCTTAATTGTCGGGCAGAGCGTGGGTTTCTGGGGCGAACGCTGACGAATGGGGTATAGGCCAACCTGCACTTTCTGACAGGACACCTTCACGAAAAGACAGGTTCTGGCAGATAATAGGCAGGATGAACAAGCGGATCACTGAGCCAAGATGCAAGGTGTGCCGGAGTCCTTGGCGCGAGTTTGTGGAGTATTCGGTGGCGATGGGAAAGTCATCCGCAGCAATTGCCCGGATGCACCCAGCCGACGAGAAGGGATGTACAGTAGGCCGCCGCTCAATTGCGAACCACAAGCAGAAGCACATGAGGACCCTGGCGTCCTTACGCTCGCGCGCGTGAGGGATTGGGCTGGCCGGAGGCTGTCTCTACTGGAATTGGCCTATAGAGAGTGCCCAAATCCCAACTTCAGAATCGAAGATCACTCTGCACGGGGGTCCCAGGGTCCCCGTTCAGGATTATGCTAATCGGCATTGTGGGATGGCATGCGCCGTAACTGCGATGGGTACGAGAATGTCAGTAGGGCACCCGACCGTTAAGGCGGACGGACGCGATCTGAGGTTGCTACCCTGTGGCATAGCAGCTTCGTGAACCCTCAAGTGAAAGGAGGAGAAACGAGATGCAGCGATGCAAACTGATCGGCTAGTCCGCGTCGAGAACGATGCGCAGCGTACGCCAGATAGGGCAGTGCGAAGGCAGGCACGCCCGTTAATGCCACTGTGCGAGTTACGGAGGCATTTCGGATACTCGGAGCGATGGTGGCGATATAGGCTCAGCGAGGGGATGCCGAGATACAAGTGGGGACGTAGGCTACGCTTCGATCCACAAGAGGTGGAATCGTGGCTCTGCGAGAGGTATAGGTAGGCATGGCGCGCAGACGTGGCAAGCGGTGGACGGCATCCGGGTACGACAAGGTTGTGGGCCGCAAGAAGCACCTGGGCACGTTCGACACCCGCGCAGAGGCGTTGCGCGCCGAGGCCGAATGGAAGCTGCGCACGCGCTCGACCGGATCCGAGACATGCGACTCGTTTGCTGAGCGCTGGACGCGAGACTATCCCCGGCCAAGGGGATCGACCAACGCGCACAACGCCGAGAGGGTCCGGAAGTTCGCCAAGGACTTCGCCGGGATCAAGCTGGCGGACGTGGATCGTCCTACCGCTCGGACATGGGCAATGAAGTGTCCGGGGAATCTTCCAGCCGTGCGAGCGATGCTCGGGGACGCGATGCGAGATGGCCTGATCGATCTCAACCCGTTCAGCGAGCTTCGCCTGCCGGGGAGCCGTGGTCGAAAGGATTTGGTCGCCTTGACTGAGCCCGAGCTGATCGCCCTGGCCGACGTGGCCCTGACCGATGAGATGGAGCTGGGCGAGTATGGCCGTGAGTACCGGGCCATGATCTTGTTCTCGGGCTATGTCGGGCTGAGGCCGGGCGAGCTATTCGCTCTGAGGCGAGACGACCTAGCGGGCCAGCTATGCACGATTGAGAGGGCGCGGTCGAGCACCGGAGAGATCGGCGCCACCAAGACCGGCCGCGCTCGTACAGTCATCGTTCCGCCTCCTGCGCAGGATGCCCTGCTCGACGTTCCCGCCCATCCCTCCGGGCTGCTCTTCACAAGCCCTACGGATCGGATCTGGACTCAGCCGCTCCATCACCGCTATTGGTCGCTCCTGCGCCGGTTCGCCAAACGCCCCGCCTTTGACTTCTACGGGCTCCGTCACACGGCCGCAACGCTGCTCCTTGAACGTGGCGTGACGCCTTGGGATGTGGCGATCCAGCTAGGCCACTCCGATGGCGGCCAGCTTGTCATGGACCTCTACGGCCACCCGTCCGACGCTGGGGCGCGAGCACGACTGCTGGGGGCATGGGATGCCCAGACCGGCCCTACCCCCATCGGCGGTTCGGGAGCAACTCGGGAGCAGGCGGGCTGAGACACCCCGGCTTGATTGACGTTGCAGGCGATTTGATCCTGTCTCCCCGGCTACTGAAGGAATCCCGGGGTAGACCCCCTCAAGTGCAGATGAGGGTCAGCCGGCACTCGATGGTCGAGCCCGAGTGCGACCTTCGTGCGAGTGCGGCGCGGTCCTCGCCAGAGTGGCTTGGGCGACATGGAGGGCGCACTCAGGAAGCGACCCCTGGGCCTGGCCCGTGGCCGGGCTCGCTTCAGG
>CALAQT010000443.1 GCA_937888775.1 uncultured Actinomycetes bacterium | reverse complement strand
CCCGAATCATCAGTGAATCCGGGCATTCAGACCTCACTCCATTAGAGCCGCACCCGATGGTCAGCGAGCGCTTGCAGCGCGTGTTGTGCCCAGCGTTCGTAGCGGGCGAGGAGCTCCTCGCGCGGCTCGAGCACGTGGTGAGCGACGAGCCAGGAGCGCAGGTAGGCGGTCGCCTGGCCGACGTCGTGCTGATCGAGGGTGTCGTGGGAGATCGCGATCTCCCCGCGGAGCATCGCGTGAAAGGTCGGGGCGGCCGGGCTTCGCTCGAGCCAGGCGATCGCCGACAGCGGCTTCTGATGGTGCTCGAGCTGGCCCAGCAGCGGCGCGAGCGCCGCGACAGCATCGGGATCTCCGCCAGCGCGCAGCTCGGCCAGCACCCCGGCGAGCTCGCAGCGAGGGCACCGTCGTCCTCTCCAGCCCTGCCTCGGCCGCTGGCATCCTGGGCAGCGCGCGATCACCGGTCTCCCGGCGCACTTCGAGCAGACCGGCTCGCCATCGACCCAGGCCGCCGGCTCGCGCGAGAAACGGCAGATGCGACAGCGGGGCCGCCCGCGGGCGGCCGCCCGCTCGCAGCCAACCCACACCGCGCCGCGGTCGGTGATCGCCGCGATCCGCTTGCGTTGCGCGCAGTTTGAGCAGCGCGGGGTCGGGTCCGGCGCGCAACGCCGGCAGACCGACGGTCCCTGGTAGTTGCTGTAGCAGCGGCGCGATCCGCCACACAACGCGCACACCGCGGGTTGGTTCCGCGCGCACCTGTGGCACAGCTCCGGCCGGCCGTCGCGGCCACGGATCGAGATCAGCTCGTGCTGGCCGCACTCGTCGCAGCGACGAACCGGCGGCGACCAGTCGGGGTTGGTCACTGTTTCGGCGGGCGGATCCGCGCGCGCTTGGGAACGATCTCGCCAGCGCCGGCCTGCGCGGCCGAGCGGCGCTCAAGCCGCGCCTCGCTGGAGCGCTCGACCGGCTCGATCAGATCGTTGGGGGTGCACTCCAGGATCGCGCACAACGCGATCAGCACCTGCAGGTTCAAGCGCTCCGGCTTGCCGGTGACCATCCGCCAGACCTGTGAGTCCGAGAGGCGGATCCCGCGCTCGGCCAGCGGCGCGACCAGCGGCTTTGAGTTGAAGATCCCGCGCTCGGCGAGCCGCAGCCGCAGACGCCACTCGTAGTCAAGCTCGCCGGCCATCACACCTGACCGGGCGCGAGTTGCGCGGCGAGCGCGTCAGCGAGCGCGCGCTGCTTGTAATCGCCGTTGACCGCGGTATAGATCGCGGTCGTCGACGCGTGACGGTGCCCGACCTGCATCTGCACGAACAGCGGATCGAACCCGTCCTCGATCAGATGCGTGACGTAGCTGTGGCGCAGCCCATGCGGCGTCAGCTCCCGGGGAAGGCCGATCTGATCGCGATAGGTCGCGAACCGCTCGGACACATACGGCGATTTCACGCGCCCGCCGCGCTCGAGGTAAAGGTGCCTTGACATTTAGCTCGATGTAAAGGTACCTTGACGAGGTGAGAAACCAGGTGCGTGAACGCCGAAACCAGCAGGGCATGACACAAGCAGACCTTGCCGCGGCCGTGGGCGTCTCACGCCAGACGGTGATCTCAATCGAGAGCGGACGCTACCTCCCGTCGCTGCCGCTGGCGTTCCGAATCGCCAGGCAGTTCGGCGTGCCGCTGGAGCAACTATTCGAACCAACCGACGAGGAAATCGAAACATGAACACCCACCTTCCCCCACGCCTTCGCACACCAGCGCTCTTCGCGGTCCTGGCCATCGCGGTGCTGGCGATCGGCGGAGCCGTCCACGGCTGGAAGACCGTCTTGGATGTCCTGCCCGTCCCGATCGCGGTGATCATCGGCCTATACCTGTGGGCGGGCCGCGACAGCGAGGCGGGAGCGCTGATCCGCCACGATCTCGACGAACGCCAAGCCGCTGCGCGCCTGAAGGTGCAAGCACTTGTCGGCCGTGTCCTCAGCCTCGCCGTCGCCGTCGCATACGTCGTCGCCTCGACCTCAAAGACGACGCTGTGGCCGTGGGCCGTGCTCCTCGGACTAACCGTTGGCACATTCCTCATCGGATGGCTCATGTACGGAGAACACCGCTGGCGCACACCATCACAGCAGTAGCGCCGCCTCTCGTACCATGAAGCAGCCATGCCGCCGGCATGACCCGAACAGGCGTGGAGCAGCAGAGCATGGCGCTCGTCGCGACCTCGGACGCGCCCTGGGTTCGTTGTCGCACAAGCACCTTTGCTCCGGCGCCGCCAGTCTCGTTATGCGCGGAGACTGGGCAACCCGGGTGCCGCGCCGTTGTGGACGCCACCGGTCTGGCTCAGCGCGACACAGGTCGGCGTCGATTTCGTGGGCCCGGGCCCTCCCGCCCCGGCGAAAGGACCCGATCATGCGCACCCAGCCACGGCTGTCAGACAGCGAGCGTGCGGAGCGTCGCGAGCGTGACCGCGAACATCTCAAGCAGGCCGCCGAGCAGCTGCTCACCAGCGAGGGCTGGCAGAGGTGGGTCCGCATCCGGGCGCAAGGCGGACTGGCCAGGCTGTCGCTCAACAACCAGCTGCTCGTCGCGCTCTCCTGCCCTGATGCCACGTTCGTGGCCGGCTTCCGGGCGTGGTTGAAGCTCGGCTATTGCGTGCGCAAGGGCGAGAAGGCGATCCGGATCGTTGCCCCGATGCCGATCAAACAGCGCGAGACCGAGACTGCCGACGGGAACGATGAGATGCGCGTGCTGTTCAAGGGCGTGGCGGTGTTTGACCGCTCGCAGGTCGCGGCGATCGATGGCATGCCGCAGGCTCCGCTGGAGCCGCCCAGCAAGCCGTTGACCGGCGACTCGCACGCGAACCTGCTCGAGCCGACGCGGGCCTTCGCCGAGTCGCTTGGGTTCAGCGTCTCGTTCGAGGCGATCCCGGGCGCGACCGGCGGGTGGTGCGATCAGAAGGCGCGCCGGATCGTCGTCGACGCAGACCAGCCCGCTAACGCGCAGCTGCGGATCCTCATTCACGAGACGATTCACGGGCTCGGGATCGGGTATGCCGAGTATGGCCGGGCGCGAGCCGAGGTGATCGTTGACACCACCACCCTCATCGTCCTCGGCGCGGTCGGGCTTGACACCGCCGGCGAAACGATCCGGTATGTCGCTGGCTGGGGCGAAGGCGGAGCTCTCGAGGCCGTCACCGAGTTCGCGAATCTCATCGACACGCTCGCCCGACGGATCGAAGCCGCGCTGGATCCGTCAGAGGTGATCGAGAGCTCCTCGAGCGAATCGCGGCTCGGTGGCGGCGGGGCCGCGGTCCTTGCGTAGCGGGGCCGCTGCATCGCACCAGGCGCGGAAGCCTGACGGCATCGCTAGACGTGCTCGCGTTGGCGACGGAGTGGCAGCGAACGATAGGAGCCGGCTGGCTGGCAGCGACAGGCCGTCCTCCGAGCAGCACGTAGCGCCGGCGGCTGCGAATGCTGCAGCGCCGACTGGGTCGTACGGCGCCGCGCGGTAACGGATCGTGAGGGAACCTTCGCATCCGTCTTTCGCCGCGTGCTTTGCGGCCGAGCGCCATGCCGTTTTCGGTCCTCGAGCCCGTCATTCGTTTGGCAGCGCGAGTGCTGCGGCTACCACGATCGATGCGCCGCGGGGATCTCCAAGGACGTTGGCTCCCATCTTGTTCATGACGTAGGCGACCGTCATGCGGGAGTCGAGGTCGTTGACGACCAGCGAGCCTCCGTATCCGCCCCAGACGCAGGTCCGTGGTCCCATCGGCATCGTTTCGCTGGCCAGGCCAAACCCCATCCCGAAGCGGAGGGGGAGGTTCAAGACCAGATCGCGTCCGTTGGATTGCTCCTCGAAAGATGGGCGCCAGGCCGTGCTCGGAGATCAGTCGCTGACCGTGAGCCTCTCCTCCGCAGGAGATGATCGACTGGATTGTCGCGACCGAGCGGGCGTTGCCATGTCCGTTGGCGGCTGGAATCTCGGCGCGCTGCCACCACTCCTCGGCGGTTACCTCGCCGGTGAGCCGAGGGTTAGTGAGCGTGCGCACCGCCAAGTCCGGAAATCCCGCGCTGCGCAGATCGATGGGGGGCGGCGGAATCAGCGGCGCGACTTGTGAGTCCTTCTCCGGGGGCAGGCCGATTTGAAAGTCGGCTCCCAGTGGGTCGGCTACGGTGTCCTTGAAGAACTGGCCGACCGTCTGACCGGTGATTCGCCTCACGACTTCGCCGATGAGGTATCCCTGAGTGAGCGCGTGGTAGCCGGAGGCGGTGCCGGGAGTCCACCACGGGGTTTGCGCCGCCAGCAGCGATGTGCAACGTTCCCAGTCCGCGAGCTCCGGGAGGGTCAGCGGCTGCTCCCAGCCCGAGAGGCCCGACGTGTGCCCAAGTAACTCGCGCACCTCGATTCGATCTTTTCCAGCCTCGGCGAACTCTGGCCAGTATCGAGCCACTGGAGCGTGGAGATCGAGCTCTCCCCGATCGGCCAGGATTAGTGCGCACAGCGCGGTCATCGTCTTGGTGGTGGAGAACACGTTGACGATCGTGTCTCTCTCCCAAGCCACGGATGCGGCCACGTCCTGGTGCCCGCCCCAGATGTCCACGACCAGCTCACCGTCCAGCACAACGGCAACCGAAGCGCCGACGTCGGCCCCGCTGTCAAGGTTTCGGACGAGTGCCTCGGTGACGGGGCCGAAGCGCTCGTCGAACGTGCCCTTGATCTCAGCCATGCGGCAGCCCCACGTCAGCCGCCGAGTAACACGCCGCGCCAGGTGTCGGCGAACGCCTCCGCTCCTGTGGCGTCGAATTGTGCTTCGCAGAAGCGAACCGTGAGAAACAGCTCTTGGTTCATCGTGGCGGCACCGATCCCGGTTCCCATGGGCATCTGCGCGGGCGGGGAGAACCAGATCTGGGTGGCCGGGCCTGCGTCGTGACCGAAGTCGAGAGGCGCGGCCAAGCGGCCGAGGTTTGAGAGAACGATGGTGTCGAGCATCGGATCGGCGAGACGTCTGCCCAGCCGGGCCGAGAGGTGTCTGACCCCTACCGGCCACACCTGCGTCATCGCCAGGATGTCGACCATCGTGCCGGACTGGCGCTGAGCCTTTAGCGATCGAGTGCGCTTAGCGACTGCGGCCTGGGCTTTGAAGAGGTCGCCCTGCTCGCCCGCGAGGATCGACACCGGGACGAATGAAACGATGTTCGAGACAATCTCCTCAGACCACTCGCGCGGTCGCAAGTTGACCGGCATCATCACGCTCACACGTGCGGGCGAGACGCCGCGTAGGTCGTTGAATCGGCGAACCGCGATCCCCAGCGATGCCACCAGAAGATCGTTGACCGTCGCCGGCTTACGCCGCCGCGCCATCACCTCTGTCGTCTCATCGGGACCCAGGCGTATCAGGGAAAAGCCATACCGCCCGGTGTCCGCCTGGCCACCCTGTGGCGCCACACGCGCCACCGGCCCCTTGGACCAGCCCTCCAACGCCCGGTCGCCGAGTCCGCGTAGCCGCGGCAGAACGTCGTTGAGGTTGCGCGCCCCGGCGTGCTTGCGGAGATCGCGGCTCGCCAGCGGGTCGAGGTCTGGAACGGGGTCCTCGATGCCGGCATAAGCACGGCAGATTGAAGTCATCAGCCGGTAGGAGCTGATCCCGTCCCCAGCGGCATGATGAAGGTTCATGATCAGCGAATCACCGCCGGGGTGGTGCGCGAGCATCAGCTCGAACGGCGGCGCAGAGTCAAGTCCGACCCGGTGGCTCAGCAGCCGGGCGCGCGCTTGCGCCAGCGCTGCGTCGTCCGCGCAGGCGACGATCTCCAATGGTGGGTCCTTGACCCGTTCGGAGATCTCCCAGAAGTACTGCCGACCGCCCTGTCTGACGCGGGCCAAGCGGGCGCGAGCGAGCGGATGCTGGGCCATCGCGGCCACGGTTGCCGCTGCGACGCGCTTGTCGTCAAGCCGTCCCGCGACACGCACTTCGCACTGCACACTCCAGGGCTCACGCGCCTGATCGAGGTCAAGAATGAACTGCTCGACGAGATTGAGGGGAGTGCGTCTCATTGTCCGTGGAGGGTGCGGATGCCGCCGATCGTACCGAGGTACGCGGTGCCGTCAGGGCCGAGGCGGATTCCGGCGTAGTTGTTGTTGGCGGCTAGCGCTTGATCGAGAAACGCGCCAGGTTCGCGCCGCGGGTGAAGACGACCTGGCTGTTGCCGGCCCGGTCGAGAGCTGTGACGCGCAGGACGTACGTGTGACCGACCGTCAGCCTGGGCGCCGCCGCGACCCAACGCACGAACGTGATGCTTTTCGTAGGTTCGATCCGCGCTCGCCGCAGCGCGGGCTTGCGCGACGAGAAGCGCCTGCCGCTCAGGTATCGCCCCGAGCGAGCGTCCTGGAGCGTGTAGCCCACGCTCCGGATGCCCGTGGGATCGCTGGCCGTGCCGCGGAAGCTGGCGAGCGCTCCGACTCGCACGCGAGCGCCTGACGGGGTCAGGATCTTCGTGACCGGCGCGCGCAGATTGAGGACGAACGACGCGGTTGCTCCCGGGATCAGGGTCGCGTGCTCGTTGGTGTGCTGGCTGAGCCCGCCGCCTTCGAACACGCTGATCTCGGCGTGGCCGCTCGTCTGGCTGGTTCCCTGGAGTTCGAGCTTGAGGCCGTTGGCAGGACTCCGCACCGCGATCGCGAGCGGCCATCTCGAAGGGTCTAGCGGACCGCTCGACGGCTCTTCGGGATCGGTCGGATCCTGGGGATCGATGAACGCGTGCGTACCGGGGATCTCGTTGACGACCTGACCGTTGGGCAGGAACCCGGTGCGCCGGCCGTGACTGTCGACGATCAGCATCCGGTAGGGGCGGCCGGATGCGCCGCTGGCAAAGCGCCCCACGATTAGCGCCACGCGGGGGTCGGCGTTGGCGGTTGGGATCACGGCGAGCGCCGTTCGACCGTTGGCCTTCGCGTCCAGCCCGGCCTTCGGATAGATCGTGTCCGACCCGCAATGCGAAGCCCCGTAGTGCCCGCTGGAGGTCAGCCCGCCGTTGCTGTTTGCGTAGTAGTCGCCGGCTGGGTCGTCCACGATGTAGTCGCCGCCGGGCGTCCTGCCCAAAATCAGAATCACGTGACCCTCACCATCGGCACCGCCTGGCTTCGAGCTGTACACCGTAGACGCGATCACAGGGACACCCAGGCTCAAGGAACTGTCGATGAATGCGCTACCGCTGCCGATCAAGACGTCATAGCCCATCGACTCGAGCTCGGTGTACGCCTTGCCCCAGTCGAGCGAGTTACTGGCGCCATTCGCCGGCGGGCTCACCATCGTGTCGCCGTACAGGCTGCTCAGCGAGGGGTAGTTGCCCTCGCCGCGGGCGGTCTTGACCATGTCAACCAGCATCGCCAGCGATGTCGGGCCGCAGGCGTTGCCGCCAGCGTTGCCGTACTGGTCGGTCGGGAGGTTGTTCGACGGGCCGGCAGCGAACTGGTTCGTGTACGGGGACTGGCTCGGATCGTCGCCGTAGTCGCGTCCACAGTCGTGGACGACGTTGAACTGCCACGCATTCGCGATCGTCGTCTGGGTGTCGCCGCTCGTCGTGTCGCTGGGCGAGCTCAGATCGAAGGTCCCTGGGCTTGAGAGGGAGTACGTGTACTGCCGGCCGCCGACGGCGTTAATCGACTGGATGATCTTGTTGCTAGATGAGTAGTGCCACGGCCGACGGCGCGGTCGTGGCTTTGCAGGGGACATAA
>CALAQT010000442.1 GCA_937888775.1 uncultured Actinomycetes bacterium | reverse complement strand
CCGCCGAGACGAGCATCACGGCGGCCACCCAGGCCGTCAGGCGCCAGCGAAGCCCGCCGGGCAGCCAGCCGCTAATCGGATGCATCGAAGCGGTAGCCGACCGAGCGGACGGTCACGATCGGATCGGGCCGCTGATCCTGGCGCAGCTTGCGCCGGAGATAGCCGACGTACACGTCGACCACGTTCGTGCCGGGGTCATATTCATACCCCCAAACCGCTCGGAGGATCTGTTCGCGTGAGAGCACCCGCCCACGATTCTGCATCAAGTAGTTGAGCAGCTCGAACTCGGTCGTGGAGAGCCGGACGAGCTCGTCGCCCCTTCGCACGTCGCGCGTGATCAGGTTGACCTCGACGTCGCCCGCGATGAGGGTCGTACTGGGGGTCTGCGCCGCCACCCGCAGCTGCGCGCGAATCCGTGCGGCCAGTTCGCTGAGCGAGAACGGCTTGGTCAGGTAGTCCACGGCGCCGGCGTCCAGGCCCGAGACGCGGTTCTCCACCTCATCCTGCGCGGTCAGCACGATCACCGGCAGCATCGGCTTGGTCGCCTGGATCGACTCCAGCACCTTCATCCCGCTGCGTCCGGGCAGCATCATGTCGAGCACCACGAGATCAAAGCTCTCGTTCAGGGCGCGCTCGGTGCCGCTGATGCCGTCCCCGGCCGAGGCAACCTCGAAGCCGTAGGCCTTCAGGCCCCGTTCGAGGAAGTCGACGATTCCGGGCTCGTCCTCGATCACCAGAATCAGTCCGGGCATAGCTAAGTGTCCCTCACCACCCGGCTGCGGCGGCGGGACACCGATCATAGACCGGCAGACGGCTTCGCGCGGACGCGAAGAGCTTTCTCATGTAGCGCTGAACGACACTTGAGCTCTCAATCCAATACTCCTGGCAATGGAGCTTCAGGAACAGACCCGCCGGCCGGCTGCGGGTCTGCGCCGCGGTGAGCATCGGACCAGGGCACGTCGCCCGCGGCCTTTCACCGGCGGAGGCCCTGAGGGCAACGAGCAGCTCACTGCGAGCATCGGCGTGGTCCTGCTCGTCCTGCTGGCCGTGCTCGGCGTCACGATCCTGCGCATCGGCCAGCTGATCTCGGTGCACCTGTTCGTGGGCCTGCTGCTGATCGGCCCGGTGGGCATGAAGATGGCCAGCACCGGCTATCGGTTCGCCCGGTACTACACCCACGATCGGGCTTACCGACGCAAGGGGCCGCCGGCCCCGGGGATGCGGCTGCTCGCCCCCCTCGTCGTGCTCACCACGGTGGTGGTGTTCGCCAGTGGCGTAGTGCTGCTATTCCAGGGGCCCAGCGGCCGCGGCACGCTGCTGCTGATCCACAAGGCGAGCTTCATCCTGTGGCTGATGGTCACCGCGGTGCACGTGCTCGGCCATCTGCCCGCAATGCCGGCGTCCCTGCGGGCCGTGCCTCGCAGCCCGGAGAGCCGGGGGTTCTCGCCCGGTGGCGCCGGGCGCTGGATCGCGCTGATCGGGCCGCTGGTAGGGGGTCTGGTGCTGGCGTTGGTGCTGATTCCGGACTACGCACCCTGGACCACCCACTTCGGGCTGTTCCACAACCACTAGGCCGCGGCCTTCCGCACGTGTCGCTCGGTCACTTCGCGTACTCCACCGCGCGTGACTCGCGGATCACCGTGACCTTGATCTGGCCCGGGAACTCGAGCTCCTTCTCGATCTCCCGCGCGATCTCGTAGGACAGCATCGTCGCCGCGTCGTCGTCGATCGCGCCGGGAGCAACCATGATGCGGATCTCGCGCCCGGCCTGCATCGCGTAGACCTTGTCGACGCCCTTGTGCCGGGTTGCGATCTGCTCCAGGTCCCGCAGGCGCTTGACGTACTGCTCCAGCGATTCCCCCCGGGCCCCGGGACGCGCTCCCGAGAGCGCGTCGGCGGCCTGGACGATCACCGCCTCGATCGTCTGCGGCTCAACCTCGTTGTGATGGGCCTCCATCGCGTGGGCGACCGCCTCCGGCTCGCCGTACTTGCGCGCCAGCTCGCCGCCGACGAGCGCGTGGGGTCCCTCGATCTCGTGCGTGACCGATTTGCCGATGTCATGCAGCAGCGCCGCCCGCCGGGATGTCTTGGCGCTGGCCCCCAGCTCCTGGGCCATCATCGCCGCCAGCTGCGCGACCTCGATCGAATGTGCGAGCACGTTCTGGCCATAGCTGGTGCGGAATCGCAGCCGTCCGAGCAGCCTCACGAGCTCGGGATGCACGCCCTGAACCCCGGCGTCGAACACGCCCTGCTCGCCAAGCTCGACGATGTGGTCCTCGAGCTCTGACTTGGTCTGGTAGTACATCTCCTCGATCCGGGCCGGGTGGATCCGCCCGTCCAGGAGCAACTTCTCCAGCGTGAGCCGCGCGATCTCCCGCCGGACGCCGTCAAAGCCAGACAGGACGACCGCTCCCGGCGTGTCGTCGATGATGAAGTCGACGCCGGTCAGATTCTCCAGCGCTCGGATGTTGCGGCCCTCGCGGCCGATGATCCGTCCCTTCATGTCGTCAGCCGAAAGTTGCACGACCGAGACGGTCGTCTCGGCGGCGTGTCCCGCGGCGAGTCGCTGCATGCACACCGAGAGGATGTTGCGGACCCTCCGTTCGGCCTCGCGCTTGGTCTGCTCCTCGATCTGGCGGATGCGCCGGGCGGCGTCATGGCGGGCCTGGTCCTCGATCTCCTCCAGCAACAGCTGCTTGGCCTTCGCGGCCGACAGGCCTGAGATCCGCTCGAGCTCGCGCTGGACCCCCTGACGCTCGTCGGCGAGCGTCCTGCGCTCATGTTCGAGCTCGGTCTCACGCCGTGCCAGCGCATCCTCGCGCCGGGCCAGTGCCGCCGTGCGCTCCGGCAGCCCGGTCTCGAGCGCCGACACGCCGGGGTTGGCAGCCGGCACGACGGCTGGAGCAATGACGTGCGAACGGCCGTAAACGACCGCTGCGGCCACGATTCCGACCGCTATGAGCGCCGCGGCTCCGATGATTTCCATGGTCGTTCCTCTCCTGGCGGTCCGATGCAGTCCGGACCAAATTCACTGGTTCGCTTGTTCGGGAGCGACCGAGCGGCTCGCGCATACGCACGAACGGATAGGGAGCCCAGGCAACGGTGGCCGCCCGAGGCGGCGCTAATTGGCTTTAGTAGAGGATGAGCTGGGCCAGCCAGGTGGCCCGGTCAAGATTGCCGTCAACACTGAATCCGGATCCGAAATTTATGCATTTGCTGGTGTTTTTCTGCGGCCACGCGGGCCGTTCGTTCGCTGCAGTAATCGTATTACCGGGCGCAATCCGGCGCAGAGCGGCGTGCAAATCCGTGAGCTGCTGTGCGGAAGTCCGGGAGCTGCTCACGGTCAGTCACCGCGCGCGTAGGCGGTCAGAGCGTCGAGCGCGAGCTCGCTTTCGTATCCCTTGCGCAGCAGCACGCCCAGCGCCCGGTCGCGTTCACGGCGCTCGCGCGGTGGAGCCGGGAATCTCCGGCGCAGCAGCGACAGCGCCCGGTCAAGCTCGGTCTCCTCGTTGCTGCCGCGGATCTGATCCAGCTGCGTCTGCACCAAATCGCGATCGATCCCGCGCGCCAGCAGCCCCAACCTGATCCGATCTTCGCCCCAGCGCTCCAGATCACGCTTGTCGGCGATGAACGTGCGCGCGAACCGTTCATCATCCAGATAGCCGAGCTCGCCGAGTGTCCGGATAGCCTGCTCGCGGGTGCTCGCGTCGACTCCCTTTCGCTCCAGCTGGCGCTGCATCTCGCTGACCGTGCGGTCGCGAGCATTCAGCAACCGATAGGCGAGCCCGAGCGCGTGTTCGAGCCGTTCGTCGTCGCTGGTCACCGCACTACGCGGCACGATCGCCGGCCGAGGCCACCGATCCCACTGCCGCCAGCGGTGGCTCCTCGTGCTCGATCGGCTTGACCAGATCGCGACTGAGCCCAAGCGCGGCGTAGATCTTCGCCTCGATCTCCCGGGCGGTCTCCGGATGCTCGTCGAGGAAGGCCTTGGCGTTGCCGCGTCCCTGACCGAGTCGCTCGTCGCCGTAGGAGAAGAACGAACCGGATTTGGTGATGATGTCGTTCTCGATGCCATGGTCGATCAGGCAGCCGGAGGTCGAGATGCCCTTGCCGAACTCGATGTCGAACTCGGCCTGCTTGAACGG
>CALAQT010000441.1 GCA_937888775.1 uncultured Actinomycetes bacterium | reverse complement strand
AACCCATATTTGAGCGAAGCGGTAGCGACGCCGGCGTGGCCGCTCCAGGCGTGGACCGGCCACCGCCGCAACGCCGACCCGGTCGCCGAGTGGCTCGCCGAGCGTGCCGCCGAGATCATCGTGACGCGATCGTTTCCATGCTGAGCTCCTCGGCTAGCCCCGGTCGGCCCGGACCGCTGCTCCTGGGCGGTTGCAGAAGGCTGAGACGACCGGCGCCGGTGCTCGCCTTCACGCGATAGCGACAGCGGGTCGCGAATGGCCAGATCGTTAGCTGGATGCGGCGCAGATCGGTCTCCAGCAAGCGTCGGCGATGTTTCCCAACCTCCTCCCAGCGCTTGCTGCGCTGCTCTGAGCGCGCTAATCCGAAGAGGTGGCCCGCTCCTGCAATCCGAGGTGAGGGACAGTCCTGACCCCGCCTGAACGCAGACAGCTGGTCCTGCTCAGAAGCAGCCACGCCGTCGGCGTGTTTTGCGGCTACCGCTTCGCCGTCGCAGAGCAGTAGCGAACCGAGGCTCGAGCTGCCGACGGCAGACTGCCGGACCTAGCCCGGAGCGCTACAGATCTTCCGCACCCTCGCACTTCCGCTGTTGGTCGTCGCGCCGCTTGCTCGCGTCCAGCTCGTCGCACCACCGAGCAAACGCGGCCGCAGGGCCAGGGCCGGGATCACCAGGGCCGCGATCTCGGCCGACCAACGCCAAGCAACCGACCGGGGTCGCCGCCCGCAGGGCCAATTGCAGGGATGCACTCAGCGCCACCTCATGCCCGAGCTCGTCGCGCTCGACGCTTAGATTAGGTGCTCGCCCGGAGGTCGTGTCGTATTTGGCGGTTTCAGAGAGCGGTCGCGCTTAGGTGCATCAATAGGTGATGGGACACTGCCAGCCACGCCCCGGCCCATGTTGATGCGCCGCGGATCGTTCAGCGCCGGCTGGCGGCGCGCTTGGCGGTGATCTCGGGGGAGGGGACGATGATCACGGGGCGATCGGCGTGTTGTACTACTGCGTGGGAGACGCTTCCGAGCATGAGTGATTTGAGGCCGGTCAGGCCGCGCGTGCCGAGCACGATCGCGTTTGCTTTCGCCTCGTCGGCCTCGGAGAGGATCGTCTCGGTGATCGTGGCGCCGCGGGCTCTGGTGCGTGGTTGTGGGTTCAGACCGGCGCGCCGGGCGTGCTCGACGCCCTCGTCGGCGCTGGCGCGGGCGCTTTGCTCGGCGGCGGCGTCGATTTCCTCGAGATCTATTCCCTCAGGCCAGTAGGCCATTCCTGCGCCGGTGCGGGTCAGTATGTCGAGAAACGGTTCCCAGACGGTGAGCACCGTCGCTGTTTCGCCGGGCATCAGCTGCCCTGCGCTGTTTATGGCGGCCCGTGAGTCGGGGGATCCGTCGTAGCAGATGAGGATCATCTGGTCATCCTTTCTGGATCACAAGGGCCGGTGATCGTGCCATGTCAGACGCGGGTGCTCATGGCATGGGTCCGGGCGCGTGTGCGCGGGCGTGCTCTGCCTCGAGCCCGGGGGGTACTTCGCCGGCGACGTAGCGGCTGCCGCGCGACCAGGACGTGATCGCTGCGAGGAGGCAGGCGACGATCGCGAACGCGAACGCGGCGTGCAGCCCGGAGCGAAACGGGCTCGAGATCAGCTGGGAGAAGAACGAGCGTCCGGTGAGCGTCGCCGTGTTGCTCGCTGATAGCTGGCTGAGCGCGTGCGGACCGAGCAGCCGTTGGATCGGGTTGTAGCCGAGGAAGGCGGCGAACAGGATCGAGACCGGAGGCTGGTGGCCGACCTGCCGTGCCAGCGAGGCGGATACGCCGTGGGCTTGCAGGCCGGTGGACAGGCTGACGGGCAGGGTGGAGGCCAGGCCGGCGATCATCAGCGTGAAGAAGATCCCGATCGAGAGCACTTGGGCGGAGTTCTGGAAGGTCTGGTTCATGCCGCCGCCGGCGCCGCGATCCTCGGGCGGGAGGCTGTTCATGACTCCCGCCCGGTTGGGGGACGCGAACGATCCCTGCGCCAGCCCGTTGAGTAGCAGGATCAGCGCGAACAGCGGGTAGGGAAAGTCGATCGGCAAGAGCACCATCAGGACGAAGCTGGCGGCGGCGGCGAGCATTCCGCCGGTCGCGAATGGTCTTGCGCCGTAGCGGTCTGAGAGGTAGCCGGACGCCGGCCCGGCGAGCAGAAACCCCAAGGTCAGCGGGAGCATGTAGATACCGGCCCACAGCGGCGTGGAGGTGAAGCTGTAGTCGTGCTCCGGCAACCAGATCCCCTGCAGCCAGATGATCAGCATGAACATCAACCCGCCGCGCGCGATGGCCGCCAGAAAGCTCGAGAGCACGCCGAACGTGAACGGACGGATGCGGAACAGGGGCAGGCGGAACATCGGATCGCGTACGCGCCTCTCCAGCAACGTGAATATGACCAGCAGTGCGAGCCCGGCGCCGAGCTCGGCAAGCACCCGCGGACTGAGCCAGCCGAGCGCGTGGTGTCCGTAGGGCTGGATTCCGTAGGTGATCCCGACCATCACCAGGATCAGCCCGAGCGCGAATGTGATGTTCCCGCGCCAGTCGATCGGCGCGCGGTGCGGCTCGCCGCGCTCTTCGAGCTTGAGGTAAGCCCAGACCGTTCCAAAGGCGCCGATCGGCACCGAGACGAGGAACACCAGACGCCAGTCGATCGGCCCCAGAAGGCCGCCGAGTAGCAGCCCGATGAACTGGCCGCTGATCCCCGCGATGTTGTTTATCCCCAGCGCCAGGCCCCGCTGGTTCGGTGGGAACGCGTCGGTCAGGATCGCAGCGGAGTTGGCCAGCAGGCACGCGGCACCGACCCCCTGCACAACGCGAAACACGATCAGATATGTCGCTCCCGAACGCCCGGTCAGCCAGTCGACGGTCAAGCACAGCGACGCGACCGTGTAGATAACGAACCCGAGGTTGTAGACCCGTACCCGCCCGAACAGATCCCCCAGCCGGCCGAGGCTCACCACCAGCACGCTCGTGACCACCAGAAAACCGAGGATCATCCACAACAGGTAGAAGCTGTTCCCCGGCCCGAGCGGATCGAGATGGATGCCACGGAAGATGTCGGGCATCGCGATCAGCGTGATCGACGCATCGATCGTCGCCAACAGCACGCCGAGCGTCGTATTCGACAACGCCACCCACTTGTAGCCGTCGGACGCCGGGGCGCCGCCGTTCGCTCCGATCGGGAACGCATCGACTCTTGATCGGATACTCGCGATGCCTTTCAAACCAACCCAATTTTATACAGGCAACCTGCACAGTTTGCCTTCGATTGTCATATAGTTTGGTCGTGGTCGTGGCCGTGCGCGTGGACGTCAGCCTGCTCGCCAGCGAGCTCCGGGTGGTGCTCGGCCAGCTCGTGCGGCGGTTGCGGACCGAGCATCGCTTCCCGCTCACGCACGGCGCTGTGCTCGGTCGCCTGGACCGCGAGGGGGCCCGGAGTACGGCGGACCTCGCCGTCGCCGAACGGGTACGGCCCCAGTCGATGGGTCAGACGCTCGCTGAGTTAGAAGCCGAGGGCTTGATCGCCCGCCGTCCCGATGCGGCCGATCGGCGCCGCACCCTGCTCGAGCTCACCGATGCCGGGCGCCGGGCGCTCGAGCAGGATCGCGGCTGGCGCGAGGGGTGGCTGGCCGGCGCGATCGCGGGGGGCTTCTCGCCCGAGGAGCAGCAGGTGCTCGCCCAAGCGGTCGTCCTGCTCGAGCGGTTGACGGAGCTGTAGTCCGCGCACCCTGGGAGGTCCGTGAAGATCCGCGCCGCCATGATCCAGGCCGGGCAGTTGACGAAACGCTCGCGAAGATGCTCGCCGTGGACGGGCTGTCCCTCGACGTGCGGCCGGGCACGGTAACCGGCTTCCTCGGTCCAAACCGTGCCGGCAAGTCCAGCGCCCGGAACTCTGAATGTGGCGGATGATGACGGGATGAGCCGTCCGGCTGCAGTTGTCGCAGATGCCGCCCCGAAATCGCCGGACGGATCGCCAGTGCTCGAATCGTCTTGCGTCTCTCACCGCTTCGGCGAGCGAGCGCGTCCGCGGAGCGTGAGGCGATGCTGATTCGCCTGCTTCGCACCTATCTGCGTCCGTACACCGGCCAGGTCGCGGTCGTGGTGGCGCTGTTGGTGGTTCAGACCGTCGGGAACCTGTACCTGCCCAACCTCAACGCGGACATCATCAACAACGGGGTGGTGAAGGGGAATCTCCACTACATCTTGAGGACCGGTGGCGTCATGTTGGCCATCGCGCTCGTGCTTGGTGTCGTCGCGATCGTG
Source organism: uncultured Actinomycetes bacterium (assembly GCA_937888775.1). The sequence continues at coordinate 3,805 of CALAQT010000441.1, read as the reverse complement.
GCGGTGTACTGGGCGTCGCGCGTGGCGATGGGAGCCGGCGCGGATATTCGCGGCGCGGTCTTCGCTCGCGTGCAGGGATTCTCGGCCCGTGAGATCAATCGCTTCGGGACGCCGTCTTTGATCACCCGCAATACGAACGACATCCAGCAGATCCAGTTGTTCCTGCAGGTGGCGCTCACGCTGATGGTCATCGCCCCGATCATGAGCGTCGGGGGCGTGATCCTCGCGATCAAAGAGGGCGCGGCGCTCTCGCCCTTGCTGGCGGTCGCCGTGCCCGTGATGGCCTTGGTCATCGGCGTCGTGCTGGTCACGGTGGTGCCGCAATTCCGCTCCATGCAGGTCAAGATCGACCGCATCAACGAGGTGTTGCGTGAGCAGATCACGGGGGTCCGGGTGATCCGCGCGTTTGTCCGCGGCCGGTCCGAGGGCCGGCGTTTCAGCGAAGCGAACGCCGATCTCACGTCCACCGCCTTACGGGTGAACCGGATCTTCGCCCTGACACTGCCGGCGATGATGGCGATCCTGAACTTGTCGAGTGTCGCCGTCTTGTGGTTCGGCGGCCGTCTGGTGAGCGACGGGTCGATGCCGATCGGCAACCTCACCGCGTTCCTCGCCTACATCCTGCAGATCCTGATGGCGGTGATGATGGCGGTGATGATGGTGATCCTGCTCCCGCGCGCGGTGGCCAGCGCGGAGCGCGTCGAGCAGGTGCTCGATACGGTGCCGGCGATCGCCGACCCGCCGCGCCCGATCAAGCCGGCGCAGGTGAGCGGCCTCGTGCAATTCGAGAACGTCACCTTCGGGTATCCGGGCAGCGAACGTCCCGTCCTGCACGAGCTCTCCTTTGCGCTCCAGCCGGGCGAGACCAGCGCGATTATCGGAGGCACGGGAAGCGGCAAGACGACGCTGCTCGACCTCATCCCGCGGTTCTTCGACGCGACGAACGGCACGGTGCTCGTCAACGGCGTGGATGTACGGAACCAGGAGCTGGAAGAGCTGTGGAGCTCGGTCGGACTGGTCCCCCAAGCGGCGTTCCTGTTCAGTGGCACCGTCGCGAGCAACTTGCGGTTCGGCAAGCCGGAGGCCACCGACGTTGAACTGTGGCGTGCCCTCGAGATCGCTCAGGCGCGCGATTTCGTCGCAGCGATGCCCAGGGGTCTCGACGCCCCCATCGACCAGGGTGGCACCAACGTCTCGGGGGGGCAGCGCCAGCGGCTGTCGATCGCCCGGGCGCTCGTGAAGCAGCCCCGCCTGTACCTGTTCGACGATTGCTTCTCGGCGCTGGACGCTGCGACCGACGCCCGGCTGCGTGCCGCTATGAAACTGGCGACGCGCGACGCCGCGGTGGTGATCGTGGCGCAGCGGGTGAGCACAATCATGCAGGCCGACCTGATCATCGTCCTCGACCACGGCGTCATCGCGGGGATGGGCACGCATCGGGAGCTGCTCGGGAGCTGCGATCCCTATCGCGAGATCGTCGTCTCGCAGCTGGGTGAGGATGCTGCGGCATGAGCTTCGGCCGAGCGGGGGGCGGGATGCGCCGGGGGGTTGGGCCGCCGGAGCGGGCCAAGGATCTGCGGGGAACGCTGCGGCGGCTGCTCGCAAGGCTGCGCCCCGAACGCATCAGGCTGGTGATCGCGCTGTTGCTGGGCGTGACCTCGGTCGGCTTCTTGGTGAGCGGCCCGAGGATCCTCGGCGACGCGACGAACGTCCTGTTCAACGGTGTGGTGGGCAAGCTGCTCAAGGTGGGGACCACGAAGGCGCAGGCGATCGCGTTGCTGCGCTCTCACGGCCAGGGCCAGATCGCGAGCATGGTCTCCGGGATGAACATCGTCCCCGGGAGGGGTGTCGATGTGGGCGAGCTCGGCCGAGTCCTCGGCCTGGCGGCGCTGGTGTACCTCCTCGGCGCGGCGTTCAACTACGGCCAGGGGTACACAATGGCGGGGGTCACCCAGCGGACCATGTTCGGGCTGCGCCGCGAGGTCGAGGAGAAGCTGGGCCGGCTGCCGCTGCGCTACTTCGACAGTCATCCGCACGGCGACATCTTGAGCAGGGTCACGAATGACATCGACAACCTCTCCACGACCCTGCAGCAGGGACTCAGCCAGCTCCTCACCTCGGTGCTGACGATCGTCGGCGTGCTGGGCATGATGTTCTGGATCTCACCGCTGCTCGGAGCAGTGTCCGCGGTCACGATCCCGCTCGCGATCGCGATCACCTTCCTCATCGCAAGGCGCTCACAAGTCCAGTTCACGGCCCAGTGGGACCAGACCGGAACGCTCAACGGGCTGGTCGAGGAGACCCACACCGGGCATGCGCTGGTGCAACTCTTCGGTCGGCGCAGGGCGACCATCGACGAGTTCGGCCGCCAGAACGGGCGCCTCTATGAAGCGAGCTTCCGAGCTCAGTTCCTGTCGGGGATCATCCAGCCGTCGATGCAGTTCCTCGCCAACATCAACTACGTCGCCATCGCGGTGCTCGGTGGCTACATGGTTGCCTCCGGCTCCCTGTCCCTCGGAGACGTGCAGGCGTTCATCCAGTATTCGCGCCAGTTCACCATGCCGCTCACCCAGATCGCCAGCCAGATGAACCTGCTGCAGTCCGGCCTCGCGTCGGCAGAGCGAGTGTTCGAGTTCCTCGACGCCGAAGAAGAGGCCCCTGACCGTCCCTCCGTTGCTGGCCCGGTGCTGCGACCGCTGGCGGCCGGGCAGGTGAAGCTCGAGCATGTGTGCTTTCGCTACGAGCCGGACAAGCCGTTGATCGAGGACTTCAACCTCGATGTGTCACCGGGCCAGACTGTCGCGATCGTCGGCCCCACGGGTGCGGGCAAGACCACCATGGTGAACCTGCTCGTTCGCTTCTACGAGATCGACTCCGGGCGGATCATCCTCGACGGCACCGACTACCGCGACCTGACCCGTGACGAGGTGCGCAGCTCCTTCGGCATGGTGCTGCAGGACACCTGGCTGTTCGCGGGCACGATCCGGGACAACATCGGCTACGGGAAACCGGGAGCGACCGACAAGGAGATCGTGGCTGCGGCCGAGGTCGCCCACGTCGATCATTTCGTCCGAACCTTGCCGGACGGCTACGACACCCTGCTCGATCAGGACGCGTCAAACCTCTCCTCAGGACAAAAGCAGCTGCTGACGATCGCGCGGGCGTTCCTCGCCAATCCGAGCATCCTGATCCTCGACGAGGCAACCAGCAACGTCGACACCCGCACCGAGGTCCTCATCCAGGAGGCGATGGCACGGCTACGGCACGGCCGGACCAGCTTCGTCATCGCGCACCGCCTGTCCACGATCCGTGACGCGGACACGATCATCGTCATGGACGCCGGCCACATCGTAGAGCAGGGCAGACACGCCGAGCTGCTGACCCGCCGCGGCTTGTACCACTCCCTCTACAACAGCCAGTTCACGGAGGCTCAGGCCGCCGCGAGCTGAGCCGCCGGCCGCGCTTGCTCGGTGTGCGACGAGCTGGACGCCAGCAAATGGCTTGACCCGGAAGAGCGGAAGCCACGACGGCGCCGGAAAACCTGTAGCGCTCTGGGCTAAGGGGCAGAAGCGATGGCCATCGCACCCGCTTTCCCCAGAAGCAGCAGCGAGCTCCGCCTCGGGCGGGACACCCGCGATGGAACGAATCAAGCCGTGAGCCGGCGCCCGGATGGCCACCTAGTCAGACGCCCGCAACCGTTCCGCAGCAGCAGCGCCAGCCCGGCTCGATCGAGGTGCCGAGACTGCTGTTTCACGCCTATTCGGGTCACGCCGGCGTGCTGGCCGCTTCGCACCAGGAGCGGCAG
>CALAQT010000440.1 GCA_937888775.1 uncultured Actinomycetes bacterium | reverse complement strand
ACTCTTTCCCTACACGACGCTCTTCCGATCTGGTGGCCGTGGTGGCGGCGGCGGACGTGGCCCGCGTCCCGGCGGCGGCGGTGGCGGAGCCTCCGGCGGAGGCGGTCGCTGATGCTGTCCCCCAAGCGTGTCAAGCATCGCAAGCAGCACCGCGGCCGGCGCGGTGGACTTTCACGTGGGCAGGTAACGGTCCAGTTCGGCGAGTACGGGCTTAAGACGATCGACGCGGGATGGTTGACCAACCGCCAGATCGAGGCTGCGCGCATCGCCATGACCCGCAAGATCAAGCGCGGCGGCAAGGTGTGGATCAATGTCTATCCCGACAAGCCGTTCACCAAGAAGCCGGCCGAAACCCGGATGGGCTCGGGCAAGGGCTCGCCCGAGGGCTGGGTCGCAGTGGTCAAGCCGGGACGGGTTATGTTCGAGCTGGCCGGAGTGTCCGAGCCACTCGCGCGTGAGGCAATGCGCCTGGCCGGCCACAAGCTTCCCGTCAGGACCAAGTTCGTGATGCGAGAGGACGCTTAGCGATGAAGCCGGCTGAGCTGCGCGACATGAGCGAAACCGAGCTGCGCGAGCACATTCGCACCATCCGGCGCGAGCTGTTCGGGCTGCGTTTCCAGCACGCGACCGGCGAGTTGGACAACACCGCCGGCTTGGCGCGCGCCAAGCGAGACGTTGCCCGCGCGCTGACCATTTTGGGCGAGCGAGATATCAACGGACAGGCTTAGGACTATGGCTGAAGAGACCAACGAGAATCCTGAACAGACCCCTGAAGAGCAGCCCGCAGCGCAAGCGCCGCAGGCCACTCAGGCACCGGCCGCACGTTCCGGTCCGACCGCGCCCCCCGCGGAGGTGCTCGCGCCGAAGGAACGGCGGCGGCGCGCCCGTGCAGCCAAGGCGTCAAAGACCAAGTCGCGTGGCTCACGGAGTCCGGAGGAGCGTCAGGCCGAGCGGGTAGCCGAGCGCCGCGGCAAGGCGCAGGTCAGAAGCGTGATGCGCACCCGCACACGTGAGAAGGAACGCGCCGGTAACACCGGCAGCGAGACGACGCCCCCGCGTGAGCACGCGCCGCGCGTGCAGAAGATCCGCCAGGGCGTGGTCGTCTCCGATCGCGCCGACAAGACGATCACCGTGAGGATCGACACGGCGCGCCGTCACCGCCGCTACGAGAAGATCGTGCGCACTTCCAGCACGCTGCACGCCCACGACGAGGCAAACGACGCTCACATCGGCGATACGGTGATCGTCCGCGAGGCGCGCCCGCTGTCACGCACCAAGCGCTGGCGACTGATCGAAGTCGTCAAGAGGGCCAAGTAAGTGATCCAAAATGAGACCCGGCTGCGCGTGGCCGACAACACCGGCGCGCGAGAGATCCTGGTGATCCGCGTGCGGGGCGGCTCACGGCGACGCTATGCGGCCGTCGGCGACGTGATCGTGGCCACCGTCAAGCAGGCCAGCCCCCAGGGCTCGGTCAAGAAGGGCGAAGTCGTGACCGCGGTCGTCGTACGCACCAAGAAGTCCTACGGACGCGAGGACGGCACCTACATCGCCTTCGACGAGAACGCAGCGGTGCTGATCGACGCGCAGAACAATCCACGCGGAACCCGTATCTTCGGTCCGGTGGCCCGCGAACTACGCGAACGAAATTTCATGAAGATCGTCTCCCTGGCCCCCGAGGTCCTCTAGTGCCCGCACGAATCAAGGCAAACGACGATGTGATCGTGATCGGTGGCAAGGATCGAGGCAAGCGCGGCAAGGTGCTGCGTGTCGACCCCAAGGCCCAGCGCGTCTACATCGAAGGACTGAACATGGTCAAGCGCCACCAGCGACCCCAGCAGGTCGCCGGCGCCCAGCGCGCCGAACAGGTCGGCGGCGTGATCGAGAAGGAAGGCCCGATCCACCTCTCAAACGTGATGCTGATCGATCCCAAGGACGGCAAGCCCACCCGCGTCGGCGTGGAGATCGAAAACGGCAAGCGCTTGCGCATCGCCAAGCGCAGCGGAGCGAGGATCGACTGACATGCCGGCAAGACTGAAGAGCAGGTATCTGGAGGAGATCAGACCGGCCCTGGTCGAGCGCTTTGGCTACTCGACCCCGATGCAGGCGCCGCGGATCGAGAAGATCACGGTAAACATGGGCGTCGGCGAGGCCAAGCAGGACTCCAAGATGCTCGATGCCGCGACCGAGCAGCTGGCGACGATCACCGGCCAGCGACCGAGCGTGCGCCGGGCGCGCAAGTCGATCGCGCAGTTCAAGGTGCGGGAGGGTATGCCCGTCGGTGTGGCCGTCACGCTGCGCGGCGAGCGCTCGTATGAGTTCCTCGACCGGCTGATGTCGGTAGCGATCCCCCGAATCCGGGACTTCCGCGGGCTCAATCCACGCTCGTTCGACGGCCGCGGGAACTACTCGATGGGCGTGCGTGAGCAGATCATCTTCCCCGAGGTCGACTACGACGAGGTCGATCAGGTGCGCGGTCTCGACATCACGATCACGACGAGCGCCGCCAGCGACGCGGAATCATTCGCCCTGCTGGAGGCGCTCGGGATGCCGTTTTCGAAGGAGGGCCGTCCTCACGCGACGGCCGTCAACCAGAATTAGAAGGAGCACATGGCCAAGACTTCACAGCGAATCCGCCAGCAGCGGACGCCCAAGTACAAGACCCGGGGTTACACCCGTTGCCGCCGCTGCGGTCGCGCTCGCGCGGTTTACCGCAAGTTCGGCGTATGCCGGATCTGCCTGCGTGAGCTGGCGCACAACGGATACGTCCCCGGCATGACGAAGTCGAGTTGGTGATCGCCTCGCCATGTCGATGACCGATCCCGTAGCCGACTTCCTGACCCGCTTGCGCAATGCTGCCAAGGCCCAGCACCACGATGTGGCGCTTCCGTCCTCCAAGCTGAAGCGCGAGCTGGCCCGGATCCTCAAGGAGCAGGGCTACATCGAGGCCTACCAGATAGACCCGCCGGTCCCCGGCCGGCCCGGCGAGCAGCTCAGGGTCACGCTCAAGTACACCAACGAGCGCCGACCCGTGATCTCCGGAATGCAGCGCGTTTCGCGCCCCGGCCAGCGAACTTACGTCGATCACTCCCACATCCCGCGGATTCAGGGCGGGATGGGGACCGCGATCATCTCAACCTCGAAAGGGGTCATGACCGGCCACGAAGCCCGCCAACAGGGCGTCGGTGGCGAGGTCGTGGCCAGGATCTGGTAACCCTCTAGAAGATGTCCCGGATCGGAAGACAACCAATCGCCGTGCCCGCCGGCGTCTCGATCGCGATCGAGCCCGAGCGCGTGATCGTCAACGGCCCCAAGGGCGAGTTGTCCGAGCGCGTGCATCGCGACATCTCGGTGGAGCACGTCGGCGAGGAACTGCTTGTTAAGCGGCCGACCGATCGCGGCGAGCATCGCGCCCTGCACGGGCTGACCCGCACGCTGGTGGCCAACATGGTCGTCGGCGTGACCGACGGATACGAGAAGCGCTTGGAGATCCAGGGCGTCGGCTACCGCGCGCAGCTGCGCGGCCGCGATCTGGAGCTGGCGCTCGGCTACTCGCACCCGGTTTCGATCAAGGCCCCGGACGGGATCGAGTTCGAGGTGCCCCAGCCGACACGGATCGTCGTTCGCGGCGCCTCCAAGCAGCAGGTCGGGGAGGTCGCGGCCCTGATCCGCAAGCAACGCAAGCCCGAGCCCTACAAGGGCAAGGGGATCCGCTACGAGGGTGAGTACGTGGCCCGCAAGGTCGGTAAACGAGCATGACAGTCGTCACCAAGCCTCAACGCCGTCTCAAGCGACGCCGCCGCGTGCGGGCGAAGATCCACGGCACCGCGCAGCGGCCCCGGATCTCGGTCTTCCGCTCCAACCGCGGCATCTTTGCCCAGCTGGTCGACGACGACGCCGGCCACACGATCACGGCGGTCAACTGGACCGAGGCGGAGCTGCGATCGCTGGGGCCGACCGAGCAGGCGCACCGCGCCGGGGCGCTGCTGGGCGAGCGGGCCAAGGCCGCCGGTGTGGACGCCGCCGTGTTCGATCGCGGCGGATATCAATTCCACGGCCGGGTCAAGGCGCTGGCCGAAGGGGCCCGCGAAGCCGGCCTGAGCTTCTAGAGCCGCTACTCTCACCACTTCATGTCCAGAGATCGCACAGTTTCATCCGCCGGCCTTGACCTCCAGGAGCGCGTGGTGGAGATCAACCGCGTCGCCAAGGTCGTCAAGGGTGGGCGCCGCTTCTCGTTCACCGCGCTGGTGGTCGTCGGCGACGAGCGTGAGGTGGTCGGCATCGGCTACGGCAAGGCCAACGAGGTCCCGATGGCGATCCAGAAGGGCGTCGAGCGTGCCAAGAAGAACCTCTATCGCGTGCCCAAGCACGGCTCCACCATCACCCATCAGACGACGGGCGTGTTCGGGGCCGGGCGGGTATTCCTCAAGCCGGCGGCCCCCGGTACCGGCGTAATCGCCGGCGGCGGCGTGCGCGCGGTGCTGGAGCTGGCAGGGATCCACGACATCCTCTCCAAGAGCCTTGGCTCGCAGAACCCGATCAACCTGGTCAAGGCCACGATGGCCGGCCTGGAATCGCTGCGCACACCCCGCGAGGTCGCCGAGCTGCGCGGCCTGTCGATCAACCAGGTGCTGGGCCTGACGGCCGAGGGCAGCGACAGCACGGCCGCCGCGGGCGCCCTGACCGCCGAGGGCTCCGCTCCGGACGACGCCCCCGCCGCCGACGGTCAAGCTGTCGCCGAGGCGCCCGCCGCCGAGGGTGCGGCTGCCTCGAACGGGGCAGCGTGAGCACGGTACTCGTCACCCAGCTCAAGTCGCGCAACGGCTGCGATAAGCGCCAGCTAGACACTCTGCGCTCGCTGGGTCTGCGCCGAATCGGTCACACCGTCGAGGTCTCGGACTCGCCGCAGATTCGCGGCATGCTGCACAAGGTCCGCCATCTCGTTGAGGTTGCGGAGTCTGCCGGCGAGGTGCAAGGATCGTGAACGTGTCCGAGCAGACTCCGGAGGACTCGTGAGCGCCCCCGGCGAGCACGCCCCCGACGAGCGGATCGGGCTGCACAACCTCAGCCCGGCCCCCGGGTCGCGCAAGGCGCGCAAGCGGGTCGGCCGCGGCGAGGGATCGGGGACCGGCAAGACCTCTGGGCGCGGCCAGAAGGGTTACGGTTCCCGCTCGGGCGCCAAGGCCCGGGCCCGCTTCGAGGGTGGACAGAACCCGATCCACATGCGGATGCGCAAACTGCGCGGGCCGCACATGAAGAAGTCGATGCCGTTCGAGCCCTTCCGCACCCACACCCAGCCGGTCAATCTGCTTGACCTCGAGGCCCGTTTTGAGGCCGGCGCGGCCGTCACGCTGGAGGCGCTCAACGCCAAGGGGCTGGCGACCCGTAAGGGCGTCGCCGTCAAGGTGCTGGCCAAGGGAGAGCTGACCAAGGCGCTCACCGTCCACGCACACGGGTTCAGCACCGCCGCGCGCGAGCAGATCGAAGCCGCCGGCGGAACCTGCCAGCTGATCGAGGGCTGAGGCCAAGCCGGGATGATCGCGACGATCCTCGGAGCGTTCAGGGTCGGCGAGATCCGTACGAAGGTCCTGTTCACAGCCGGGATCCTGCTGCTCTACCGGCTCGGCACCCACATCCCCGCGCCGGGCATCAACTCGAAAGCCGTCAACGCGATCCAGAAGAACTTCGGCGGCAACAGCATCCTCGGGCTGCTGAACCTTTTCTCAGGCGGCGGCCTGGGCCGGATCGCCATCTTCGCGCTGGGGATCATGCCCTACATCACGGCCTCGATCATCCTGCAGCTGCTGCAGGTCGTCGTGCCCTCGTTGGAGAAGCTCCAGAAGGAGGGGGAGGTCGGCCAGGCGCGGATCACCCAGTACACGCGCTACCTCACCGTCGGCCTCGCCTTCGCCCAGTCGATCGGCTACGTGTTCCTGTTCCGCAGCTTCGAGCAGCAGGCGGGCGTTACCTTGATCAGCGATTTCACGTTGCTGAAGGTCTTCCTGATCGTCATCTCGCTGACCGCCGGCACAGTGCTGCTGATGTGGATGGGCGAGCTGATCACCCAGCGCGGGATCGGCAACGGGATCTCGCTACTGATCTTCGCGTCGATCGTGTCGCGGATCCCCAGTGGCGTGAACTCCTGGTGGACCAACCCGAACCAGGTATTCAAGGTGGTCATGCCGTTCATCGCGATCGCTGTCGTGGCCGCCGTGGTGTTTGTGCAGGAGGGCCAGCGCCGGATCCCGATCCAGTACGCCAAGCGCGTGATCGGCCGGCGGATGACGCAGGGCGGGCAGACCTACCTACCGCTGCGCGTCAACATGGCCGGCGTAATCCCGGTGATCTTCGCCGCCAGCGTGATGGCCATCCCGCCCACGGTCGGTCAGCTGATCGGCCAGAACCGAAACAACTTCGCCACCCATCTGGCGACCTTCTTCGGTCCGCAAAGCTGGCATTACGTGCTCGGCGAGAGCATCTTCATCATCCTGTTCACATACTTCTATACGGCGGTCACGTTCAACCCCGTCGACCAGGCCGACAACCTCAAGAAGTACGGTGGCTTCATTCCCGGGGTGAGACCCGGACGCCCGACGGCGGAGTTCCTGGACCGGATCCTGGCGCGATTGACGTTCCCCGGTGCGCTGTTCCTGGCGGCAATCGCGGCGTTGCCGACGATCCTGATCAGTCAGACGGGCGCCAACTTCCTGTTCGGCGGGACCTCCATCCTGATCGTGATCGGAGTCGCGCTGGACACGATGAAGCAGCTGGAGGCGCAATTGATGATGCGCAACTACGAGGGCTTCCTTAAATAGGTAAAGCGCCCGGAGGGTGATTCAGTATTCTGGCTCGGCGCGTGGGGGGCTCCGACGATAGAGTGAGCACTCGTGCCCGAGCTCAACCTGATCCTGTTCGGTCCGCCTGGGGCTGGCAAGGGGACGCAGGCCGACCGCCTGCGCTCCGATTTCCAGCTGCCGTTCATCTCCACCGGCGACATGCTGCGCGCCAACGTAAAGCAGGAGACAGACCTCGGCCGACAGGCGCAGGCCTACATGGACAAGGGCGAGTTGGTGCCCGATCAGCTGATCGTGGCGATGGCCGCCGAGCGCCTGCAGCAGGATGATGCTCAGGACGGCTTCATCCTGGACGGCTTCCCACGCACGATCGAGCAGGCCAAGGCGCTGGACAAGCAGCTCTCCGAGCTGGCTCGCCGGGTCACCACGGCGCTGCTGATCGAGGTGCCCGACGAGGAAGTCATCCGCCGGCTGTCGGGACGGCGGGTATGCGTCAAGTCGGGTCACAACTATCACGTCGAGTTTGACCCGCCCAAGCACGAGGGCGTGTGCGATCAGGACGGTTCGCGCCTCGTTCAGCGTGACGACGACAAGCCCGACGTGATCCGAAACCGTCTGCTCGTCTACCACGATCAGACCGAGCCGCTGGTCGACTACTACGACGAGCAGGGGCTGATGCGCCGGATCGACGGGACGCGCGAGGCCACCGAGGTACACGGTCACATCCGTGCCGTGATCGCGACCCTTCGGCTGGAGGAGAACGTCTGATTTCAGGGCGGCTGCACACGTGATCATCAAGAAGACCCCCGAGGAGATCGATCGCATGGCCGCCGCGGGTGCGATCCTCGTCAAGACGATGAACCTGCTCGCCGGCAAGGTGCGACCCGGCGTCAGCACGCGGGAGCTCGATCAGGCGGCGGAGAAGTTCATCCGCTCCCAGGGGGCCGAGCCGGCCTTCAAGGGCTACCGCGGCTTCCCCGGCTCGATCTGCGCCTCGCCCAACTCGATGA
>CALAQT010000439.1 GCA_937888775.1 uncultured Actinomycetes bacterium | reverse complement strand
GGGGCCGCCTCCGCGCGGCGACGGCCTCCGCCCCGGCCGCGGCGACCCGCGCTCGCGCGGCGTGAGTTCGCTCTAGTGTTTGATCGGTAGGCTCTGCGGCGTGGAGGTCGCAACCGCCAGCGCGACGATGGAGTCCCACAGTCCGGCCGATGGTGGGCGCCTGGGCTCGGTGGCTGTCACGTCACCTCAGGACGTGCAGGCGGTCGTGGACGCGGTGGCCAAGGTCCAGCCGTTCTGGGCCCAGCTGACACTGGCGGATCGCGCGCGCTACCTGCAGCGGGCGGCGCAGGTGCTGATCGACGAGTGCGACGAGATCCGCGACCTGATCGCGGCCGAGCAGGGCAAGCCACGCAATGAGGCGTTCTCGATGGAGCTGCTGCCGACGATCGACGCGCTCGGATGGATCGCCCGCGAGGGGCAGCGGATCCTCGCCGACGAGAAGATCCCGATGCCGCAGCTGTTCCTGAAGACCAAGCGCTCGGTCTTCACGTACGAGCCGTTGGGCGTGATCGGGGTGATCTCGCCGTGGAACTACCCGTGGAGCATTCCCTTCGGCGAGGTGGCGCTGGCGCTGATGGCCGGCAACGGAGTGGTGCTCAAGCCGGCCTCGCTGACGCCGCTGATCGGGGAACGGATCGTGCGCGTGTTCGAGCGGGCGGGTGTGCCCGACGGACTCGTGCGCGTCTTGCACGGTCCGGGGACCGGATCGGCGCTGGTGGTGTCAAGCGTCGCCAAGGTGTTCTTCACGGGGTCGGTGGCGACCGGGCGCGAGGTGGGGGAGGCCTGCGCACGCCAGCTGAAGGGTTCGGTGCTGGAGCTGGGCGGCAAGGACCCGATGATCGTGTTGCCCGACGCCAACCTGGAGCACGCGATCGCCGGCGCGCTCTGGGGCGGCTTTGCCAATGCCGGGCAGACCTGTGCGGGGATCGAGCGGGTGTACGTGCTGAGTGAGGTCGCCGAGCGCTTCATCGAGGGCGTGATCGCGGGTGCGCGGGCGCTGCGCATCGGTGACCCGATGAGCTGGGATACCGAGATCGGCCCGATGGTCTCCCGCGAGCAGTTCGAGCTGGTGGCCGAACTGGTCGACGACGCGGTGAGCGGCGGAGCCTCGCTGCGCTGCGGCGGTCCGGCGCCGGCGCCGCCCGGCCTGGAGCACGGGGCCTTCTACGCGCCAACGGTGCTGACCGGGGTCACGCACGAGATGCGGATCATGCGCGAAGAGATCTTCGGGCCGGTGCTGCCGATCATCGTCGTCGACTCCGAGGACGAGGCGGTGAGGCTCGCCAACGACAGCGTGTTCGGTCTCGGCGCGTCGGTTTGGACATCCGATCGCAGCAAGGGCGAGCGGATCGCCCGCGAGTTGGAGTCCGGGATGGTGTGGATCAACGACCACATGTTCAGCCACGGCGCCTGTCAGTGCGCGTGGGGCGGTGTCAAGGACTCCGGCCTGGGCCGCACCCACTCCAAGTTCGGGCTCTATGAATGCGTGAACATCAAGCTGCGCGTGTGGGAGGGCTCGGCCCTGCGCGACCCCTGGTGGCATCCGTACGACGAAACGCTGGGCAAGGCGCTGCGCCAGACCGCCGCGGTGCTCTACGGCCGTCCCTCGATCCGGGCCGGAGCGCTGCGGGCCGGCGCGGCCCCGCTGCTCAGGCTCGGCGGTCGCCTCGCTCGTGACGCGGCCCGCCGGCAGCGCTGAGCGAGTCGATGGATTTGCAGACTTCCTCCGGCATCCGCCCCAAGCGTTACCGGAACGCTGCACTACGCTTAAGCGATGCCCGCTCAGGCCTACGCCGGAAAGGAATGCGTCTGCCAACTGCGCAGGGGGATCTGTGATCAGTCCTGCGTGCAGGGGATGCTCGAGACGCCCTTCTACATCGCCTGCCTGCGTCTGCGGGGACGGCGCTGCCTGGTCGTCGGCGGCGGTGACGTGGGACTGGAGAAGGTCGAGGGACTGCTGGCGTGTGACGCCGACGTGATCCTGGTGGCGCCCGAAGCGCACCCCGCGCTGTCGCAATTCGCGCGCGAGGGGTCGATCCGCTGGGAGCGCCGCGAGTATGAGCCGTCTGACCTTGACGGATGCCTGATCGCGATCGCCGCGACCGATAACAGCGAGGTCAACATCCGGGTATTCGAGGAAGCCGAGCAGCGCGCAATGCTGATCAACGTCGTCGACGTCCCGCCGCTGTGCAACTTCATCCTGCCGGCGATCGTGCGCACCGGCCCGCTGGCGGTGGCGATCTCGACCGCGGGTGCCTCGCCTGCGCTGGCCAAGCGGATGAAGCGGGAGATCGGCGAGCTGTTCGGAGAGCCCTACGCGCTGCTGGCGATCCTGCTCAACGACGCGCGTGGATGGGCCAAGGGGACCCTGCCCACCTATCAGGACCGCAAGCAGTTCTTCGAATCGATTGTTGGCGGTGAGCCCGATCCGATCGAGCTTCTGCGGGCCGGTGACGTCGACGGTGTGCGCGACCTGATCGAGTCGGCCAAGCGCGTCCACGCGCCGGCCTGAGCGCCGCACCGAGTGACCGAGCTGAGCCACCTCGACGCCGTCGGCCGGGCGCGGATGGTAGATGTGGGGGACAAGCCCGCCACCGAGCGACGCGCGCTCGCGCGGGCCGTGGTCCGCGTCAGCGCCGCCACGGCCGAGCGGGTGCTGGCCGGCGACGCGCCCAAGGGCGATGTGATCGGGGTGGCGCGGATTGCCGGCATCCAGGCGGCTAAGCGAACGTCGGAGCTGATCCCCCTCTGCCATCCGCTGGCGCTGTCGTTCGTTGGCGTGGAGGGGACGGTCGACGCCGCCTCCGGCGAGATCGTGCTGCTGGCCGAGGCGCGCACCACCGGCCCGACCGGTGTCGAGATGGAGGCGCTGACCGCCGCGACGGTGGCCGCGCTGACGATCTACGACATGGTCAAGGGGATCGAGCGGGGCGCCGAGATCGGCGAGGTCGTGCTGCTGGAGAAGTCAGGCGGCCGATCGGGGACCTGGCGCCGGGGCTGACGGCTGACTTGACTGGCACTCGTCAGCCGGTCACAGTGGGCCGCGTGATCAGGTGAGCTACTCACGTCTGGCGAGGAGGACGCTGTGGACCTGTCTTGTGCTGCTGGGGTCGGCGGGCGGCGGGACAGCGCTGGGCGCAAGCAGCCAGATTGGCTTTGAGCCGGTCGGGTCACTGGCCTACATCTGGAAGGGCGACCCGGCGCGCGGCTGCGCTGCGCAGGGCCTGTGCGGCGTCAGCGGCTCGATCCAGGTGGTGACGGGCGGATCGTCGAGCAGCCAAAGCGGGACGCGCCTACCGCCGGTCGAGATCACCGACGACGCCTCGGTCGCCCGCGTCGATGATGTGTCCTCCGCCGGGAGTGCCCAGCGCGAATGCGCCGACGTGGTGCCGGTCGACGTCAGCTTCGACCTGCGCAGCGCCGGCTCCGGCCGGCTGCGCGCCGTCGCCGACAGATACGCGTTCGAGCTTCCGTCCGCCGGGCGGTGCGCCGGTCCGACCGCGGCGGACCTGGCATCGGTGGTACTGCCTGCGCGCAGGTTGGGCCACCGCGGTTATGACCTGTCAGGCTCGGATACCTTCGGAGCCGGGCCGTTTGACGTGACCGTGGTTTCGACGATCCGTGCGCTATTCGTCTCGGGCTTTTCAGGACCCAATCCGCCCCGCGTCAGCCCCGGACCGGCGCCGCCGAAGTCCAGGCCGGCCCTACAGGAGTTCGCCGAGGCGGATTACCGGCTCGCCGGTATCACCGGTGGGCTCGGTGCGTCGTTCTCCGGTCTGGCGGACCCGCTGTGCGAGCCGCAGGGGGCCTGCGGGACGGCCGGCCAACTGAGGCTCGTCCTGACCGCGCGCCGGCAGAACCTCGACTTCTACGGATCGCGGATCGTCAAGCGTCGCGTCGCCTCGGCGCAGGTCCTCACCGACCTGCGCGCGGGACGGCTGGATCTCAGCGACAACGCCTACACGATGAGGCTGGGCGGCGAGTTGACGGGCACGCTCACAGGCGCTGATGGCCTGAGCTGCAGCGACCGCCTGGCGCAGCAGCCCACCGGCCTGAGCTCCGCTGCGACGAGCCTCGCTGACCGCCTCACACTTGATCCAGGCAGCTTCTCCGGATCGCTGTTCGGCATGAGCGTGGACCTGCTGCGGACACGTTGCCCCGGGCCGGGAACCAGCGACATCCTTGACGGCGCCGCACTGGCCACCGCCTCGGTGGCGGCACATGACATCGGCGCGCCGCGCCTGACGATCGCCCTCAACGCATCCGGACGGTTCACGGGGAGCGCATATCAGGGCGCGCGCAGCGGTTCGATCGTCCTCACGCTGGTTCGGGTACGCGTCTTGGGCCGCACGCGCAGGGCCAGGATCATCGGCGACCAGGTGATCGGATGAGGCTTTGGCCGCGGATGGTGGTGGCGGGCGCGCTGGCGGCGCTGTCCCTGGCGGCGGTCGCCGTGTCCGGGCCGGCGGCAGCCAAGGCGGCGGCGAGCCAATCGTCGGTCGTCTTCTTCGGTGGCACTTCCTCGGGCCGGCTGGTCCAGATCCCGGTCCGGTTCGAGGGCCGGCTGATCGTGCGCTTCCATGGAGATCCGGCGATCGGATGCGCGGTCGACGGGCTATGCGGCTATTCAGGAACTGTGCTGTGGACACCGCCGGCCACGGCTGGTATCTCGATCTTCGAGAGCAGCGCGCACCGACGGACCTCGTATGAGATCTTCCTGAACCTGTTCGGCGGCGCGAGCTTTCCCCCCGCCGGCGGCGTGACCAACGAGATAACCCAGGGCCCGGGTCAGAGCTGCATCGACGCTGCGCTCACGGGGTCGGGTATCAACCTTCCCCTGAGCCGGGGCCGAGTGCGGTTCAACCTGGCTCAGGCGAGCCCGAGCCTGCTGCAGACGCGCTGCGCCGGGCCGGCCGACTCCGACGTTGCCTCGGCCCTCCCCTCGCCGACGGCGACGATCCACTCAACGCTGCACGGGGGGGTGACGGTCGATCTGGTGGCGTCGCGTGGCTTCGCCGCGCACGGATTCGCCGGCACGGTCGCATCCACGCTGAAGCTCCGGCTCGGCCGGCCTACGCGTCCGCAACCGTCCAGCATCTCGGCCACGGGTCCCACCAAGCGCTACCGCTTCGTCCGGGCCGACTACCGCGCGGCGATCGGCGGCACGCTGATCGCCGCCGTCAGCGGCGATGCCGACGCAGGCCTGTGCGGGCCGCTGGGAGCCTGCGGCCTGCACGAGACGCTGTCGCTCCGGCCCGGCGCGAGCGATGTGCAGGCCGAGTTCTACGCAGAGGCTCCCGCCAGCCGACCCTACCGAGACCTGCTGACCGCGCTGGGCATCAGCACCTCCGGCTGGCCGACCGGAGTCTCGGTGAGCGGCGAAGCGTCATGGAGCACCGGTGGTACCGTGACCGCCGCTCTGTCCGACGGAGCCGGCAGCTGCCGGGATACAACTGAGCTAAACGGGGGGCTGATCACGTTCGAATCACTGGGCCGGCGCCTCGATGCCCAGTACATCGCCGGCCTCGCTGGCGACCCGGCGCTGCGGACCCGGTGCCCGGGCCCCGAAAGCACCCAGCTTGCCCTCGCTGGCGGCACCACGCTGCAAAGCGCCCTGGGCGGCCGCCGAGTTACGCTCGCGCTGCGGAGCGGCGCGCCGTTTGTGGACGATGGCTATACCGGGCGCGTGAAGTCGACGCTGAGGATCACGCTGACCCGGCGGCGGGTGAAGACCGGCGTGATCAAGCAGCCGATCGGATAGCGCCGTGGTGAAGGCGGCGATCCTGACGATCTCGACCTCGGTCGCGGCCGGGCGCACAGAGGACCTCTCCGGCATTGCTCTGGCCGAGCACGCCGCGGCGGCCGGGGCCGAGGTGATTGCCCGCGACGTGGTCAGCGACGACCGCGAGCAGATCGAGCGCGTGCTGCGCCGTCACGTCGCCGCCGACGTCCCATTGGTCTTTACCACCGGCGGCACCGGCCTTACCGACGACGACGTGACCCCGGAGGCGACGCGGGCGGTGATCGACCGCGACGCACCCGGGTTCGCCGAGGCGATGCGGGCGGAGTCGCTCAGGCACACTCCGTTGGGAATCCTCACCCGCGGCGTGTCGGGCATCGCCGGGCGGACGCTGATCATCAATTTTCCCGGCAACCCCAGGGCGATAGGCCAGCTGTTCCCGGTCATCGCCCCGACGCTGGGGCACGTCGTGGCGACTTTGCAGCGGGAGCGCGGAGGGGGAACGCCGGGTCACTGATGATCGCGCGTGTGAATTCGCTCGTCTTCACGACGCTCCTGGGGCTGGCTACGGGAGGGCTGGCGCTGCCGTCCAGCCGCCCCGCGGCGGGACTGAAGTGACAGGTCTACCGGGTGACTTCGGTCGGTTCGTTCACGGCCGTCGCGTGTCCCTCGAAATCACTTTGCGTCGCCACGACGCGCGCCGGACAGCTGCGTCTAGCACTTTCTGCGTCGCCGTGGGCGACAGCGGTCACGTCGTCGTGTGCACTTAGCCGCGCCGGCGACGCGACGGGGCACGGCCGACGCCTATGCTAGGCGCGCATGACTAAGGCAATCGCGATCGGCCCGCTGTCCCCGGTGGCCGCGGGTGGACGAACCCGCGATTGAGCTGCGCGGACTCGCGCGCTACTTCGGCGAGCGGACCGCCTTGCGAGATGTGTCGGTGCGCGTCCCGGCCGGGGCGACCCTGGCGGTGCTCGGCCGCAACGGCGCCGGGAAGTCGACGCTGCTGCGGATCCTGGCGACGCTGCTGCGCCCGCACCGAGGCGAGATCTCGGTGCTGGGGGAATCGCTGCCACGGCGTGCGTTCGCCGTCCGCGGGCAGCTGGGCCTGTTGGCGCACGAGCCACTCCTCTACAGCGATCTCAGCGGCCGTGAGAACCTGCGCTATCACGCCCAGCTGCACCGCGTGAAGCCCGAGCGCGTGGAGCAGTTACTGGAGGCGGTCGGCATGGAGCGCCGGGCCGAGGAGCCGGTGCGCACGCTGTCACGCGGGATGGTGCAGCGACTGGCGGTCTGTCGCGCCGTCCTGCACGAGCCCAAGCTGCTGCTGCTCGACGAGCCCAGGGCGAACCTCGACCCGGCCGCCAGCGAGCTGGTGGAACCGCTGATCGGCCGTCCCGCCGGGCGCACCCGAGTGCTAACCAGCCACGATCCGCAGGCGGCGCTGGCCGAAGCCGACCTCGTGCTGGGGCTCAAGGACGGCCGCCCCGCGTTTCTCGGCGCCCCTGGCGAGCTGAGCGCCGACCAGCTGGCCGAGCTGTACGCGTGAGAACCGCGCTGATCGTTCTGCGCAAGGACCTGCGACTGGAGCTGCGCACGTTGGAGACCGTGCCGGCGATGGTGTTGTTCGCGCTGACCACATTCGTGATCTTCCACTTCGCCTTGAACCGAACCACGATCGACGGTCAGCTGGCCGCCGGCGTCTTGACCGCGACGCTGCTGTTCGCCGGGATGCTCGGCGTTAACCGGCTGTTCGTGGCCGAACGCGATCAGGGCGGCTTTGACGCCTTCCTGCTCGCCCCGGTAGACCGCAGCGCGCTGCTGGTCGCCAAGGCGGCCGCACTACTCACCTTCCTGCTCGCACTGGAGGTCGTGGCGGTGCCGGCGTTTGGATTGCTGCTGCTCGGCCCCTCGCTCGGCCGCCCGCTGCCCGGGCTGATCCTGGTGCTGGTGCTCGCCGACCTGGGGATCGCGGTGATCGGGACATTGGTTTCGGCAATCGCCGTTCAGACCCGGGCGCGCGACCTGATCGGTCCCGTGATCGGACTGCCGCTGCTGATCCCGGCACTGATCGCCACCGCGCGGGCGGCCGGCCCGCTGCTGGCCGTGCACGGATCGAGCTCACCTCCGGGTAAGTGGCTCGCAGTGCTCGGTCTTTATGATGTGGTGTTCGCACTAGTCGCCTACGCGGTGTTCGACTTCCTGCTGGAGGACTGAGCGCTTGACCACGTACGGAAAGGGCCTGCGGGCTCTTTCTCTCGCCACGATTGCCACTTTGTTCGCCACGTTCGCGCTGGTGTTCTTCTACGCGCCGCTGGACGCCAACCAAGGGTTCGTGCAGAAGATCTTCTACATCCACGTGCCGCTGGCGATCGTTTCGCTGTGCGGATTCGTGTTCGGCGGCCTGATGGCCGTTGGCTATCTGCGCACCGGCGACCGGCGCTGGGACATGCGCTCGTACGTGGCAATCCACATGGCGCTGATCTTCGGCGTCGGCGGGCTGATCACTGGTTCGATCTGGGCCAAGGCCTCCTGGGGTCACTGGTGGGTGTGGAACGAGCCGACGCTCGTCTCCTACGCGATCGTGCTGCTGCTGTTCGCCACCTATCAACCGCTGCGGTTCTCGATTGAGGATCCCGAGCGCCAGTCGCGCTACGCGAGCGTGTTCGCGATCGTCGCGAGCGCGTTCGTGCCGCTGAACTTCATCGCCGTGCGCCTGGCCCAGGAGTACGTCCACCCGCGCGTGCTGACGCTCAGCGGCGGCAATCTGCCCGGTTCGATGCGGCTCACGTTCCTGCTCGCCCTGGTCGGCATCGCCTTGCTCTACACGACGCTGTGGAAGTACGAGATGGCGGCCAAGAACGCCCGCACCCAGGTCCGCGCGCTGCGGCGCATGCTGCTGGGCGACGCCGACGCCGACGCCTTCCGGCCGGTTGGACGGAGCGCCTCGCCGTCGTGACCAGCCTGCTCGCCACGGCGCCCGCGCTGCCGCTGCACACCGCCGGCAAGTACGTGGCGGGTGCGTATGTCGTGTTCATGGCGATCGTGCTGATCTATGTGGGGATCATGGCAGTCCGCCTGCAGCGCACCGAGCGTGATCTGACCGAGCTGCGGCGTGATCTGGAGGCGGTCGCGCGCGATCGGGACCGTGAAGTGGAGCACGTGGGATGAGTGAGCTGCTGGCGATCGGGGTCTCGCACAAGACCGCGCCGGTCGAGGTACGCGAGCGCCTGGCGCTGCCCGAGACCCGGGCCACGGAGTTCCTGCGCGACCTGCGCGGCGCGGCCGACGTGTACGAGGCGCTGGCGATCTCCACCTGCAACCGGACCGAGCTGTATCTGGTGGTCGGCGACCCCGTCGAGGCCGAGAGCATGGTCCTGGCGATGCTGGCCCGGCAGGCCGGGATCCGTCCCACCGGGCTGGCCGGCGCGATCTACTCACATCGCAACTGTGACGCCGCCCGCCACCTGTACCGGGTGGTGTCAGGGCTGGAGTCGATGATCGTCGGCGAGGCGGAGATCCAGGGTCAGGTCAAACGCGCCTACGACACGGCGCTGGCCCAGGACAACGTCGGACCGCTCACCAACCGCCTGTTCAAGGCCGCGCTGGCCACGGGCAAGCGGGTCCGCTCAGAGACCGCGATCGGCGAGCGCCAGCTCAGCTTGCCGGCGGTAGCAGTCGCCCTGGCCCGTGAGCAGCTCGGCGAGTTAAACGGTCGCGAGGTGGTGATCGTCGGCACCGGCGAGACCAGCGAGCTGACGGCGCGAGCGCTGGCCCACAGCGGGGTCGCGACTATGTTCGTCGCCAACCGCCGGCGTGACCGGGCGATCGCCCTGGCCCGGCGTTACGGGGGCGAGAGCGTCAGCTTCGATCAGCTGCCCCAGGCGCTGCTGCGCGCCGACATCGTCGTGGCCGCCACAGCCTCGCCGCATCTACTGCTGCAGGCGCGCGAGCTCGCCGAGGTGATGGCCGAGCGCGGCGGCCGGGCGATGCTGCTGATCGACCTCGCGGTCCCGCGCGACATCGACGCGTCGTGCGCCGGCATCGACGGGATCTCCCTGTACGACATCGACGACCTGCAGGCCGTCGTCGCGCGCAACCGCAAGGTGCGCCAGGCCGAGGCGCGGCGGGCCGAGGGGATCATCGAGGAGGAGATCCAGCACTTTGCCGCCTGGCTGGG
>CALAQT010000438.1 GCA_937888775.1 uncultured Actinomycetes bacterium | reverse complement strand
AGTGGTCCACAGCAACAGGACACTCCGGAATCTCCACCGTCCAGCGACGTTATCCATGCAACCGGACGTATCCACTCAAATCGAGTAAGGACACATGTTCTCATGAATCTTCGCCAGCGGTCGCGCTGGCGCCCGCCTGATGGCGTTCGGGCGTACTCGTCGCCTTCGCTCCGTCGTCGCTTCCCCACCGCCGGCGGGCGACATCGGACGGGCAGTTCATCGCCGGCCGTTGACGTTGTCTTTCCGGCCTGCGCTTTGGTTCCCCGTCCTCGGCGCTGCCGCTCAGAGCGCTCAAACTGCAGACCATCAAGCTCTAACCCAGAGAGAAGCATGCTAACACAGAAAAACCGATCTAAACGGCGGGAGCAAGCTATAGACTAAGCACGTGCTTACGCACGCGCTTAGCCGCCGGCGGCGCCTAGGCGGACGCCGGTTTGGTCCCGCCCTGGAGGGCGGGTCGCTGCGCTGGCTGAAGGCGTCGACGCTGTGAGCGCCGGCCCGGAGAAGGCGTCGCTGGGGCGAGCACGGCGTGACAGGGAACGCGAACCGCGGCGCGTGTTTCAGCAGGTCAAGCTGACGGAGGCGGAGCGGGATCAGCTGCGTGCTCGGGCGGCCGAGCTCGGCGTGTCGGTTCCGCGGCTGCTGGTCGAGGCCGCGCTTGAGGGCATGGAGACGCCGACCGAGCGCAAGCGGATGGTCGTGGAGCTGTTCGAGGTCCGGCGGTTGTTGGCGACGGTTGCGAACAACGTCAACCAGCTCGCCCGGGCGGCGAACATCACCGGCGAGGTCGGGACCCGTGCGCGGTTGGAGGGGACGCTTGGCGAGGTCGAGGACCTCGTGATGAGGCTGCGCTCGTTGACCGGAGTCCGGCGGTGATCCCGAACATCACACACGGGGGGAACACGCTCGGGGTGCTGCGCTACCTGCTCGGGCAGGGACGCCGCGAGGAGCATCAGGACCCGCACCTGGTGGCTGGGTCGCCTGAGGCGAGGTTATGTGCGGGCGGCCGGCTGCTCGAGCTGCGGGACGCCGGCGAGCTGGCGAGGTTTCTGGATGAGCCGCGGGAGGTGTTCGGCACGAAGGTGCAGATCGCCGAGCGCGATCAGAACGGCCGGGTGGTCGGGTCACGCGAGGCGCACGTGTGGCACTGCTCGCTGTCCTTGCATCCGGATGAGCCCGAGCTCGACGACGCGCGGTGGGCGCAGATCACCGAAAGGTTCGTGGAGCAGCTCGGGTTCGCGGGTGAGCGCGCGCGAGCGCAGTGCCGCTGGGTCGCGGTTCGGCACGGCCGCTCGGCGGGAGGATCAGACCATGTGCACGTGGTCGTCGCGCTGGTCGCCGAGGACGGCAGCACGGCCAACGTGCACTACGACCGACCGCGCTCGCAGCAGGCGTGCCGTGAGCTGGAGCGCGACTTCGGGTTGCGATCGTTGGAGGCACGCTCCCGCGGCGCCGGGGAGCGCGGGATCAAAGCCGGCGAGCTGAGCGTCGATCGGCGGCGTGGCCGGCCGGTAGGCGAGCACGGTGAGCATCCCGAGCGCGGGAGCCGCAGGGTGCTTGAGCGGGTCGTGCGGGCGTGCGCGGCGGCTGCGGGCGATGAGGCGGACTTCGTGGGGCGGCTGCTCGGGGAAGGAGTGCTGTGCCGGCCACGGTTCGCCGAGGGTAACCGCGGCGAGGTGGTCGGCTACTCAGTTGCTCTCCCGGCGCTCGGAGGGCAGCGACCGGCGTGGTATGGCGGCGGGCGCCTCAGCCGCGAGCTCACGCTTCCCCGGTTGCGGGCGACGTGGCCGGCGCTTGGCGTCGAGCAGCCCGCTGCGGTGTGGGCGTCTCGCGGGGCAGATCGGCCGTCGCGGTGGAGCAGCTCCTTGCCATCGCCCGAGTTGGAGGCGCGGTGCGCGCTGGAGCTCGCTGAGCTTCGCGAGCGGCTGCGTCAGGTGCCGGTCGATGATCGTGGGACGTGGGCGCACCTGGCTCGTGACGCCGCCGGAGTTCTCGCCGCGTGGTCGCTTCGGACCGAGCCCGAGCCCGGTCCGCTCGCGGATGCCTCCAGGTCGCTGGCGCGCTCCGGGCAGCTACGCCGCGAGCAGGTCCGTCGCCGGCGGTGGCAGTCGTTTCCGCCTACCCGGAACGCGGCGCAGCTGCTGCTCGCGGTCGCGGCCGGATCCACGTCCAACGCGGCGCTGATGCGACAGATGATCGACCTGTCCCTCGCGCTGCGGGAGATGCACGCCGCCGCCGGCGACGCGGACCGTGCGGCCCAACTCGAGCAGACCGCCCGCCAGGAGCTCGAAGCGCTCGCGAGCCGCTCTCAAGCGCACGCGGACGGGCAGCCGCAGCGGACACCCGGCCTAGCTCCGGGCGCGGCCGTTGATCATCTGCCGCCTCGTCGCCGCGGCGACTCCGGTCGTGAGCCGGGCATTGGCCGGTAGGCCCGGGGAGCGCAGCCGCAGCGCACCAGGAGCGCGCAGGTCGATCGCCGGGACGGCGTGGCTGCTCTTGGGCGGTTGCGAGCGCCCTGCTCGCCGCGCATTCCGGGTTTCCGGAGGGATCACCACGGAGTCTCGCGGCGGGTCAAGAGCGGGTCTTTCCGGGCGCGAGTGGCCCAGTGCGTTGTACACAGGGGGAGGGCGAAGCCTGCGGGCGCCTGCTTGCTCCTGTCCAGCAAGCTAGAGCCGCGCAGGGGTCCGCGCGAATCGGGGTAACGCCGGCGCTGAATACGCCTCTCGACGCGTTTCGAAGAGCCGCGGTTAGTGGAGCGACTGCCAGCTCATGCCGAGCGCCGAGCCACCGGCGTCGTCGGTCCATACGGAGTCGATGCCCTTCGCGGCCCCACCGTTGGCGGGCATTGTGTAAACGCCCGGATCGCCCGACCCGTCGATGTCGTCGAACGCCACGTATCTGCCGTTGGGAGAGAAGATCGCGAAGTTGCTGTTGCTCCCACCTCCGCAAGAAGGCGGATAGCACAGGCCGTCAGCCGGCAGCTCGTGCCTATCCGCGCCGTCCGGTCGTGCTGTGTACACGCGGGCGGACTTGACCCCGACGTACGCGATCTCGGTCCCGCGCGGCGCCCAATCCGGGGCCTTGCCACTCGCGATGATCGGCTTCGCGTCGCGCCCGTTGGCATCCATGATCCAGATTGTCGTCCCGCGCGCGAACAGGATCTGTTTGCCGTTGGGCGAGATCTGCGGATCGGCGGCGGTCGTCACACCCAGGAGCTTTTGGACGTCCTTACCGTGGAGATTGCTGGTGACGATCTGGTAAATGTGGCCGTACGGGCGAACATAGATGAGCCGCCGGCCAGACGGCGAGAAGCTCGGATCGAATCCGACCACAACCGTTACCGCGTGCGGTCCATCGGCGTCGGCGAGGATCACACGCGACGCACCGGGGGTGTAGATATCCCACGCCAACTGGCGGCCGTTCGGGGAGTAGGAGACGTCAGCCCATTCCTCGCAGTAGCCGAAGGTGCTACACGAGCGCAGGCTGTGGTCCCCCCCGCCGAACCCCGCGACCTTCAGGAGGCCGTACTGCGGAGGAGTCGGCCCCTCGTTTCCGTTCACCATGTAGGACCACGCGATCAAGCCGTTGCGGCCGGGAAACGTAGCGGCGGCGTGCGCGGGAGCGAGCGCGAGCAACCCAAGAACAGCCGACATCGCCAGCAACGTCTGCCGCAGCCCCCGACTGACGAACCCACGCCACCTCACGAATGACGAGACTACCACCCGTCAAATCTCCACTCCGCTCCAACGTCGCAAACACCCGGCGCGGCCAACGCCCACCCACCGCCGGCAACCACAGCCCCACACACGCACACCACGACCAGCGCCTGAGCCAGGCCGGGTTCCATGGAGTCTCCGTGGAACCCGGTCCGGCTCAAACGGCCGTGACTGCACTCCGCGAAGGAGAACTACCGCGTGGACAGCAGAGCAGAGCTCTCGACGAGACCGCTTCAACACCTCGTACCCGTGTCAAGAGGAGAGCATCGGTCCTGCTTCGCCTCTGCCAGGAGCAGCCGGACCAGTAGCCGATCTCATTGCCAGGTCGAGCAGCGGCTGCTCGACCTGGCAATCGGCTCAGTGCTGCTCGCAGTGCGAGCGGAAGCGGCGACATGCTCGTCGCGACGCCAAAGCAGGGCAGAGCCGCCCCCACGGAGCTGGGCTCGCAAGTCGCCAGAAGCGCGTCGCCCACCAACGCTCGCTGATGGGCGAAAGCGATCGCGCCGAGCTGGCGCCAGCAGAACTCGATCGGGCGATCGCATCGTCGCCATAGGGATCGTCCGGTGTGAGAGCACCCCGATCGCGAAAGCACTCGCGCGCAAGCCGCTACGCGCTGCCGGATTACGCCTATTGGAGCAGCGCAACGTCGCCGCCCAGCGTGGCCGCTTCAGCGGCAAAGCAGGTGCGCTGGCGTCGGCGGGTTAGCCGTCGTTGCCGTGGGCGACCTGACGCTCGTAAGTGGCGGCGTCGTAATAGCCGGTCGAGCTGGCCACCAGCCCGGATGCGCCGATCCGCCACACCTCGATGCCGCTGACGCGCACCGCATTACCCGTTCCGCCCGGGCCGTTGTTGGTACCGGTGAGCGTCCAGACCCAGAACGCGGAGTCCCCCGCGACGTGGAGATCATCGAGGGTCACCTGAAGATCCGGGAAGGCCTCCATATAGCCCGCGGCGGTCGCTGCGAGCTCGACCCGGCCGGTGGCAGGAACGCCATTGTTGATCGTCAGCGACGCAGTCTCCTCGTAGCACGCAGCGACACCCTCAGGATCCTGACTCGACCACGCCGCCGAGGCACGCATCGCGAGCTCCCAGACCGCCCGGGACGGCGTGGAGGCCCCAGGTATCGACGCAAGATCCATGCCGGCAACATACACGGGGCATCGCAGACACGCATGGGCATGCTCCCGTGCGACGGGACCAATGCTCCCCCTAGGTCTCGCTTCGTCAAGCTGAACGCTGCGCGAGTGCCCGGCTGGCGGCTTCGGTGCCTACGTCCGTCGCTAGACGAATCCTCGTCGCCGACTTTTGCTTCGGGTCGGCTATCGCGCAAGCGGCCATCTGGCCGGGCCACTCATCAAGCGGCGAAGCGGCTGCGAGCGGATGGTGCTGGAGGACTGCTCCTCCTCGATCAGAGGGGGAGCCACCGCCTTCCGCCGCAAAGTGTCGAGTTCACGCGGGA
>CALAQT010000437.1 GCA_937888775.1 uncultured Actinomycetes bacterium | reverse complement strand
TCGCATACCCAAGTGTACCACAATTATAGTACGAACTTAAGGCGCGGGACACTAGCCGCGCAAGGGAGACGCTCTTGATGGACACGACCTCGGGCGTAATCTACGCTCGATATGTTCGATCGCCGGGCCGGGAGGGTGCCGCAGATGCGGAGTCAGCGCGCGATCGCGTGCGTAGTAGCTGCGCTGGGGATGACATTCGCGAACCCGCTGACGAGGGTCGCGCTCGCCGCCCGGAACATGCCGACCACTCTCTCGACGGTGCGCGCGGTCAACGTCGACAGCGGCAGGATCTCGGCGCTCGCCGTTGTGGGAGCGCGGGGCCGCTACCGCTTGTCGGTGCGCGCGGGAGCGTACCTCGTGGTGCTGTCGAAGGTCCGTGCCAACGGCGGCTCCACCGATCGCGTCGATCGCCTGACGGTCGTCAGAGCAGCCACCGGTGACCGCGTCGGGCGGGCGGCCGCTGCACGCCCCGTGGTGACAATCGGAAAGGTGACGCTCGGTCCGGCGAAGGGGGCGCCGGGGAGGAACCGCAACGTCGATGCCCTTGTGCTGCGTGACCTGTACCAGCCGCTGACGAACAGTGGCATCGCGTTTGTGGACCTAAACGGACAGGTCGTGGCCGCCAGTAAGCGAGAGCAGCAGTTGTATGAGGACGGCCGGTCGGCGACGCCGGTCAGCTACAACCCGCTCCAGCCCACGTACGAGATCGCCGGAAGCGGCATCCAGTTGCGCAACGGTCGGGTGACGATGACCCTTGACCTCAAGAATCTGGTCACGGGGCAGGTCGTGGCGACCAAGACGGTGACGGGCAAAGGACGAACGCTGAGCCAGCTCGAGGGCCTGTTTGGAGAGCTGAGCTCAGAGTTCGCCGGCGAGGCGTCCGGGGTGATCGAGCAGTCGCCGACGGGCGGTGCGGTCACCGTCGACCTGGACGTGACGTTCCTCCACGAGGGGACCGGGTCGGGCACCGTGACATCCTCTCCACCCGGACGGACGCTGTCCAAGACCGACGACGCGATCTATCAGTTCAAGGTCGCGAATGGGACGACGGTTTCGCTGCTGGCGAAACCGGATGCAGGCTCCTACTTCGTCGGTTGGGAGTCCGGCAGCACGTGTGGGGCAACCGAGTTTCAGAGCTCAGACCCGGAGTACTCCTGCACCGTCAGCGACCCCGGCGATGGGTCGTTCCCCATCCGCCCTGGGGCGAACTTCGCCACGTGCCCGATGCCGCGGACGTTCGTCAATGATCCAAACGAGTCAGTCTGCCGCGGGGTGACGGTCATCCACAATTAGTCCGGGTCGTTCCGGTCGTCGATGTCGCCATGACCGACCCGCCGTGCCCTGGCGGATCGTCCGGCGCCCGCACGATGGGCCGGATCGGCGCGGTCATGCATATACACGCGGCCGGACTTGCCGGTCCCGCGTCAGGCCGTGCCACATCACCGCAGCGCCGCGTAGGGCAGCGTGTTCCGTCGGACTCTCCGCTGACCACGCTGGCGAGCGGATCTGGGCGATTCCGATCGTGCGCCACGGCGTCGATCGGCCCAATCGGGACGACCCCCATGTCGCCGAAGCGCTCGTGGGCTCGGCGCCGTGCCCGCGGCGAAAGCGATCGCCGGGGGCCTTGCGCGGTTGCGGGACGCGATCGTCTCCATGTGCTCGTGAGGAGGGCTCTCGTTATCGGGATCTCGGGCGTGCCAGTGTCTGGTGGACGGCTAGGTTGAGGTTACGCCGGGTTGGGCCGACTGAGGCAGCCGGATGATGGCTCTGATGAGTGCGCTGATACCGTTCACGAAGCACGTATCGGCACGCCCCTCGGGAAAGCGCGGCCTACCGCGGTAGCTCGTACAAACGTCCGCGTCAGGAGCTGAACTGGACCTGTACAGGGCCGAACATCAAGGTCCGGTTCGTGCTAGCCGAAAACAAGGAGTGATGCTCGCTCCTGTAAGCAAACGGACTCCGTTGCTTGAAATTATGCGCGGACGCATCTCGGCTAGTCCGGTGCTCTCGTTGGCGATCACCGCCATGGGTCTCGGGGTCGCCTTTGAGTTGCTGCGGGCGGGGACGGGTGTGGGCGGCCCGGGGCTGGATTCATTGACTGAGAACTGGGTTTATATGGCGGTCGAGTTCGTCGCGATCGCGGTCTGCGCAGCACGGGTGGTCCGGAATCGTGAGCATCGTCGGACGTGGGCGTTGATGACCTTCGCGTTGGCGTGTTGGAGCTTGGGCGATTTGCTGTGGGCGGTGTGGCTTGACAATCTCTCCAGCCCGCCGTTCCCCTCAGTTGCGGATATGGCGTACCTGTTCATGTATCCGGCGGTGTATGCGGCGCTGATGCTGCTCATCCGTTCTGGCTTGAGAAACGCCGCGGTCTCTCAGTGGCTTGACGGCGGAGTGGTGGCGCTGGCGATCGGAGCGGTTGCCGCAACATTGGTGTTCTCAAACGTTCTGGCCACTACCAAGGGACATTTCGTGGCCGACGCCGTGACGGTCGCCTATCCGGTCGGGGATTTCATGCTTTTGATGTTCGTCGCCCTGGCCTTCACCCTGGCCGACTGGCGCCCGGGACACAACTGGCTGGTTCTCGGCGCGGGCGTGATCCTCATGGCCGTCGGCGACATCATGAATGTCGATCAGGTCGCCGGTGGGATCTACGTCGACAGCACGCTGCTCAACGCGATCTATCTCATCTCGTTCTCGTTGTTCGCGACCGCTGCTTGGGCACCGTCGCACCGCATCGCCAAAGAGGCGCGGGAGGCTCCGCACACCATCGGGCTCACCTTGTTGGCCGCCGCCGTGGCCCTGGCGCTGCTGGTGGTCGCCGCGTTCACCAAAATCACGCCCTTGGCGGTGGGCCTCGCCGCCGGGGCCTTGGTCCTGGCAACCCTTCGGTCAGCACTGTCGTACATCGAGAACGTCCGCATCCTTCGGGCGAAGGCCAGGGAGGCGGTCACCGACTCGCTCACCGGCCTCGGCAACCGACGGCAGCTGATGTCAGATCTCCAGCAGGCGCTCGACACCTCAAAAGCGGAGCAGGCCTGCACGCTGGTGTTCTTTGATCTCAACGGTTTCAAGCGCTACAACGACAGCTTCGGTCACGTCGCCGGAGACGCTCTACTCGCCCGGCTGGCGTCCGGACTACGCGCCGTAGTCGCCGATCTGGGAGGCGCTTACCGCCTCGGCGGCGATGAGTTCTGCATCCTGCTAGAAGGTCGCTATCCGCGTCATGATCGACTGATCGCCAGTGCCGCGTCCGCGCTGACCGAGCGCGGTAGCGGGTTCGAAGTAACCGCAGCCCTCGGCGTCACGGTCATGCCCGATGAAGCGAGCACCGCGAGCGCTGGTCTGCGGCTCGCTGATGAGCGCATGTACGCCGACAAGGGCCGCGCTCACCGTTCACAAACCCGCGATGTCCTGATGCAACTAATCACCGAGCGCACACCCCGACTGCGTGACCATGTCAGCGGCGTGACCACCCTCACCGCCGTCGTCGCTGCCGAGCTCGAGCTCGACGCCGAACAGCTCGACGAGACCCTCCGCGCCGCCGAACTGCACGACATCGGAAAGCTCGCCATCCCGGACGAGATCCTCAACAAACCGGGACCCCTGGACCCCTCCGAATTGGAATTCATACGGCAGCACCCCATCATCGGCGAGCGCATACTGGGCGCCGCCCCAGCATTAGCGCCGGTAGCGAAACTGGTGCGTGCCAGCCACGAACGTTGGGACGGCGGCGGGTATCCGGACGGAATCGCCGGTCACGAGATTCCTCTGGGCGCGCGGATCATCGCGGTCTGCGACGCCTACGACGCCATGGTGTCCGAACGCTGCTACCAACACGCCAGGAGCCAGACCGAGGCACTAGCCGAGCTCCGGCGCAACGCAGGAACTCAGTTCGACCCAGCAGTCATAGACGCCATACACCGCCACTTCGTCCCTCCCAACGGCCAGCCCGTCACCCCCCACCTCTCAGAGCCTGAGCTCTCACGTTAGAGTTGGCGACGCGCTGGGTGTTCCAGCGCTGCCCGCCGAGTTGCAGAAGCGTCTTGACGATCGGATCACTGAGCGAGGCCTCCCAACGGGAGCGGCGTCCCGACGTGCGCGCATGCCTTGTTGGCGAGGTTGATAGCCGACGCCCGGAATCGGAGCCCGGGTGGGTAGCCGATTCCGCGGCCGCCGGGTCCGAATGTCGGGTCGGGGAAGTTCGGGATGCCGTGCTTGCGCATGCATTTCGCGTTGGCAACGAATGACTTCTGCTGTGCCGGCGAGATCGCTGGCGGCGGGCCGCCGGCTCCCGGCTGCAGGTTGGCGCATGTCTGCTGGGCGGACCGGAACGCGGGCGCCTGCGGGTTGATGCTGGAGGGAAGGTCGATGCCGCCGTTCGGGCTTGGGTCGGGGAGGCTCTGAACCCCATGCGAGCGCATGCAGTCCGCGTACTTGACGCCCTGCGGGTTG
Organism: uncultured Actinomycetes bacterium; assembly: GCA_937888775.1. The sequence goes on along the minus strand of CALAQT010000437.1, from coordinate 3,954 downwards.
CCGCTCGTGGCGGCCGCGCTGCTCGACCGGCCCGAGGACCCACAGGCGGCGATCACGAGCGCGCAGCTCACGGCGGCGAGCGCAATCGAAACGCCGTGGTCGTGGGCGCCCGTTGCGTCTGTGGTCGTCGCGCTGCGCATGTCGTTCGAGCTCCGTCGGATTGGTTGGCGGACGACTTGTACCGCCCCACGGATAACACGGACGTAACGCCGTTACGTCCGTGTTACATCAGCGGCCTGGCTGCGACGGGTGAGTCCCGCCCCGCCATCAGCATGATCCACGCGGGGCTGCAGGCAGCTTGGTTTCAGGGCAGTGTCAGCGCCGTCGACGAGACTGCGGGCGCCAGTGCCCAGCAGCGTCCGGAAGCCTCGGATCGATCAGCGAGACAGTCGATCCGGAACGGTTGCGGCGCTCTGATACGACTGTTTGTGCACCGCCGCGCCGCGCACGAGAAGCAGCGGTCCCCGACCGTGGCCGCCGGCCACCCGGATACATCGCAAGGCGAGCGTGCGGCCCGCGTCAAGGCATGGGCCGGAAGCGAGCATCGCGATCTGTTGGCGCCGGCGATTGCATCCGTGGCGAAGCAGGCGCCGCATCGTCCAGCGAGCCGGCGCATGCTCCTGGGCGAAGGCGAGAGCCGCCAGGGTCCAAAGAGCGCCGACATGCTGACGAGCGCACTCGTAGAAAGCACGCGTGCGCCACGCGCGGCGGCTGCCGCCTACCCCGGCCAAGATGACGGGCGCCTGCTTGCCGTTGGTTCCGAGCGCGCGGCGCAAGGCGCCGAGACGACGAAAGCGAGCGTCGACCTCGTCCAGGCTGACGCTTGGGTGCGTGGCATTGCGCTCGTGTGTGCGGGTTTCGGCGCACGCCTGCCTGGTCGCCATGGCGATCGCCCGCCGCGCCCTCGGCGGGAGGGGAAAGGGATCGTGCGGACCGCGGCAGCTGCACGGTCGGGATTGGGCGAAAGCACAAGCGCCACGTTCGGCGTCAGCGGGCGTATCCGCCGCTGCTGGATCCACGCGATAGCAGCGGCGAGCCGCCCGCGCCGATCGGTCTGAAAGCAGAAGGCAGCGTGCGGCGCGCACGGCCGAGCTGCATCGGCCGAGGCGAGGCTGGCTGGCGCGACCGGATCTGGGGAGGGCGGCGCGCGGTTCTGCCCGCGCTCACGCCTGCTTCCCGTTGATTCAGCTCGTCCGCCTTAGGCGCCGGCAAGGGCAAAAGCAGGCGTGCGATCAGTTTCAGTCGCGCGCAGCGAGGCCGAGCATCCGAGCATGGCCATCGTCGTGTTCTAGGTTCCGTCACGGTCGTCGCGCGCGATCGCCGAGGCTGATTCACACCCCCGACGCACGCACGGATCTAGACTCGCTATTGTTGTGTCTCAGTTTTGGGCTGCTAGTTGGGTGAGTGTGACTCGCCCGCGGCGTACCTTCGTGAGTATCTCGTCGGCGGTCGCGGTCCAGACGAACGGCTCGGGGTTCTCGTTGTTGGCCTGAAGGTATGCCTCGATCGCTTCGATCAGGTCAGGCACGCTATGAAACACGCCGCGGCGGATCGCTTTGTCGGTCAGCTTGCCGAAGAAAGAACCGCTCGACCATGTTTACCCACGAGCTCGAGGTCGGGGTGAAGTGCAGGTGAAAACGCGGGTGTTTGGCGAGCCACTTGTTGACGTTCTCGTGCTTGTGGGTGGCGTAGTTGTCAGGGATCAGATGGATCTGCAGACCCTTGGGGACCTCGCGGTCGATGATCCGCAGGAACTTCAGAAACTCGCGGTGGCGGTGGCGCGGCAGGCACTGGCCGATCACCGCGCCGCTGAGCACGTCAAGCGCGGCGAACAAGGTGGTCGTGCCGTTGCGCTTGTAGTCGTGGGTCATCGTGCCCGCCCTGCCGGGCTTGATCGGCAGCGACGCCTGCGTGCGATCCAACGCTTGGATCTGGCTCTTCTCGTCCATGCACAAGACGATCGCGTTCTCCGGCGGGTTCAGATACAAGCCGACGACGTCGACGAGCTTCTCCTCAAAGCGCTTGTCGTTTGAGAGCTTGAACGTCTTTAGCTGATGAGGCTTGAGTCCTCGCGCAGACCAGATCCGCTGCACCGTCGCCGGGCTGACCCCTGGGCCTTGGCCATCGACCGGCAGCTCCAATGCGTCTCGCCTAACGGCTTGTCGTGCAGCGTCGCGTGCACGATCGCCTCGGCCTTCGCATCCGGGATCGACGGCTTGCGGCCACGCCCCGCCCGTACCACCCCGAGATCTGCCAGGCCCGCCTGCTCGAACCGTGCCCGCCACGCGCGCACGGTCACCACCGTGACACCTACCCGCTCAGCGATCCGGGTGTTCGCCTCGCCGGCCGCGGCCAACCGCAACACCCGCGCGCGTTGTACCTGCTGATGCGAAGCGCTGGTCGATCTCGCCAGCACGTCCAACGTGTCTCGCTGGGCATCTGACAACTTCAACGCAGCCGCGGGGCGGTTCACCCCACCATCCTACCACAACCAGATACCTAAATGCGAGACACTACACTAGTAGGCTGGAGGCAGCAAGCTGCGAGACGAGCGTGACCGGCACGCAATGGCTCAATCCGGCGCGGTTTCCTGTCCGGCAAGACGTGTCAGCGCCGCCGACATCGCCGTCAGACGCCTCCTGATGGTGAGAAGCGCTCGCCTTGCGGGCGAGACAGGGTTCTTGTCCAATCGCGTCTCACTGCTGCGCTGGCGGCGTTTAGGACTTGAATGGCGCGTACGGCCCGGGGTCCATCCCTGGCGGTCGCAACCTGGATCGCCAGCTCCGCGAGACGACCCGAAAAGATGAGCAAAGCCGGATCGGCGATCTTGGACATGGGCTCGACGAGGCGCTGGATCTGCTCGGCGGCGTCGCGCGCGCTGTGGGCGGCCGCGGTAACAATTACGTGGTGGGTGATCGCGATATCGAGCGGATTCGACGACCTCGGCGCCTGCAGCGTGCGATCCGCTCTGGGCGCCGTCGTCCGCAGGGTCTTGAGGACGTCACGGCCCTGCTCTCGTGCCTCGTCGGCAAGCAGAGTCAACTCGTCGACGGTAGCCTGCATTTGGGACTCCAAGGCGTGCCATCTGGCAACGAGATCCCGATCCGCAGGAGGCGAATCGACAAGATCGCCGATGTCGCGAAGCACCGATTCGTAGTGATCCAGCCGGTCCAGAAGGTTCGATAGGAGGCCGGCGGCAACCGTCGCGTGGACATAAACGCTCCCAGCCTCGTCCGCCGTCATGTTGAAGCGGTAAATGATCGTCGCAAGCGTAGCGGCGCCCATCCTGGAGGCTTAATCAGCTGGCACGCGCCCCAGAAGCGCACGCCGATCCTCCTGACGGTTGTCGAACCAGCGGGACGCGCCCTTTTGATCGACACCGTCGGCGCTGGCGTGACGATCGCTATGCGACAAACGCATCAGCGCCGACAAGCGATCACGGGCGCTCGCCATCGTCGCAATGCGTGCGTGAGCGCGACGCTGTTTGCAGTGGTGGAAGCGAGCGTCCGGCAGCTGGCTCCGCGAACCTGGATTCGGGGCGGAGCAGGGGGCCGTGATCACGACCACCGTGAGGCTGGTCGGTGCCGAGATGGAAGCGGCTTTTGCTCCGCTAGCACCGATACGAGCAGATGCTGAGCCGACCTGCCTGGCGACATGCCGCGCGAACCGCAAGCGAGGCCCGCCGGGGCGGCCTGTGGGAGTGCCTCGCCACTAGCGACGTGGCCCCTCGGATGCTCGGGTCTCCTTCGACAACGCGGTGCTCGCGAAACACATCGTCCTATTCGTCCTGCCCACGCCCGGGCCCGACGGACGATCACAGCTGCACCACGCAGTGTGCGATTCCTCGCCAGGCACGTCGCCGAACCCGCTGCGACTCACGAGGACGCGTTAGCCTCGATCCTCGGTCAGATAATCGTCTTGAGGTTTCATCGGGGTGGGAAGCGGAACCGTAGC
>CALAQT010000436.1 GCA_937888775.1 uncultured Actinomycetes bacterium | reverse complement strand
CTGCAATGGGTCGACTGGTACAACCACCAGCGACTACACGGCAGCTGCGACCGGCTCACGCCAGTCGAGTACGAGCAAGCGAGAGCGAGACAGACCACTCAATAAAAAACGCCTCCAGGATTCCCGGGGCGGTTCAGATGGAGGTATGTGTCGTACCGCCGAACAAAGTGACGCTCACGCGGATCCCCCATGACGCCTCCGACGAAGATGTGTTTAGGGTTGCCTGGGAGGTTGAGGACCGAGGCGAGAGCCGGCGCGTTCGGCTCGCCCTTGACGCCTCCTTGGACGTCCCGCGATTCCTGCCACTGGGGACTATCGGTGATGACCTCGCTGCTGGCTTTGTCTCCGCGGTGGCGCAAGAACTCCGGCCGGAGGCCTAACTTCGCCACGCCCGTGCTCGTAGCTCGGAGCCTCTTGGTCGGCGGGAACGGGCGGACCGTTGCGTTAGCGTTTGCGATGACCTCCTGCTGCGGGAGCAGGAGGTCACTGGTTGTGATCTCCGTTGGCTCTGTACGGAGGTCGAGCGAGAGGTTTGGTTCGAAGAGCCCATTTTCGATTGCGTTGCCGAGCTGCCTGCGACCGTCGCCGACATCCGACCCCCGCGAAGGGCGCACGCGCGATTCCCCACGCGAGCAGTCCGACGCCTCCCAGCAACTCCGCAGCCACCGGCGCAAGGAGCCGCCCCGTCGAGTGGCGATCGTCTCCGGATGCGTATGGCGGTTCCTCTGGGTGCATGCGGGCGAGCGTATCCCGGCGTGGTAATACGGGGTTGATGAAGCCCCTCCCGGAGAGCCTCGATCTCGAGCGGATACGCAGCGAGTTGAAGGCGCGACGAGACGACACCAGGGCCCGCGTGGCGGCGCTGGCGCAGCGTCCCGATCTGGGCAGCGCCCAGGGATTCGGCAAGCGGATCGGCGACGGGACGATCGAGGCAGTCAGCAGGCTTACCGAGATCGGCGTCGGAGAATCGCTCGAGATGACACTGGAGCGCGCCGAGCGAGCCCTCGCGAAGCTCGACGAGGGGAACTACGGGATCTGTGACGCCTGCGGGGGTCCGATCGAGCCTGCCCGGCTGAGGGCGAGACCGGACAGCGTTCTCTGTCTTGCCTGTGCCTCCTCGGAGCCTCGCCGCCCACCGCCCCGCCGGCGCTGATCTGCCGCAACCCCGCGGCAGCGCCACGCTCAGGGAATCTCTGGAGGGCGCCGAACCCGGGCTTCGCCATGTGACGCTCCACACACCCGCCGTGAACCCGCCGAAAGAACCAGGCGGGCGCTGCGTCCTACGGAGGACCCGGCGATCTACGTCGAAGGCATATCCAAGGTAGCGCCCTCATCGACGCATCCATCACAGCCACTATGACGTATCCGTCATATTCAATGTGATGCTTGCGCTACAATAGATGCGATGCGCACGCAGGACGTGATACGGATCGCACGGGACAGGGCGGGCTTGACGCAAGAGCAGCTTGCAGGCCGCAGCGGACGGCCCCGAGAGACGATTGCGCGCTGGGAGTCCGGTCGCCAGGCGCCATCGCTTGACGCCGTATCCGCTCTCGTCGCCCACTGTGGCCTCGAGCTGGTCCTCAGGCTCGCCGAGGGCGACACCACACTGCTGGAGCGCGTGCGCGAGCAGCTTGCGCTACCTCCTCTTAAGCGTCTTTCACGGCTCTCGCCGGCCGACACGGTGCGTGACGCAAAGCGATCTCTGCGATGGCTCGCAGCCGCCCGTACTCCGACGATCGTCCTCGGCCATGTCGGGGCCGCCCTTCTGGGGGCGCCCCAGCGTCCCGACGGCGCGCAGGTCGAGTTTGTATCGGCAGATCCCCTTGCAACAGAGCGAGAACTCCAGGCCGCCGGCCTGATGCCTGTCGACGTAGATGATCGCTGGCAGCAGCAGGATGTCCGTGAGCCCTGGACATTCCCGGGGGGCGGCACCCTGGCGATCGCGCGGAAGGTTCCCGGGACGGCCGACTACCGCGACCTGAATCGAAGCGCCTCGGCAGTGGATTGCGAGAAGCGCATGCGAGTGGCTGTCGCACATCCCAGGGACCTCCTGCGGATAGCCGATGCGTCGCCCCGCGACTCGGAACGCGCCCGTGTGCCTGGTTTGCAGGCGTTACTTGAGGCCACCTACGGATGACGCTTGCCGACAACCAAGCCCACCTGCTCCACGCACTTCTTCGTAACGGCGTCGATTTTGTCGTCGTCGGTGGCGTGGCGGCCCAGTTGCGCGGTTGGTCCGGAGCAACGACGGACCTCGACATCGCCGTCTCCAGCGAGGACAGCAATACGGCACGCTCGATTGCATCTCGGGGTGTCTGTCCGATAGGCGGACGGGGCTCGAGGCGCGGCGGGTGAAGGTCTGGTCCGGTCATCGCGGCCTTTCTATAGATCGACGAACGCGCTCGAGGCTACGGCCGGACGTGCCCGCCTTGATCTGAGTCGCGGCGCAAGCGTGGTGCATAGTGCGCCTAGGTGATCCTCACGTCAGGATCAGCGCTACCGCCGCGACCAAAGCCTCAGTCCATGCGAACCCTCTCCGTCATCACGGGCCCCCCCGCATCCCTGGACGCCGCCCTTGCGGCCGAGATCCGCACCCACAAGTCCACCACTCCCCTCGCCCCGATCACCGTCCTGGTCGGCGGCAGCCTCCTCCGCCCCTTCCTCCGAGCCCGCCTGGCCACGCTCCTCGACGGCCACATCAACGTCCGCGTGCTCACCCCCGCCGAACTGGCCCTGCGGCTGGGTGAGCGCGCCCTGATCGCGGCCGACCGTTCCCCCATCACTCCCCTAGCCGACCGGGCCGTAGCCCAGGAGCTCGCCCGAGCGGCAACCACCTACTTCGAGCCCGTCCGCGAGACCCCGGGCTTCGCCAACGCCCTCCACCGCCTCTTCGGCGAGCTCCGCGCCGCCTCGGTCACCGCCGACGAGCTGACCGCGGCGGCCGCCGCTGCGCCCGGCGACACCAAGCTCACCGAGCTCGCGGCACTCTACGCGGGCTACCTCTCAGCCCGCGACCCCTTCTACGACGCTGGCGACGCGATGGCCGGCGCCGACGCGACCCGCCTCGACGACCACGCCGTCCTCGTCCACGGCATCTGGGAGATCCCTGCGCGCCTGCGCACGATGCTCGAGCAGATCGCCCAGCGCCTCCCCGTCACGGTCCTCCTCCCCACGACGGGTTCCTCCGCCGACGACGTCCACAAGCCGGTCCGCGATTGGCTAGCCGCCCACGACGCCCCCGTGCGCGAGCTCGACCCGCCCGCATCGCCTAAGGACGCCCTCGGCGCTCTCCGCACCCGCCTGTTCCTCGACACGCCCGAGCGCGCCCCCGAGGACTCCACGGTCGCCCTCGTCTCCGCCCCCGACCCCACCCGCGAGGCCCGCGAGGCCGTACGCGCATGCATCTCGTGGGCCGCCGACGGCATCGCCTTCCACGAGATGGCGATCGTTTACCGCCACGGCGAGGAGTACCGCGGGCTGATCGACCAGATGCTGCGCGAGGCTGGCATACCCGCATACCTCCACGAGGGCACGCCGCTGTCCGAGCGCGGGCTTGGCCGCCAGGCGCTCTCCCTGCTCGATCTCATCGACTCGAACCTCCCGCGCGCGCAGGTGATGCAGTTCCTCGCTGATGGCCGCTTCCCCCAGGAGACGTGGGATCGCTACGGCGGCATCTCGGGTGCGGGCTGGGACGCGCTCTCGCGCCAGGCAGGCGTGGTGGAGGGCGCGCAGCAGTGGGGAGAGCGCCTCGGCCTGCTGCGCACTGAGCTCGAGGCACGCCTGCTCGAGGAGGACGAGGCGCCAGCGTGGATGCAGCGGCGGATCGATGACATCGAGCGCCTCGCCGCGTTCATCGATGAGCTCAACGCCTTGATCGCCCGCCGTCCCGCTTCGGCGACCTGGAGCGAGCAGCTCGCCTACCTGTCGGAGCTCCTAGGCACCTACGTCAAGGACTCCGAGGGCCTCACGGCTGCGCTCGCCACGCTCGCCGACCTCGACGCGCTCGCACAGCCGGTGTCGTCGGATCGCTTCCTGCAGGTGGTGCGCGCGGCGATCGAGGGCCTGCGCGTGAGCGACGTGACAGACGAGCGCCAGGGCGCGTTCGCGCGCCGCGGCGTGAACGTCCTCGACGTGAACTCGCTGCGCAGCCTCAGCTTCCGCGCTGTGGCCGTGGTGGGGCTCGTGGAGCGCTCGTTCCCGCCGCCGCCGCGCCAGGACCCGCTGCTGCTCGACGACGAGCGCGAGGCGCTGCGCGAATCGGCTGCCTTCGACCTCCCGCTGCGGGCGCGCGGCGCAGACGGTGAGGCGCTCCAGTTCGCGCTCGCCGTGAGCGCCGCCCAGGAGCGCCTGCAGCTGAGCTACGCCCGAGCGCAGGGCGCGGGCGGGCGCGGCCAGCTGCCCTCGCGCTTCTTCCGCGACGCCGCACGCGCCCTCACCGGCGAGAGCGTGAGCGCAGCGCGCATCGACGAGCTGCCCGACTGGCTCTATCGACGCGTCTCCGCGAAACGCCTCTCCAGCGAGGACAGCTCCCGCGCCCTCGGCATCCAGGAGTACGAGCGCGCGCTGCTCGAAGACCGGCCCGGCCTCGGCATCGCTCTGCTCGCGCGCGGCACCCCGACGGTGCAGCGGGCGATCGAGGCCCAGCGCGCCCGCTGGCGCTCACGCGAGCTCACGGCCTTCGACGGGATGCTCGGAGAGGACTCGCTCGCGGAGCTCCTTGCGAGGGTGGGTCCCGAGCGCCCGCTGTCGCCCACCGCGCTGCAGGCGTACGCGACGTGCCCATACCGCTTCTTCCTGGCGAACGTGATTCGCCTGAAGGAGCTAGAGGAGCCCGAAGCGATCGAGCGCATCGACGCGCTCAGCCGCGGTTCGCTGATCCACCGAATCCTGCAGCGGTTCCTCGAGAGCCTCGCGGGAGTGAAGCCCTCGACCGCCCGCCGCAAGGCGGACCTCGAGGATCTTCGCGCGATCGCCCTGGAGGAGTGTGCGGCGGTGGAGCAGCGCGGCCTCACCGGCTACCCCGCGCTGTGGCGCCACGACCGCGAGTCGCTGCTCGAGGACCTCGACACGTGGTACGACGCGGAGGTCGAGGACCTCGACGCCCAGCGCTACGACAAGGCCGCCTTCGAGGTGCGCTTCGGCCAGGCATGGGCGCAGGAGGAGACGAGCCCGATCTCCGTTGACGATCCCATCGAGATCGACGCGGGCGGCGCGCGCCTGCGCCTCGCGGGGCGCATCGACCGCCTGGAATGGTCGGAGAAGGGCGACGCGCTGCGGGTCATCGACTACAAGACCGGCGGCACCTGGGATGCGCCCGAGGAGGACCAGGTGGCGGGCGGCAGGGCGCTCCAGCTCCCGCTCTACCTGCTCGCCGGCGCCAGCGTGCTCGAACGCTCCCCCGCGGATGGCGTGGGGCAGTACTTCTACGCCACGCGCCGCGGCGACTTCGAGCGCAGCGAGTTCCACGGCTCCGCCCTCGGCCTGGGACGCGCCGACGTGCCAGCGCTCCTCGGCGCGCTGCTCGCCGGCATGCGCACCGGCGACTTCCACGCTGAGCCCGGGATCGACGAGAAGGGCAAGGGCAAGAAGCACTGCAGGTACTGCTCATTCGATCGGCTCTGTGACAGCTCACGCATGACGCTCCTGGAGCGCAAGTCGGGAGACCCCCAAGCCATGGCCTTCGCGGCCCTCGGCGAGGAGCACCCATGAGCGCCGCGTTCACACCCGTCGATCAGGCTCTGCGCGAGGAGATCCGCACGTCGCTTGACGTCACGCTGATGGTTGAGGCGGGCGCTGGCACGGGCAAGACGACGGTGCTCGTGCAGCGGATGGTGGAGGTCCTCCGCAGGGGCCCCTTCGGGGTGGATGACATCGCGGTGATGACGTTCACCGAGGCAGCCGCCGCGGAGCTCGCTGCGCGCCTGCGCGAGGGGCTCGAGGACGCGCTGCGCGAGAGCGAGGACGCGGCGCACGCGGAGCGCCTGCGCGACGCGCTCGCGGGCCTGCACCGCGCGCGCATCGAGACGATCCACGCGGTCGCAGCGAACCTCCTGCGCGAGCGGCCCGTGGAGGCGGGCCTGGACCCGCAGTTCGAGGTGCTCGACGACCTAGGCGCGCGCCTCGCCTTCGACCGCAGCTATGAGGCATGGCTCGCGGAGCTGCTCGACGAGGACCGCGCGGAGATCAGCACGGCGCTTCACCGCGGCATGGAGCTCAAGCACCTCCGCGAGATCGCCGAGCACCTGCACGAGCATCGCTACGTCCTGCCGCTGCGGCCGATCGCCGCTCCGGCGGGCGACGCCGTGGCCGACCTCACCGCGTGGCTCGCGCGCAAGGCCTCAGAGATCGATGACCTCACGAACCGCTGCCTCGACGAGGAGGACAAGGCGTTCATCGCGGGGCGCGCCATCCTCGCGTTCGGCGACGCTTGCCGCGCCGCTGGCGGCGAGGCGCTCGTGCTCGAGCGGACGATCCTCTTCCGCGCACCGCACGTGAGCAAGAAAGGCAACCAGAAGAATTGGGCTGACAAGCAGGACTGCAAGGATCTCAAGGCGTTGGTCGCCGAGTATCTCGAGCTGCCCGACGAGGCTCAGGCCGCCCTGCGCGGGCAGGCGATCGCCGGCGTGATCCCGATGGCGGAGGAGTTCGTGCGCCGCTTCGAGCGCGAGCGCCGCGAGGCGGGCACAGCCGAGTTCGACGACCTCCTGCTCTGGTCACGCGACCTCGTGGCTGCTAACGCTGAGGTCCGCGGCTACTTCCACCGCCGCTTCCCGCGCATCCTCGTGGACGAGTTCCAGGACACCGACCCGATCCAGGCGGAGCTGATCATGCGCATCTCAAGCGACGGCGGCGCGGAGGACTGGCGCACGCTCAGGCCCGAGCCGGGCCACCTGTTCGTGGTGGGTGACCCCAAGCAGTCGATCTACCGCTTCCGCCGCGCGGACATCGCCGTCTACGACGACCTTCGCCGCGGCACGCTCGCGGACGGCGTGCGGCGCATCACGCAGAACTTCCGCTCGGTGGAGGGAATCCTCGCGTGGACGAACGGGGTGTTCAACCGCGTGCTCGTGGAGGAGGAGGGCGTACAGCCCGCAAACGTGGCGCTCGTGCCGATCTCGGGTGTGGCGCCCGATAGTCGCCCGGGCGTGATCGCGGTCCACGGGTCGGGCACGCCCGGATTGAAAGCGGCGGGGATCCGCGAGGAGGAGGGGCGCGTGCTCGCGCGCACGATCGAGCGAGCGGTGCGCGTGGAGTGCTGGCCGGTGCGGGATCCCCGCACGCGGGAGGTGCGTCCGTGCGAATTCCGCGACATCGCGATCCTGATGCCCTCGCGCACGGAAAGCGAGGTCTACACGGACCCGCTGGAGGACCTCGGGATCCCCTTCCGCATGGAGGGCGGCTCCTACCTCTACGACCGCCAGGAGGTCCGCGACCTGATCTCGTGCCTGCACGCGATCGATGACCCCAACGACCGCATCAGCCTCGTGGCTGCGCTGCGCTCGATGGCGTGCGGCTGCTCCGATGAGGACGTCTTCCGCTGGACCGCCGCGGGCGGCCGCCTCGACCTCCGCCAGCCCCTCGACGAGCAGGAGGGCGCGGTGGCGGACGGCCTGCGGCTGCTCGCGGGCCTGCGCCGCGAGCGTCGCGGCCTCAGCCTGAGCGAGCTCGTGGGACGGGTGATCGCGCAGACGCGCCTGGTGGAGGTCGCGCTGACGCTCCCCAAAGGTGAGCAGGCCGCTGCGAACCTGCTGAAGCTGACCGACGAGGCGCGCGCGTTCGCGGGCGCGGGCGGAGGCGGGCTGCGGCCGTTCGTGGACTGGCTCTCCAAGCGTCGCGACGAGGAGTTCAAGGAGGAGGAAGCGGGCCTGCACGAGGAGACAGACGACGTGGTCCGCATCATCACGATCCACGGCTCCAAGGGCCTCGAGTTCCCGATCGTGGCGCTGGCGAAAGCGAACAACAGAGCGCCCAACCAGGTGGACCCGATCGCGGACGCGGAGGGGCACAGCCTCGACCTGAAAGTGGGCGACTTCGCGACCCCCGGCTGGGACGGGGCCGTGGAACGCGAGAAGGAGATCGGCGAAGCCGAGCGCGCGCGGCTGCTCTACGTCGCATGCACGCGCGCCCGCGACCACCTGATCGTCCCGATCATCCCCGAGCCGGGCAAGCGCAAGGGTCTCCTCGAGTGCCTCGACCCCGACCTGCCCGAGTGGGAGGAGGACCTCGCGGACCAGCTCGTCGAGGGGTGCCTGCTCTACGACAGGCGCCTGGTGAAGGATGGAGATGGCGCCGCCTCCGGCGGCGAGGACGCCCCAGAGCGGGCGGACGCCGCGGGGCGGGCTGAAGATCCGACAGCGAAGCAGATCGACCAGGCCGAGAAGGCCCGCGCGCTGTGGGAGGAGGACCGCACGGCGCTCCTGCGGGACGCGAGCAAGGAGCTCGAGTATCTGACCGCGAGCAGCGTGGAGCTGCTCTGGCAGCGTCCGCTGACGATCGAGGTGAACGAGGCGGACGGCACGGTGGTTTCCTCCGGCAAAGGCCCGCCGCTCCCGCTGGGCGACGCGGTGCATCAGGTCATGGAAGTCGTGGACCTCGCGGCGCCGGGCTCGATCGAGCCGGTGGTGCACGCCGTGTGCTCGGAGTTCGGCCTGCTCGACCGACAGGACGAGGTGCAGGAGCTCGTCGCGCAGTGCCTCGCGAGCCCGTCGATCGCGCGCGCCGTGGCAGCGGAGCAGTGCTGGCGAGAGGTGCCGTTCACGATCCCGTGGGAGAACGGCCTCGCGGTGGGCCGCATCGACCTGTTGTTCGTCGAGGACGGCCGCATCGTGATCGCGGACTACAAGACCGATGACGTCTCCCCGTCCCCCGAGGCGATCGGGGAGGCCGTCGAGAGCCACCGCAGCCAGGCGGAGGTCTACGCGGCGGCCGCGAACAAGGCGACAGGGCTGGACGTGGCGGAGGTCGTGTTCATCTTCGCCCGCGCGGCGCGCGAGGGGGCGTGCCGGTGGGAGTAGGCGGCGCGGGAGCGGTGGTGGACACCCCGCACCACGCTGCCACGGTGGTGCACATCCCTCATTCATCGACCAGGATCCCGGCGGATGTTCGCCCGACCCTCGCCGTGAGCGATAGCGAGCTCGAGCTGGAGCTCCTGCGGCTCACGGACAGGTACACCGACGAGCTGTTCGACCTGGACCCGGCGATCGCGACGCCGGTGGTGTTCGGCGTGAGCCGCCTCGTCGTCGATCCGGAGCGCTTCAGCGACGACGCGCTCGAGCCGATGGCTGCGCGCGGGATGGGCGCGGTGTACATGTCGAGAACCGACGGCACGCCGCTGCGAGCCACCCTGACCATCGCGCAGCGCGCGCGGCTGCTCGCCCGCTTCTACGAGCCCCACCACGCAGCCCTCGAGGCGGCAGTCCAGGAGGCACTCCTCGCCAGGGGCCGATGCCTGATCATCGACGCCCACAGCTTCCCGAGCGAGCCGCTGCCGTGTGACATGAGCCAGGAGCGACCGCGCCCGGACGTGTGCATCGGCACGGATGCCTTCCACACCCCAGCGGCGCTCGCGTCGAATGCGGTCGCGGCGTTCGAGGCACGCAGCCTCGAGGTGAGCGTCGACCGCCCCTACAGCGGGACGATCGTCCCGTCCCGCTGGCACGGCCGCGACGCGCGCGTTTCCTCGGTGATGATCGAGATCAATCGCCGTCTCTACATGGACGAGGCGACCGGCGAGAGAGCGGCGACGTTCTCCCCGACGCAAGAGACCGTGATATCGGTGCTCCTCGCGCTCATTGACGCGTACGCGCGATGACCTCGTTCCACGTTGGCTCGGGGCCTTCGATCAGGCTCCTCGCGTAAGCGGAGAGCGCAACGAAGGACGTGCAGCCGGCGGCGGTCGAGATGAACTCGACGGAGGGCTCGATCCCGACCCGCCAGAGGTTGAAGCGGTCGGCGTCCCAGCACGCTCCGATCGTGGGGTCCGCGGTCCTCGCCGAGGTCGTGTGATCGCGGATCGCCTCGACGAGCTGGCTGGCGTGGCGCGTGCCCGCGTCGAATCCCGGCAGCCGACCGGCGGCGATCGCCGCGCTCGCGATCGCGGCGGCGCGCGGTCCGTGCTGGGGATCGTGGAACTCGTTCAGGCGCTGGGAGTCGTGGAGCTGGGCGAAGGCGATCACGGTCGCCAGGTCGACTCCGCGGTCCCTGGACGCGAGCTCGAGGCCCGTGAGCGCGACGCACTTCCAGTGGCGAGGGCCGTGGTCGCGCAGCGTGAGGCCGGGCGCGCCGTCGGAGGCGGCGATCGTGGCCAGCGGCTCGGGAAGCGCGTCGACGCGCGTGGCCGAGCGGGCGCATGGACGGCCGCTCACGCTCATCCCCGAGGCGCCGCGCGTCGGAACGCCGACAGCGCGATCAGCTCGCCGTCGTGCGTGAGCCCGGCCCCGACGAGTCGCGTGCGCGTGATCGCGAAGGCGTGGCCGAGCCCCTGGTTGGCGGCGAGGTCGCGACGGCTCTCGATCGCCTTGGCCAGGAAGCGCTCGGCGCGCGGGGCATCGGGCTTGCCCGGCGCTGCGTTGGCGGCCTGCAGGGCGTAGCCGCTCGTGAGCGCTGGCGCCAGGCGTGCGAACACCTCGGGCCGGCTGACCAGGTCGAGGGCCACGGGCGACCCCGAGATCTCCACGAGCGCGCCCGTCTGCCCAGCGATCGGCTCGAGGGGACCCCGGAGCTCCTCAATCCTCGCGCTGCGCATCGCATAGAGATCCTCCAGCGAAGCTGTGTTGGAAGCCACCTGGAAGGCGTGCAGGCGCGTGTCGACCTCTGACCACACCCGCTGCTGGTCTGCGCGACCGCGCGGCCCCGCCGAGTTGGCGCCCTCGCGCTTGATCGAGCGCAGTGCCGGATCGGCGGCGTGCGGGGAGACGGTGAAGTGCTCGGTGTGGCGGCCGCCGTCCCAGCGGCCGGCCTCGATGCAGCTAACGGGCGCGAGAATGCCCGACTTGGCGGGCACGAGGATGGAGGTGTCGAAGCTGCGGTTCTGCTGCGCCCCCTTGATCTGCTCGCCCTCATAGATCAGACAGGGGAGGTCGGTGGGGTTCTCGACGATCACGTCGCGGACGCTCGCACCGTCGTCGAGCTCCTTGACGAACGCGCCGAGCTCCAAGGCCGCGCTGAGGCTGAGGTACTCCAGCGCGGGCGGCGGCCCGAAGACGGGGAAGACGGCGAGCGGGCCGGCCACCTGCGGACGGCCGAGTGTGTATGCGGCGGTGAGTGTGGTCATGTGTGTCTGGTCGTCGCGCGGGCGGCGAACCTGACACGGCCAACGGGTTCAGGGCTCAGATGACGGCGTGCAGCCGGCGGCCCATCGCGGCGCCGGAGGATTCGAACCTGCGGCACAGGCGCGCGAAGTCCTTGTCGCAGGCCTCGTACTGCTCTCGGATCAGCTCGGCCGGCATCAACACGGCGGCAGCGAACACGTTGGCCTCCTCCTCCGGCTCCGCCGGCTGCTCGCGTGCGTCGGCGTTGGGAGTCGCGTCGTCGGCATCGACGGCCGACGAGCGGCAGAAGACTCCCTGTCCCCCGTGGCGGTGCAGCTGCCAGTGCCCGAGCTCGTGCGCGATCGTGAAGCGCCTGCGCGGCGGCCACTCCCGCGCCTCCTCGGCGTTGACCCAGATCTCGCCGCGATCGGGCAGGAACAGCCCCGACAGGGCTTGGCCGGCGCCGAGCGCCGGGGCGCCTGGAGCGGCGGAAAGATCCTCGACGTCGCGCACGAGCAGGCCCACATGGGAGTCGGCGATGTCCTCGATTGGCACGGGCAGCGACGCGCCATCCCATATGTAGCTCGGCACACCCGACAGGAACAGCTCGGCCCGCTGCTCGATCCCCTCCATGCGGGAGAGCCTATTGGAGGTCGCTGCCGAGTCCCAGACGCACGGAGAGAGTTGCATAGGCGGAATGAGCCACGCCCAGCCAGCCGGTTGGCTCACGCGCGAGCACCCGCGCCAACAGCTCCACGAGGCGCCAGTCGCGCGATCGAACGGCGAAGCGCATGACGGCCAGATCGTCTCGCTGAGGGCTCATGGCTGGGTGTGGAGTCGAGCGGCGAAGCGGGGAGCTGACATCAGCCTTCAGAGCGGAATAGCTCGTCGACCTCGTCTCGCTCATCGCGCGCGGCGGGCTCGGCGGCGATGGCCGAGACAGCGGCCTCGTCCTCTAGGAACGCGGTGCGGGCGAAGGCATGGGACTGCGTGGCACCGTCCCCGAGACCTGAGCCGAGTGCCGCGCCGGCGTCACGCAGCTCGGCCGCTGTGGAACCCACGAGCTTCGCGAGCGCGTCGAGCACGCGGTCCGATACGCCGCGCGCGGGAAGCAACCCCTGCTCCATCTCGTGGTAGTAGAGCCCGACCTTCTCGGTGCGATCGCTGACGCCCAGCGCGGCGGCGAGCCGCTCGACCAGCTCGCGTCGCTTGAGGCCCGCGCGGTCACGGAGGCTGGGAAGCAGCGCGGGCCACAGGCCGGCGGAGCCGCTGATCGAGCGCGACAGCGCCTCGACTGTGGCCTCAGCGCGTGGATTGGCGGCCAAATGCTGCGCGAGGGGTGTGCGCGGCGCGCGCGCAAGATACGCATCGATCAGCGCCGCGAGCTCGCGCCGGTCGGGCGGCTCGGCGCGATTGAGGAACGCGATGGGGTCCGCATCTCCGCCGCGGCGGTGCTCGGCGATGTACTCGTCCATGAGGGTCTCGACGCTCGTCATGGTTAGGTGCGGCCGTTGGCCTCTTCGAGGGTGTGGCGCAGCCGCTTGCGGAACCGAGAGGCTATCTGCGCGACGTTGTCCGGACTCATGCCATCGATCTGCTCGCACGTCTCGGCGGCGGTCAGCCCGTCGAGGACATGCAGCTCGATCACGCGACGGTGCTGCGGGTTCAGCTCGGCCACGATCCCCTCGAGGATGAGCTGAAGCTCAACCGCGCCCGCCTCGCTCGCGGCGGCCGGCTCCTCGCCCCACACGTCATCGTCACCGGCGTGCTCGCTGGGGAGCGGCGTCTCAGAGGGGCGGCGGTCGCGGCGGCGGAACCAGTCGGCGGCGGTGCGGTCGGTGATCGTGTTGAGCCAGCTGTGGAACTCGCCCTCGGAGGTCCCGTCGAACGCGGACGCGATCGCGCGCACGAGCGCATCGTGCGCGGCGTCCTGCGCGGCATAGCTCGGCATCCGCAGGCGCATCCGCCGTTCGACGTTCGCGGCGTGGCCGTAGACGAGGATGGCGAGCGCGCGCTTGGCGGCGTCGTGGGCGCCGGCGGCCGCGGCATCGCGGAGGTACGAGATGAGCTTCTCGTCGGAGAGCTGGTCGAGCTCATGGTCTGGCTGTGTTCGGAATTTTGCCGGAGGCAATGGTCAACGGTCCTGTCGCACGCGTGCATGTGAACCTGACAGGCCGCCACGACCCGCGGCCGACCCGGCATCGTCAAGGATAGATGCGCGTCGCGCGCTCAGGTCGTGGGAGGCGAGCCGACAATCACACAGTGGGTTGCGCGCCCGTGAGATCGCTATGCAGAGCTGCTGCCGTTCCCGGCGGGCGCACCGCTAGTCGGAGCCGTTGACCTCGGGCTCAGGCGTATCGTTGCTGTCCGGCGGCGGCGCGATGAACATCAGCACCGACTCACCCTCCGCCAGATCGTCCTCGTCCTCAGTGAGTGGTCGCAGGAGGGGGCTATTGTCGGATGGGGAGGAACGCAAGCCTCGCGTCGGGGTAGCGGGCTCTGATCGCTGAAGCTTCGTCATCCTCCCGAGTATAGGCAGTCGAGATCGGCCGGAATGGGTGTACAACCCCAGCGCTGGCAGTCTTCTTCCGCGGGTGCGACAAGGTGGTCGATATGACCTCCTTCGCCCTGGCAGGGAGTCATTGGGCTGATCCGGTGGCCTCGGAGGAGGAGGCGGGGATTCGCCCTCGGGCAACGAGACCGTCTGGCCTGCCGGTCGAAGCCATATAAGCCTGGACTTATTACAAGCCATGCCTTATCATGGCGGGATGGCATGGGAAATCGAAACGAGTAAGCAGGTCACCGACTGGCTGCTCGGTCTCGACGAAGACACGTTCGACCTAATCATGCCTGCGATCGACGCGCTGTCCGAGCAAGGACCGACCCTCGGACGCCCGCTCGCTGATCGTGTCAAAGACAGCCGTCATCACAACATGAAGGAGCTTCGCTCAGCCGGACGCAACATCCGCGTTCTATTCGCCTTTGACCCAGACCGGCAGGCCATCCTGCTGATCGGTGGCGACAAGGCGGGCAGGTGGACCGAGTGGTACCGGGAGAACATCCCACTCGCTGACGACCTATACGACAAGCATCTCGCGGGAGAGAAGATATGAGTGGCACCAGCAACTGGAAGACAATCCGCAAGCAGGTCATTGGGAAGGACGAGGCCCGCGCCAAGCGCGCTCGCGACGCGATGGATGCCGAGCTCGCGCTCGGGCCGCTACGGAAGCACCGCAAAACAAGTCAAGCCGCTGTCGCTAAGCGGCTAGCCGTTTCCCAGGCGAATATCTCGCAGATTGAGCGTGGTGACGTCAAGATCTCCACGTTGGTCGGCTACGTCGGCGCCCTCGGTGGCAAGCTGGAGGTGCGCGCTGTCTTCGACGACGAGACGGTGTCGCTCTCGGACGTCAGCCTGCGGACCCTTAAGCCGACGCCTGTCAAAGGTGCCAAAAAAGCAGCCCAAACCAGCAAGGTGGCCGCCAAGCCCAAGCGGCGGGCGAGTGTAAGGAAGGGCACCGCAGCCTAGGACGACATGCTCGCGGGGTGATCTCGGGCTGTCGCGGCAGGGAGTCTCCAGACCCGCGGCGCTGGACGCAGCTGTGGCACCTGACCCGCGCTGGCGGTTAGCAGAGGCGTGGCGACCCCTTCCTCGTGAAGGAAGGGGTGATCGGTTCGAGTCCGATGTTGGGAACTGATAATCGCGCGTATCAGCGGCCCCGACCTGACCTGGGCGAGCAGCTGCTGGTAGCTGACCCAGGTTTCGAGGAGCGCCGGCACAGCCGTCAGATTCCAAGCAGGAAGGTCGGCTACGAGCTATTCAAGCGCTGAGCCCGTGAAGCGCTGTCCATCGCGTCGCCCGTGGCCCACGTGCTGCGCTGTGAATTTGTCGGCTAGAGCCCCTTTGTTGTCACGAAATAGGAGAAGCTGTAGCCGGCAGCCTCGGTGAGCCCCTTGATGGCCTCACGGATGGCCCCGTAGTCGACGCTCGCGTCGTAGTGCTTGCCCAGTTGACGTGAGTGGTCCTCGAAGCTGCCTTTGCGGGCTCCGCTCAGGGTGTTGTAACTCTCGCTCTGCACGCCGACCCCGGCATCCATTCCCCTGCCGCTCTCCTTCAGGCTCTCGGTGAAGCGGAGTTCCTTCTGCTGATCGTCGATAGCGAACTCGGCGCGATACTCGAGCTTCTTGCGCGAGATGAACGTCTTGCGCTCCGCCAGGACCTTCTCCACTCTGTAGCGCCCGTGATGAGTCTCAAAACTCATCTGGTTAGCCCTAGCGTACTCCTCGAGTGTCTCCAGAAGTGCTCCCATGTGGCTACGGTAACAGCTCTTTGGGCAGCCCTTGACCGTCCTTTGTGGACCGATATTCGTGGTGTTCCCTAACCGGGCAGGCGTTAACTACTGAGACGCGATTGCCACGCGCTCGCGCGGAACGGGGCACGCGGCAGCGCGACTCGAGTCCAACGTGGTGCCCGTGCCACACCGTCTGGTCGCCGGCGTCTCCCACCATCTCAGCGACCCCTTCCTAGTCAAGGAAGGGGTCATCGGTTCGAGTCCGATGCTGGGCTCTCGAGAAACGACCTGCAAATCATGGTAATCCGGGCCGAGGCGGGCGACAGGCCAAGGGCCACAGCCCCCGCCGAGGGTACTGAGAGGGCACACCTCATCGCTGACGGACCTTGGCGCGGGCGGCGCGGATGGCCTGCTCGGCGGAGACCCGCTCCTCGATGCTGAACTCCGCGAACACGCCGGCGTAGGCACGGAGGCACATCTCCGGCGAGTGGCCGAGCTGCTGGGCGACCTCGACGACTGTCTGGCCCTCCCAGACCAGTAGCGAGGCGAAGCTCCCGCGCAGATCCCGCGGGCGCGTGGTCTTCTCGAGCCCGGCGTTGATCGCGGCGGGCCGGTAGACCCGGCGCAGCCAGTTCCGCCACGCGTCCTGATCCCACGGCCCCCCGTCACGAGGGCACACGAGCGTGCCCTCGGAGGGCGAGCCGCAGGCCGTCCGCCACGCCGCAAGATCCTCCGCCAGCGGGGCGAGTAGTCGAACGTGGCGCTCACGGCCCGTCTTTGAGGCGTAGATCCGCAGGGTCCGCTGGCCGACCTGCCCCCATTTCAAGCTCACAGCCTCGGACTCGGGGCGCAGGCCGGCGTAGGCGAGCAGCGAGACGAGTGTCGCATCGCCTTCCGGGAGGCCTGCGCGGATGCGCTCGACGATGAGCTCGCCGATCATCTCCTCGCCATCGCGGGGTTGGTAGTAGACGAAGTGCACAGCGCCCCACCTGCCCCGCTGCAACTCCACGCGCTCGGCTCGCGCCGCCGCGGCGATGGCGGCCGCATAGTCCTCGCAGAACCAGCCGTGGTGGTGGGCGCCGTTACCGCCCGCGGCGAGGAAGTCCCGGTAGGCCGAGGGCTCGGCGTTCACGGGCTGGATGAGCTCGATCTGCAGGTCGCCCTGCTGGCTGAACGCGGCGTCGATCTTCGGCTTGGACGAACGGCCCTGGTAGCGGTAGGCGCCGAGCGTGACCCCGCGCATCGTCAGGAACGGTCCTACGCCTTTCGCGGCCCACTCCGAGATCGCGACCTGCAGATCGGGGACCACGCAGCCGAGCTGGTCCGGCGGCTCGGAGAAGGGCGCTGACATTTGCCGAGCATCGCACCCGGTGAGGGGTGGCACAAGGGTGATCTCCTCACTCAGACACGCTCTTGGCGAAGCAGGAGCGGTGACGGCGCCCGCGATCACCAGCGGATTTGAGGAACGGCGAGAGCGCTCGCAACCGTCGTCTAGCTAGGAGGACTTCCGGACGGAGAGCGTCGTTACGCCGACGACGTCACCGGCGGAGTCGGTTGCGGTCGTTGCAATCACCAGGTAATCGCGTCCTTCGCCGAGTGGGTGCACCTCGGTGACGACGCCGGTGAGCGTGATCGTCTCGCCGAGGAACATGGGCTTGGTGAACTTGCCTTCGATGTGCGTGATCTGGGTCGTCGCTCCCCAGGCGCGCAGCACGACCGAGCACAGCAGCGACATCTGCGCCATGCCGTGGAGCACCGGCTTGGGCCGCCCAAAGACCTGTGCACGAGCGCACCAGTCGGGATCGATGTGCACCGGGTTGAAGTCCAGCGACGCCGCCGCGTAGCGGTCGATGAACTGCTGGGTGATCCGCTGCGTGATCGGCGGGAGTTCATGGCCGAGCGTGACGCCCCAGAGGTCGGCGGGCGGCGTGTTGGTACTCATCGCGTTGCCTCCATCGCCTCGGCGAAGGCGCGGACCGCCTCGCGTGTCGGCGGGATGATCAGCGTCCCCCACCAGCGCGCGACCAGGCGGCCGTCGACGCTGAATTCGCTGAGGTTTGTGATGTAGTGCTTGTCGCGGCGGATCCAGCGGTCGACCGTCGCGCTCGTGACCTCTACCTCGTCACCGACCTGCACTGGCTCGAGGATCTCGATCCGCTGCCCGGGATTGCGGGCACCGGGTGTTCGCACCCACGTGCCGATCCCCTCGGTCGAGACATAGAAGATGATCGTCGTTAGGAATAGCGGGTGGGCGACGATCCGCCCCGTCGGGGAATGCTCACGCGCATAATCGGGGTCGACCATCAGCGGGTCGGTCTCCCCGAGCGCGCGGTTGTAGGAGAGGACGTCCTCCTCCGCAACGACGAACCTTCTGGAGGACTCATTGGACCGGCCGATCTCGACGGTGTCCCACGTCTCGTAGTCCTCCCAGCCCTCGATGAAGTCGCGAGGGAAGCGACGCTGCTTCCGTGTCTCGAGGTACTCGCCCACTCTTGTCGCCACTCGGTCACCTCCAGAGTCGTCGTAACGCTCGCTCGACACGAGCGCCGAACATGATAGTGCCACCCCGGTGAGACCAAGCCATACGCGGCTGTCTGACCCGACGACGTTTGTATACCCCACAGGCCTGGTCGGCCGACTCGAGAGCCGCGGCCTGGTGCAGCGCATACCAGATCCCCGTGACGCGCGGGGCTTCCACGCCGCGCTCACCAAAGCGGGGTCCGAGTGACTCTCCAGGGCACGCGTACGCACGACGCAGTGATCGAGGAGCTCGTCGGATCGAAGCTGACCAACAATCAGATCACCTCGGCTCGCCCACGCGCTGGGCCGGGTGATCAAGCTAGGAGTGGAACCCACTTCTGAGGACACCGTCGCGATCGCGTAGCTACCGGAGCGAGCGTCCCGCGGTCGACGGCCGACGCTACCGCTCAGGGCGAGCTGCAGCACTCGCCGCCCAAGCGGGCGTCGCTATCGCAATGCGCGAGAAGGGCTCGAAAGAGGAACCGGGCGTGATCTCAGATCACGTCAGGCGTGCGAGCGGCTCTGAGGTGCCCTGAGGTTACGTGAGATGCTCTCACTTAGGGACCACGGGAAGGACCACGGCCTCGCCGGAGCCAGCCGACGGTCGGCGAGCCTCGTTCCGTCGCGCCGTCCGGCGCCTGGTCCGCGTCGAATGCGAGAGCGCGCGAGGAGCCCGGAGGACTGTCGCAGGTCGTCCATTGTGGGACTGAGGGCGACGTCGCCAGAGACGCCTGCTTCGGTGGAAAGCGGGAGCGCCCCGAGCGAGAGCTGAGCGTGCCGGTGCTCCTCAGGAGCGATCATCTTCCGCGACGCCTCGGTCGCTGTCCGGAGCGGCAGCGCGCAACGGCGCCGTGCAGCTATCTGGTTGGATGCCGGTCGTGGGAAACGAGTCGTCTATTCGGGTGGAGCGCGTGTCGGAAGGAGTGGCGCTGGTGGTGCTCAATCGCCCGGAGCAGCTCAATGCACTGGACGCGGATCTCTTCGCGGCGCTGCCCGAGGTGTTCGGCCGCCTTGCCGACGATCAGGACACGCGCGTAGTCATATTGACCGGAGCGGGCTCGGCGTTCTGCGCGGGAGCGGACCTCGCACACCACGGCATCACGGCCACCGACGTTGCGGGGCTCACGGACTGGATGCACGATGTCCAACGCGGCCCGCTCTCCCTGTATCGGCTCCCGCAGCCGACGATCGCAGCTGTCAACGGCGTGGCAGCTGGCGGCGGGCTGGGGCTCGCGCTGGCGTGCGATATCCGCATCGCAGGCGCAAACGCCAGCTTCACAACGGCGTTCGCGCGTATCGCTGTGGGCCCGGACTTCGGAACCTCGAAGCTTTTGCCACGCACGGTCGGTGTCTCGACCGCCATGGAGCTGTTGTTCACCAGTCGACGGGTCGACGCCGTCGAGGCACTGCAGATCGGACTCGTCTCGCGCATCGAGCCGGACGCGTTGGCCGCCAGCGTCGAATTGGCGGACACGATCGCTGCGATGCCACCCCAGGCGCTCCGGGCCATCAAGTCGACTGTGCGGCGCGCCCTGGAGCTCGACTACGAAACAGTCGTGCAGGAACTCGAGCCCAGCGTCCAAGCAACCCTACTCGCCCGGCTCTCCGGCGGCCCAGAGGTAACCGGCTAGTCCCAGCTGCCACTCACCCAGCGGTCTGAGAGTTCCGGCACCGCTGATGCGGTTGGCAAGAACGCTCGACGTGGATCGTGCGCTCACAGTCGCGAGCCGTACATGTCCTCTCTACCTCTCGCATGAGATAGGCGCGTGGTGCGCTAGGTTAACGCGCGTGGTGCGATAAGCGCATTGCGCGCCGTCTTTTCCCGGAGAGGTCCCTCCCGACGTTGCGGCGGGTTCTGACCGTGCTGGCGCTTGCGTCGGCGACGCCTGCCCGTAGCCGGCGCGCAGGCCGATGTCGTGGCGACCGACCGATATGGCGCTGCCGTTCCGGTGCTGTGGAATGGAGGCGTCGCCTGGGAGGACCTTGACGGGGTCCTCGCCGCGACACCGGGTTCCGCACCGCGTCGACTCGTCTCGTTTCCTGGGCTCGGGAGGTTCTCGTTTGACTTTGCGCTGGACAGCGGCAGCGGGTCCGGCGGGGTGGGCAGCTCTGGTGGTGGCGGCTCGGGCGGCGCGCTCGCATACGGCTGGCAGGAGGCCGAGGAACAGTTCCCCAACTCCGAACACGGCGACGAACCCATGCGTGCGGGTTCGCCCGCTGGGAGCATTCCGGCGCCGCCGAGCCCTGCGCCGCGCGCCGGGGAAATCCCCGTCTATGAAGTTCCCATCGACCACCGCGGTGTGATCGGCGCCGACGGCCACGTTACGCAGCTGTCCGCCGACTCGTGTTCCTGCTCAACATGCGGGGCCGGGGGCCAACGTCGTCGACTTCTCTCCCGCCTACCTGGTTTCGCTGGCGGGCGGCACCGTCGCCCACGGTTGTCGGGGAGTCGAGCCCCCGGGCGGCCACGCGCCGTCGTATCTCGCGCTGAGCGATATCGCCACGCTCGGCAGCACCACGAAGACGATCCCCAACGCCTGTTGCGCGTTTCAGCTCTCAGGGAATTACATCGCCTATTACGCCGGCGAATCGTTGTTCGGGTCCGGCCCTCTCATCGTCGAGAACCGCCAGACGGGAGCGGTCAGCTACGAAGTGCCCAAGTCGGTGCAGGAATCCGTTCGCACGGTTGCGCTGCAGGAAGACGGCACGCTGGTGCTGCTGGAGGCGTCGGCCCTGTCCACCTGCGGCAAACCCGGCGTGGGCTACGAAGGGCCCTACCCGGCTGAGTGGTTCTCGCCGGCGAGCCCGGTCGCCCACCAGCTCGGCTGCTTCTACGACGGCTCGCCCCGTCCCGTAGGCGGACAGTGGGTCGCGTTGCGCGCCGGCCCGGGGACGCAGGCGTCGCTTGTGCTCATAAGCCTCGCCACCGGGTCCAGCCGGACGCTGGCGGTATTCCCATGGGCCGGTATGTTCGACGGCGCCGACTTCGACGGCAAGCGGCTCGCCTGGGCCCAGCAGACCTGTGCCGGCACCTCCGTACAGCTCACACCCGACGTGAGCGCGATGTCGCCCGGCCCGCCCCTATCAACGCGCTGCCCCGTGCTATTTCACCTTCATGGTCCCCTGCACGTCGCTGCAAACGGCATCCTGCGCGTAGCTGTGTCATGTCCGATGGGCTGCGAGTACGTCAGCGGCTCAATAGCCAAACCGCGGGCGCTCGTTCAGGAAAAGTACTTCTCGCTCCCCGCCTCCACTGCGAGCACGATGGAGTCGTTCCGCCTGTCCCGCCGTCAGCGCGACTACCTACGCCGCCATCGTCGCGTTCGCGTCAAGCTCGTGGTCGGCCCGGGGCTGGGCGACTCCGGCAAGCTCGCCCTCGCCCCGGACACCAGATCAACTTGGGCACTGCTTGTTCATTAATTGGCTGGGGTACCCACGACAGTCGAGCCAGCCCACACCCGACGGCCGACGGGGTCACCCAGCTTAGAGTCCAGCGACTGGGACAGGGGCCTCCTTGGGAGAACGCAGGTCGGCCAGGCCGTCCGTTGGACGATGGGCTTCGAGCCAGGCCCCCCCGCCCGAATCACGGAACCCCCGCGTTGCGGGGGTCCTCGTCGATGGGCGATACTGGGCTCGAAACCGCACCCGTGGGTTCTCTCAGGTGCGGTGGCCCATATTCACTGAGCTTAGGTGCTCTCAGGTGCTCTCAGATTCGCTCATGTTGGTACCCCAAGTGGTACCTCAGCGTGGATGGTCGGGGTGTTGGTCGACTTCGTGGGCCGCGTGCGTCGCGTCATCCATCGCCTTGTTCATTTCGGCAGTCCGCTGACCTGCAGCATCGCCCTGACCTGGCTCCACGACCTCGTCCTCGACTTCGAGGCGACTCACGAGGACGGACACGGCGTCCTCAAGGGCTGCTACACGACGAGTGAGCTTCGCGATGTCAGTGCTCATGCATAGAGGCTACGCCTTTGCGACAGTCCGCTCCCACGGGGTCGTCGTCTCGACGGAACGCAGCGGCGACCAGCTCAGCGTCCCGCGTGCGGGGCGCGTAGTCCGCGTAGCGCTGCGTCGTCTCGATGTCCCGGTGCCCCATCCGCTCCAGGTAGGTCACGTAACGCCGGCCGACCTCGCCTACGGCATCCCCCTTCCCTCCAAGCCCGCACTCGATCGAGGTGCGCGAACGCCGGCGCGCCCTATCCGGGCGTCAGAGTCCGCTCGAGGCCGACCGCCTAGATGAGCACTGCCGCAACGCCGCGCAAGCGAGCGTGAGACGACCGGGGACCGCGACGATCGCAACTCGTCGAGGCTGTTGCACAAACCCCCGAAGGCCGCACTGGATCCGTTCTAAGGGTGGGGTCGAAAAACCCGAAGGTCATCGCTCGGCCTCGGCGCGCTCTGCTCGGCCTTGGCGCTCCCAGCGCCTTCCACGGCCGTCACAGCGAGTGCCGCACAGGTTCTCGTAGACGGCTTTGTGCAACAGCCACCGTCCGGTGCGGTAGCGCTCGCGGTGCCGGCGGGCACTTCTGTTTGGCCCTGTCGAAGCAGGAGCGTCACGACCGTCAGCCTGAGTCTGCCGCGTGCGTTCCTTACGGGGGTCTCGCACGTGAAGGATTGGTGAGATGCTTCTTGGATGAGGGCCGCGATCCGCGACTACCGACCCGAGGATCTGGCCGATGGGCGCGACGCTGTCGCTTCGGACGACGAACCGAGCATCCCGGGAGCCGGACACCGGCTGGCCTCTCAGGCGATAGTGGCGTAATGGCCGATCGTAATGTGCTCGGTGGCGAGCTCCGCAGCCTAGGAGGACATGCTCGCGGGGTGAGCTCCTGCACCCGTGGCAGGAAGTCCCAGACCCAGGGCGCTGTCGCCGGACAGCACGGCTTCGTGAGCGAGCATCGGCTTCCGCCCGGTGGGCTGCGCAGAGCTCGTCCCGCGGCCAGCTAAGTTGCCAGTATTGCGCAGTTATGGCATCTCCTGGTATGCTGTGCTGCATGGGTGTGGTCGATCGTAGGCTTGAGCTGTTCGAGAACATCGTGCGACTGCGTCGCGCGGGGCGGCAGGCGCCTGGCAGCCGCGACATTGCTCTGGTGCGGGTTACACTCGAGCGCCAACTCGGCGAGACCGTCTCGCGCAGGCTCGCTGCGCGAGCGCTCGGCGTGAGTCACTCCGCCCTCGACCGTTGGGCCAAGGCGGGCGATCTGCCGCTCGTGTACTCGCGTGAGGGTCGTACCAAGGTGCCGGTCTCGGCCCTACTCGACCTCTATGAGGCGGTTGAGGCTGAAGGCACCGCAGGATCGCGCCGTTTTGTTCTGGCGCCGACGATGGCTTCTCGGCGCCGGGCTGCGCAGAGTCTGCACATCGAGGAGCCGGGCATCCACGACGACAGTTCGCACGGCCGCGCCAGGGCGCGCAGCCTCGCCTACCATCGCGCGGTGGCGCAGCGCCTGCGCAAGCCGATGGTCGCGGAGGCTCGTCACGTCCTGCTGCGCTGGCGAGAGCAGGGACGGATCGATGAGCGCTATGCCGACAGATGGGAGCATCTGCTCGCACGCCCCGTGTCGGAGATCCGCCGCGCGCTCGTGGAGGACAGCCAGGACGCTGATGATCTGCGCCAGAACTCGCCGTTCGCCGGCGTCCTCAGTGAGCCGGAGCGCCGGCGCATCATGCGCGAGGCTGCATAGATGGGCCCGCAGGAGTTTGAGCACGTGATCGCAGCGGCCGCTGAGGTGACCAGCCAGGATGAGTTCGTCGTGATAGGCAGCCAGGCAATCCTTGGATCCGTCGTGCAGCCGCCCGCATCGTTGCTGCAGTCGCTGGAGGCGGACATCTATCCGCTGCGCGATCCCGCGGCCGCCGACCTGATCGATGGTGCCCTCGGGGACGGCTCCCCCTTCCATCTGGCCTTTGGCTACTACGCGCATGGCGTCAGCCCTGAGACAGCGAAGGCACCGAAGGGCTGGCAGGACCGTCTGGTCCGGCGGACGATCCCGCCGCGAGTCGCGTCGAGCCGTACCGCGGTCGCCTGGTGTCTTGAGGTCCACGATCTCGTCCTCTCAAAGTGCGTCGCCGGCCGCGAGCGCGACTGGGAGTACGCCGCGAACGCAGTCACCGCGGAGATCGTCCGCGCTGACGTCCTCCTTGCACGGATACCGGACCTGCCAGTCGATGACGCGCTCCGCGACCATGTCGAGCAGATGCTGCGGGCCTTGATCAGCGACCAGTGATTACACGCTCGCTTGGCAGCGGGGCCCGTCCAGACATTCACCTCAAACGGCACTGCACGGCCTAGGTGACCTCCTGCCGCACTGACGGGAGGTCACATCGTGCCAAGGCCCCGCGCCCACGCACGGACGTCCAGCATCGCGCCCCTACGCCATCGCCGTCCTGACCGCCTCGATCGCCTCCCGCTCAGCCTCGCTCACCGCCTGTCCGCCCTCGGTGTGCGCCCCGGCCACGCGCTCGGCGAGGTTCACGGTGAAGTTCTTGTAGTCCTCGACCTCCGACGGCTGTGCCTTCCTCTGAAGGACAGCGACAGCTTCTCGAAGGTGCTCAAGGACGTGCTCCCTCAACTCCTCCGGAGAGTGGTAGCGGGTGTGATCGACGTGTGGCCGCGCAGCGATGAGCTCGTCCAGCAGCTCGCTCTGGCCGTGCTGCTGACGCGCTTCGGCGTACTCCTTCCCCATCGCCAGCGTCTCGCGGAACGTCCCGCCCCGCTGCGACATGATCACCAGCATCGCCGCGCTCGGGGGGCCCTCCACCACGGTCTTCCACTCCTCCGGCTCGAAATCCGCCTTTGCGGTCATTGCCACCTCCTTATCGGGCTGCGGAATCGCCGCCAAGCCGAGTCTATTCCAGCGCCGGAGCGGCGCGGCTTGGCCGGGCGATCTATGGACCATCGGGCGAGAGCGTGACCGGTCTCGCCTCCCACGGTGCCTTGTGCGACTGGTGTCGGCGGAACCGGTGCGCCGGCGCCGGCATCGCAGTGCCGCTCGCCGCGCAGCGTTCGCCTTCGCGCTCCTTGAGCCATGCCACGTATGGGTCGGTGTGCACGGCACGCTCGGTAAGAGTCTGCGGTTCATACCGGCTCGCAAGCTGGTCCAGGGCGTCTTCGCCGATCAGACCGTCCCTTGGCGTGCGTGGGTCGTTTCGGAGCGCGGGGCTTCGGTGCGGCGCGTGGCCGTTGGCGTGAAGTAGTGGCATGTGACTCTCTCCCGAATCGGTCGAATGAGGTTCAAGCATGCACCGTGCCCGGCGCAGGTTCCAAGCGCTCTCAACAGACGACGTAGGTTACTTCCCGAATGGTGAACGGCACGTGTCGAATGGGGCAATCGGACTCCCCTTATCGGGTAGTAAGCGTCGTCCTTTTCGTGCTTGATGCGACGCCGCCAATTCGAGCACGAAGCAAGCCGTCGGGCCTCGGACGTTCCTCGCACGAGAGCACCGGCCGCTTCCGGCGGCCTCCCTCCTCACGCACGCACGCCCCTTCGCCCCGGTTGCGCCCGACTCCCGTTCCGATCAAGCTCCCCGCGCGGCACTCATACCTATTGTAGCTGCTAGGATTCCGAGCATGACGCTACATGGTCGGGGGTATGAGGTTGGGGTGCGCGAGCTTCACGATCGACTAAGCGAGCACCTTGAGCGCGTCGAGCGGGGCAGCGAGGTGGTGGTCACCCGGCGCGGCCGACCGATCGCGCGGTTGTCTGCGCTCGAGAGCGAGGAGCCGCTGGAGGATCTCGTCCGGCGCGGTCTCATCACGCTGCCGGCACGTGCGCGCAGCTCGCGCCGAGCGCGCGTGAAAGCACGTGGCTCGGTGTCCGACCTCGTCGCCGAGCAGCGGCGCTGATCCTGTACTTCGACACCTCGGCGCTCGTCAAGCTCCTGATCGTCGAGGACGGCTCTGAACTCATGGCCGAGCTGTGGAGCACGCCGCTTCGCGCGGCGTCGAGCATCCTGTGCTACCCCGAGGGTCGTGCGGCGCTGAGCGCGGCACGACGGGGCGGGCGCCTGAGCGCCGCGGGATACGGTCGGGCGCGCGAGGAGTTTGACTCGTTGCAGAGCGAGCTGCTGCTGGTCGGGATCGATCGGCCGCTCACCCACCAGGCTGGAGAGCTTGCCGAGCAGCTCGGGCTGCGCGGATACGACGCGGTCCATCTCGCGAGCGCGCTCGCACTCGGCACCGACACCGCGTTCGTCAGCTGGGATGAGGATCTCAGGCGCGCAGCTGCTCACAGCGGATGCGCCGTCGCCCCCTCGGGCTAGCGACCAAGTGGCCCGCAATCTTCTTTGGGCAGACTACGAGCTCGGCATGCGCCGCCTCCTCCTGAATCGCGGAAGCCGGCGGTTCTGTTCTCTCGCTGTTGCGCTGAATGACACGAACGGCACTGCATGTCGATCGACACCCCCGAGGGGTTGCTCGCTCCGCGGAGCCGAACCCCCCGCCCGGTGGGCGCGCGGCCTCGAGCACGCCCGTTTTGCCCACCGCAGTGCCCACCCACACTGCCATCGCCCTGCCGTGCCCGTCGAAGGCGACCCGCGGTGCGAAGCCGCTCGCGCCTTCGGGCGATACGCGCTCGGGGGTGCTCGCTAAGACGCCGCCCACAGGGCGGAAGACCCCCTCGATCACCTGTGCTCCGCCGGCCCGGTGCCCGGATCTGGAGGTCATCGGGAGCGGTTTTCTACCGAGCAGTTTGCGGCTCGTCCCTGATTGGTTCGTGCTGGGCGCTCTCTAGCTTGGGGGCATGCCGTCCAAAGCTTCAGAGGTGCACACGCAAACCACGAGCATGAAGCCGCAGCCTTGGCGCTGGAGTCACCCGCGGGTGCTTGTCGAGCACCCGGACGAGGCGACCGGCCTTGCGATCGCGTCCGGGTTGCGCTTCGCCGGCTACGCGGTCGCCGTCTGCCCCGGCCCGCGGGGACACGGGCAATGTCCGCTGACCGGGCCCGAGGGGTGCGCGCCCGCTCACGAAACGGACCTCGTCGTTTGCTCCCTGGGCTACGAGCGTGAGGTGGCCCGAGAGGTCTTGCGCGAACTGCGTACCCGTTATCCCAACACGCCGCTGCTGGTCGAGGTGCCGTCGGAGATAGACGCGGAACTGCGAGATTTGCTGGACGGCTGCAGCCAGCTCCCGGCACCGGCGAGCCCCGAGCAAATCGTGGCCGCGGTGCAGAGCATGCCCGGGCACCTCGCCACAGAGGCCCCCCCTGGTGCGTAGCCCATTTCACAGCGAGCCGGAGGCCTTCCGTTTTGTCCTGCTGCTGATCGTCGCGCTGATCCCGGTCGTGCTCGCCGCGACGCTAGGCCCGACATGGCTCGCTCTTGTCGTGCTCGCAGTGGTGATTGGTGCTCTCGCTGTGCGCCTGGTGCTGCTGCGCACGCGCAAGCTCCGGGGCCTCGAGCTGCCAGTGAAGATGGCGCCCCCGCACGTGGGCTCAGCGGCGGAACGCCGCGTCCTCGTCGTCGCCCACGACACACTCAGCGAGGAGGCGCTCATCGGCGAGATCGGGAGGCTGGCCTCCGAGCCCGGTACGCACGTGCTGCTGCTCGTGCCCGCCCTGATCTCCCCTGGGGCCCGCTTGACAGGCGCCGTCGACGGTCTCTTGGACCAGGCGCGAGGCCGCCTGAAGATGGCCCTCGACCGCGCGGGACACGACTCCGTCGTTGCGGGCGAGATCTCAGAGGCAGATCCTCTTGAGGCTATCGAGGACAAGTTCGCGACCTTCGCGCCGGATGAAGTCATTGTTTCCACCCGCTGGGAGCGGGCCGCGGGCGGGCTCGAGCCGGGGCTCGCGGCTCTCGTGCGTGAGCGGTTCGCCGTGCCCGTTCGTCATCTCGTCTTCGAGCCCGGCTCTGCCGCCCAGGAGCCGGACAAGGACACCGAGGCGAGATATCGGAGCGAATTCGGTCAAGCGGCTGCCCGGACGTTCGGGCTGAAGGCGCTCGCCGGTGTGGGGATCGCGGCCGCAGTGTTGATGTCGATGATCGCGCTCATTCAGAGCAGCGAAAAAACACGAGCACGCGCGGCATCCCAGTCCGCCGCTGAACAGATCGCCGCGCTACCCCCAGTGGCCAAAATGGTCGCTCTGTCAGTCTACGCGGAATACAAGCCGGGTCCCGAAGGCGAAAAGCACGACGCCTTCACCACAACCGAATTCGCCGTCCGGGCGGGGCAGCCCCAGGAGCTCAAGATCAACAACACGGATAGCGTGCCTCACAGCATCACGGCGCCGGAAGCAGGCATCGACCTCGTCGTGAAGCCCGGGACGCACACCTACACGCTGCTCGTCAAGCAGCAGGGCAGGTTTCTTTGGTTCTGCCGGTTCCCTTGCGACGAATGGGCGATGGCGCACCCCGGTTACATGAGTGGCTATATCACTGTCAGCTAGAGCTTGCCCGCCGGATAGCCGTCGCGATCGCCCGGACCCGATCAGCTCACAGACCGAACGCCGGCACGACAATCGCGGCAGCCTTCTCCAGCTGCGCGACGGCCGGCTTCTTCTTCGACTCGGTCACTGTCACTCCGCGCTTCCCGTTGGAGGCGGCCCCAGCAGGAACGGGTTGCTCTCATAGATGTGGGGCAGGTGGAAGACCTTCTCGATCGCCGTTGGCGTGATGAGGCCGCAGTCGCCGGCTGCCCGCGCGGACGCCTACCGCTCCGATGACCGCGCGCGCGACTCTTGCCCTCGCCCCGGCCGCCGCTCACGCTGCGACGGCGATCCCCGCCCCCGCCGCCCCCTCGCGCAGCGCCTCCAGCCCGAACCCGTCCACCGGCCCCAGCGCTCCCACGCCCTGCAACCCCCCTGCAGCCGCCGTCATCGCCCCCCAGGCCAGTATCTCCGCGGTGAACGTGTACACGTTCACGCCCTCCAGGCGCACCTCCGACAGGCAGCGCCCGGACGCGTCGAACGCCCGCGCCGACACGAGCGAGCCGCTCCCCGAGCGCGCCGCCGCGTCCGGCCCGCCCGTCGACCCCTTGACCGCGCGGCCCAACAGGTCCTGCACCGCCCCCCTCGCACCCGGCAGCCTGAACACCGCGCTCGATACAGCGCTGAACGCCGCCAGCGCGTAGGAGGCCCTGCCGAAGCCGAGATACACGTCCACCTCCGTCAGGCCCGGGGCCAGCCTGGGCAGCGCGAACGCCTCCGAGGCCGCGAGGCTCACGCCCGCCATCTCCACGCCCGGCCCCAGCGCGAGCTTCCTCACGCGAGCTCCCCCGCGCTCCGTCACGATCCGCCCGCCGCGCCACGCGAACCCGGGGTCGAGCATCGAGATCGGAAGAGCGTCGTGTAGGGAAAGAGTGTAGATCTCGGTGG
>CALAQT010000435.1 GCA_937888775.1 uncultured Actinomycetes bacterium | reverse complement strand
CCCTGGGGGGTCAGCGAGACGTTGCACACCCGCCGGTCCTCGGTGCTGCGATGTCGCTGGACGATCTCGGCGGCCTCCAGATGATCGAGCATCGCGGTGACCGTGGCGGGGTTCAGATCAGCGCTGCGCGCCAGCTGTCCGGCGGTCATCTCTCGCTCGCGACCGAGGGTGGCCAGGGCGCGCACCTGACCGAAGCTGAGCTCGCCCACCCGGTTGTGGTCGCGGCCGCGCAGGCGTCGCTCGGCACCCAACATCTGGACCAGCGCAACACGCAGCTGTTCGATCGTCGGCCTACGCTCGGCTGCCGGATCGGCCCTGGCGTTCACGCTGCCTCCGCCAGTGCCGACTCCATCGGCACCGGTTCGCCGCCGGCCTGCCGGCGCACCCGGCCCTCGATCCGCGCCAGCGCGAGCGTCGGGACCAGCGCGGCCAGCGTGACCCCCATCACCCACCAGTAAGTGTGGCCGAAGCCTGTGGCCAGCGCCGCCTGCGTATGGGCGGTCTTGATGTGCCCCTGGAGCACGACCGCGATGATCGCCGTGCCCAGCGACCCGCCCACCCGTTGCAGGACCGTGAGCTGGGGGCTGGCGTCGTTGATCTGTTCGCGGGAGAGGACCGAGAAGGCCGCGGTCATCGCCGGCATGATCGACAGGCCGATGCCGAGGCCGCGCACGATCATCGCGCCGCCGATCACCGCAAACGGCGTTGTCCCGCTAATCAGGATGAACGGGATCGTGGCCACGACGAGGATCACGCCGCCGATCAGCGACGTGCGCCCGGCGCCGAGTCGCTCGGTGGCGCGCCCTGACATGAACATGCCCAGTCCGCCGCCGATGCCCTGCGGGATCAGCAGCAGGCCGGTGGTGATGGCGTCCTCACCGCGGACGGTCTGGAAGTACAGCGGCATCAGGATCATCGCTCCGAACAGCGCCGCGCCGAGGCAGAAGGTGACGATCGAGGCGGCCCTGAAGGCCGAGTTGGAGAACAGCTTCAGGTCGAGCAGCGGATGCTCGGTGCGCCGTGCGTGCGTGACAAACAGAGCCAGCAGCACGATTCCGGCGATCACCGGGATCAAGACCGAGGAGGCCGTGAGGCTGCCGGCCGACTCGCTCTTGGACAGCCCGAATGTGATGCCCACGACGCCGGTGGCAGCGAGCAGCAGTCCGGTCACGTCCAGGCGCCCGGCCTTTGCGCTACTGGCCTCGTCGTGTGGCAGCAGGCGCAGCGCCAGCGTCAGCGCGACGATCCCGACCGGCACGTTGATCATGAAGATCCACTGCCAGCCGACGCCTTGCAGCAGCAGCCCACCGAGGGTGGGGCCGAAGACGGGTGCCAGCACGATCGGAACCCCGATGAAGCTCATCACCTTGGGCAGGTTCCGCGGGCCGGCGGCCTTGACGAGGATCATCTGGCCGATCGGCGTCAGCATTCCGCCCCCAACGCCCTGCAGGACGCGGAAGGCGATCAGTTCGCCGCTGCTGGTGGCCAGCGCGCACAGAGCCGATCCGGCCGTGAACACGACCAGCGCGATCAGATACAGGCGCCGGGCGCTGAAGCGCTTGACCGCCCAGCCGGTGACCGGGATCACGGCGGCCAGCGACAGGAGGTAGCCGGTGATGACCCACTGGATGCTCTCCAGCGAGGCGTGGAGGTCTCCGGAGAGATCGTGCAGCGCGACATTGACGATCGTCGTGTCGAGCACCGACATGATCGCGCCCATGATCACCACGATCGCGATTCGCATCACGTGCGGCTCGATTCGCGAGGATTGAATGGGGGTGGCGGAGCTCTCGGTGATGGAAAAGGTCCCTTGGGTCATGGCCAAAGTCTTTTGGTATCAAAACATTAGCTGCCAAACATTTTGCTGTCAAACGCATACGCCAAAGACCGACACATCTGACGCTCATCGGGCCGGATAATGTGTCGCGCATGGCCCGCAGGGAGATCCGCTCGTGGCTGATGGACATGGACGGCGTGCTAGTGCGCGAGGAGCTCCCGATTCCGGGCGCCGACCAGTTCCTGGCCCGGCTGCGTGAGCTGGACGCACCGTTCCTGATGCTTACCAACAACTCCATGTACACGAGGCGCGACCTCGCCGCCCGCCTGCGACTCTCGGGCCTGGACGTGCCCGAGGAGTCGATCTGGACCTCGGCGCTGGCGACGGCCCGCTTCTTGGAGAGCCAGCGCCCGGGCGGCTCGGCGTTCGTGATCGGCGAGGCGGGGCTGACCACCGCGCTGCATAAGGTCGGCTACACGCTCACCGAGCGCAACCCCGACTACGTCGTGCTGGGCGAGACCCGTACCTACAGCTTTGAGCGGATCACCCAAGCGATCCGCCTGGTGTCAGCCGGCGCGCGTTTTCTCGCCACCAACCCCGACGCCACCGGTCCGACGCCGGACGGTCCGCTGCCCGCGACCGGCTCGGTGGCCGCGCTGATCAGCCGCGCGACCGGGATCGAGCCCTACTACGTCGGCAAGCCCAACCCGCTGATGATGCGCTCGGCGCTCAACGCGATCGACGCGCACTCCGAGACGACCGCGATGATCGGCGATCGGATGGACACCGACGTCGTCTCGGGCCTGGAGGCCGGGTTGGAGACGATCCTCGTGCTGACCGGCCTGACCTCACGGGAGGAGGCGGGACGCTATCCCTATCTCCCTTCCCGGATCGTCAACTCGGTCGCCGATCTGATCGCCGACCTCGGCTAAGTAATCCCACCGTGAGTACGGTTCCAACCGTACTCATGGCGGGAACCACTGAGAAGATGTGTGAGCACCGGCCGGCTCGACTCTGAGAGGATCGTGCCCAGTGAGCGAGCCGCCGCCTATAGGCCCGACTGCCGAGCAGCGCCTGGCGCTGCTGCAGCGCTTCCGGCCGGAGGTCGTCTATGACTCACGCGAGGCGTTTCCCGCGGCCAGCGTCAGCGAGATGCTCGACGACCCCTGGGTCACGCTGCGGCGCGCGGACGGGACGCTGATCGCGGCTGCGGACTCCGGCCTGAACACCGCCTTCTTCACCGCCGCGGGCTATCGCAACGATGAGCCCTACGCGGCCGGCGATCACATCTCGTTTCCTGATGCGCACCACGACTACCGGGCACAGGCCCGCGAGATGGAGCGCAAGCATCCTGAGATGGCCGACGTCGTCTACGGGCACCTGGCGACCGACAGCACGGCCGAGAAGCGGTTCTGGGTCCAGTACTGGTTCTTCATGCTCTACAACGACGCGCAGCTGCTAGGTCGCTTTGGCCTGCACGAGGGCGACTGGGAGATGGTCCAGTTTCGCTTGGTCGGCACCGGGCCAACCTGGGACGACCCGCAGATCGATCTGGCGGTCTACGCGCAGCACACCTATGCGCAGCAGGCCGATGTCAACCAGCTCGACCTCAATCCCGACGGTGCGCCGATCGCCTTCTCCGCGCTGGGCAGCCACGCCCACTACTTCCAGCGCGGGATCTTCAAGACCGAAGGTCTCTGGGATGTCGCCGACGGCGATGGCCCCCGCGTCCGCCAGACGCTTGTGGACCTCGACCAGGACCCGCCCGGCTGGCTGTCCTGGCCGGGGGCCTGGGGCGGCACGACGCCGTCGATCGCCGCGATCGAATCGAGCAGCCCCACCGGCCCCCGGCAGCACGCTCAGTGGCATGACCCCAACTACCTGGCCGCCAGGGTGCGCCCGGCCCAGCCCGCGCGGCCGCTGCAGGTCAAGACGATCGCGATCAGCCGTACACCTGACAACCGGCCGCAGATCGACTTCGACTTCGAGGACATCGACGAGCCGGTGGGCTTCCCCGGCTCGCTGGTGACGACGGTCAGCCCGATCACCGACCCGGCCGAGACCGAGACCACCGTGGTCGTCGTCGATCAGCTGCTGGCCGGAAGCCTCAAGCTGCGCCGTTCCCTGGACGCCGCCCTCGCCTACGAGGTCAGCGTCGTCTGGGTCGACGCGACGGGAGCGCGCTCCCAGGCGTTTGCACACCGGCTCGAGCGCATCCCGATGGGCGACCGCACGCTGCTCGACCAAGTTCTCTACCTGCTTCGCTGGCTGCTACAGCGGGTGACCGGCAAGACGCGCTGAGCGCCTAGACCGAGGCGGTCGAGGCGGGCGCGTCGGCGGTCGAGGCGAGGCGGCCGCCGGCGACCGCGAGCTCGGAGAACGCCCGCGCCGCCGCGCCCACCGGCCGGTTTGACGGCAGCGCCAGCGACACCTCCCATTGGGGCGCCAGGCCGCGCAACGCGACCAAGCGTACGCCGTCGGAGTCGGTCACCAGCGAGCGCGGCAGGAACGCCAGGCCGAGGCCGTGTTGCACGAGGTTGACAACGCTCGGCGTGTCGCCAACCTCGAACGCGACCCGGCGCTCCATGCCGGCGGCGGCAAAGGCCCGGTCCACCGACATGCGCGTTCCCCATCCGGCCGGATGGTCGATGAACGTCTCCTCGCCGAGCTCGGCCATCCGCACCGACCGGCGCTCGGCAAGCCGGTGCCCGGGCGGGCACACGAGCGTCATCGGCTCGCTGGTCAGCGCGGTCAGCGAGATGCCCGCCGGGCGATGCTCGGGCAGCGACACGATCGCCACGTCGACCCGTCCGTCACGCAGGCGCTCGGCCAGCTCTGAGGATCCGCCCTCGGCGTAGCGCAGGCGGATCTCCAGCCGCGGATGGGAGACGCGAAGCCGGCCGAGCATGCTGGGGACGTCGACCGGACCCGCGCTGAGCGCCTGCATCGTGCCGATCGTCAGACTGCCACGCAGCCCACCGCGCACGTCGGCGACTAGCTCGTGCGCCGACGCAACCTCGGCCAGGATCCGGCGGGCCTGTGGCAGCAGCGTCGCGCCCGCGTCGGTCAGCGCGACGCGCTGGGTCGTGCGGTGAAACAGGTCGGCCTCCAGATCGCGCTCGAGCGTGCGGATCGAGGCCGAGACCGCCGACTGCACGAGGTGCAGGCGCTGCGCCGCGCGGGTGAAGCTCCGCTCCTCGGCCACCGCCACGAAATGCTCCAACTGACGCACTTCCATCTTTATGAATATTATTGCTGAAGTTCAGCAAGTTTGTGCGTTGGACATGCTGAAGCCCGGCCGCCAGACTGAGCTCATGCTCAATCGCGCCCACCGACTTCGGGAAGCGGTCTCGCTAGCTCCCGCCGCGGGGTTCTGGATCGTCGCCGCCGCTTTCGTGGCCGTGATGGCGATCGGTGCGCTGCCGACGCCGCTGTACGTGCTCTACGAGCGCCGTGATCACTTCTCGGGCCTGATCGTGACAGTGATCTTCGCCGCCTACGCCCTGGGCGTGGTCGCGAGCCTGTTCCTCGCCGGGCACATCTCCGACTGGTTCGGTCGCCGGCGCGTGATCGTCCCGGCGATTGCCATCGGCGCGCTCAGCGCCGGCGTGTTTGGGATCTGGCCTGCGCTCCCCGGCCTGCTGGTGGCACGCGTGCTGTCGGGTCTGTCGGTGGGAGTGGTCACCGCGACCGCCACCGCCTACCTCGCCGAGCTCCACGCCGCCCGGGGCCCGCGGTCCTCCTCGCGCCGCGCCGAGCTCGTCGCGACCGCGGCCAACCTCGGCGGCATCGGCGTCGGTCCGCTGGCGGCCGGCCTGCTGGCGCAGTTCTTGCCCGCCCCGCTGGTCCTGTCCTACATCGTCTTCGCGATCCTGGCGCTCGCGCTTGCCCTGGCCGTGGTTCTGGCGCCCGAGACCGCTGGTGTGAGCGAGCGCCCGCGCTATCGCACGCAGCGGATCTCGGTTCCGCCGGCGGGGCGGCGCTCCTTTCTTGCCGCCGCCGCCGGTGGGTCTGTGGCGCTGGCCGTGTTTGGCCTCTTCACCTCGCTCGCGCCGAGCTTTCTCGCCGGCACGCTCGGGTATCGCTCTCACGCGCTGGCCGGGTTCGCCGCTTTCGTGGTGTTTGCCGCCGGCGCGGTCGCCCAGTCGCTGCTGGCCCGGCTTGACGCGCGAGCGCTGTCCTCGGTGGGCATCGTCCTGTTGCCCGCCGGCCTGGCCGTGGTCACCGCGGCGACCTGGCTGGCCAGCCTGCCGGCGTTCCTCGCCGGCGGCGTACTGTGCGGCGCCGGCGCGGGCGTGATCTTCAAGGGAGGCATCAACACGGTCATGGATCTGGCGCCGCGCGAGGTCCGGGCCGAGGCGCTTGCCACTTTCTTCCTCGCCTCCTACCTCGGGCTCTCGGGCCCGATCCTCGGACTCGGGGTCGCCACCCAGTACGTCAGCGCCCGGGTGAGCCTGCTCGGCTTCGCCGGGGTGCTCGTGGTGGCCCTCGGCGCGGTCGCACCCGCGCTCCTGCGCGGTGGCTCGGGGCGCGCTTGGGGGCGTAGCCGTGGCCGTGGCCGTGGGGCGGCCGAAATCACCTATCAAGGAGCGGGATCATGAACAGAGTGAAACTCGGACTGATGATGGAGGCGATGCCATGAACACCGACAGAGCCACGATCGCGTTACTCGGCACCGGCCGGATGGGCGCGCCGATCGCTCGCAATCTGCTGAGCGCCCAGTATCCGGTGCGGGTCTGGAACCGCACGTCGGCCAAGGCCAAACCGATCGGGGCCGCGGGCGCCATTGTGGCGCTCACGCCGGCCGCGGCGA
Organism: uncultured Actinomycetes bacterium; assembly: GCA_937888775.1. The sequence goes on along the minus strand of CALAQT010000435.1, from coordinate 2,460 downwards.
CCGACGGTGCCGACGTGCTGGTGACGATGCTGGCCGACGGCGCCGCCACCGAGCAGGCGGTCGCCGGCCGCGACGGCGCGCTGGATACCCTGGCCCCGGGCTCCACGTGGGTCCAGATGGGGACGATCGGGCTGGATTGGACCAGGCGGCTGGCGGCGCGAGCACAGGAGCATGAGATCGCATTCGTCGACGCTCCGGTCTCGGGTAGCGACGGCCCGGCGCGCGATGGCCAGCTAGTGATCCTCGCCTCCGGTGATGAGACCTTGCGCGACCAGCTTGATCCGATCTTCGAGGTGATCGGTCGGCGCACACGCTGGCTCGGCCCCGTCGGCCACGGATCCGCGCTCAAGCTCGTCCTCAACGGATGGCTGGCCTCGATCACCGAGGCGGCTGCCGAGGGAGTCGCGCTGAGCGAGGCGCTCGGTCTCGATCCGCGAGTGTTCTCCGACACCCTCGCCGATCTGCCGCTGGGTGCACCTTACGCCGTGGCCAAGGCCAACGCGATGATCGAGCGCCAGTTCGAGCCGGGATTCGCGCTCGCGCACGCCCATAAGGACGTCACCCTGGCCGTATCGGCTGCCGACGGCCGCGGCCTCCGCCTGCCGTTGCTCGAGCGCGTGGAAGCGCAGTGGGACCGGGCGATCGCCGAAGGACACGGCGGCGAGGATGTCGCCGCCGTGGTGAGCACGCTGCGTGAGCGCGCTGCGTGAGCGTTCAGACCGCCGCCCACAGTTCACCGTCCACCTCGGCGACCAGCAGCGGACCGTCCGGGACACGCTGACTGTCGAGGGCGGCAAGCCAGCGCAGCGCCGGTGCGTCTGATTCGTAGGCGCAGCGGAGCGTGAGCTCAAGCGCGGTCATCATCCACCGTGGGCTTCGACATCTTCCGGGCGCAACGCGAACGTCCCCCGCGCGACGATCACCACGTGCCCCCCGACGTGCACGCTGAGGTCGTCATCCGACGTGCGCTGCACCCGGGCTCGGAGCAACGATGGGCGCCCGATCTCGGCAGTCCCGCGCTCGCGCAGGCCTCCGCGCTGGCGGTGCTGGATGACTTCGATCTGATCGTCGGGTCGGGTCGGCTCGGGATCGCGCCCGGGAACGGCTCGGGCTGCTCGCCCACGAGCTCCGCGCGCAGCTTCCGGAGTGGCGTTTCTCGCAGCCGGCCGGGGGTTGGTCGCTGTGGGTGAGCCTTCCCCACGGCAGCGCCGATGACCTGGTTCAGCTCGCCTTGCGCCACGGGGTGGCGGTCGCCTCCGGCACTTCCGCCGCGCCGGATGACCGCTTCTCCGGGCATCTGCGTCTCTGCGCCGGCCCCCGCCCCGAGCTCATCCGCCGGGGCGTGGCGCTACTCGCGCAGGCCTGGCGTGAGCTGTCCGCGCGGCCGCTGAGCGCCCCTCCCCAGGCCGCCCTGCCGGTGTAAGCCTGCGCTGGTTTCCCCAACGCGCTCGGGCACGGCAGGCTCGCAGCCGCACCCTCCGATCTGCGAGCTCAGTCCTCTCGCGGGGGCGGGCGGAAGACGATCCGCTTGAGCTCGGACAGTGCGTTGCCGCCCAGGCGCATGGCGGTCTGAAAGCCCTCCTGGCCGAGCTCGCCGGCGTCCAGGGCCCGGCGCAACTCGTCCAGCGCCGGGCGCTCGTCCTCCTGTAACTGGTTGCGGGCCGTTTCGATCAGCAGCAGGTGGCGCGGGCGCCGCAGCCCGTGGGCGAGGCGCACATAGCGCTCGCGCTCCTCGGCGTCGAAGCCCTCGATCGCGATCACCACGGTCTGGCCGCCGTGCTGGCGCTTGGTCACGGTGGCGTCCAGCAGCTCGCGTGACCGGGACTCGATCTCGTCATCGGCAACCCGGCCGGCCAGCAGCGCCCTGACCTTGGCGAGCGAGAACGCGATCCCGCGCTCCTCCAGTACGCGGTCCAGGAAGCGATCGGGACCTGAATCGGTGGCGCCGACGACCAGCAGCAAGCTGCCGGGGGAGTAGCGCATCCGGTCTGAAGGACGCAGCACGCGTGAGCGGACCGCGATGTTGGCCGGCCGTGGCGGCGCGCCGTCGCGCCGCGGGCGCTCGGAGGACCAGCCGGTGCGCTCGTCGGCGCCGATCTTGACGCTGCGCGATGAAGGGGCATCAGGCATTCACCCATCATGCCTTACCGGCCCCCCCGGCGGGTTTCGGGGGAGGAGCCTGTCAGGCTTTTTCGCGATTCCTTCCATAGATGTCGTGCGCCTCCACCCACTCCTCCGCGACGACCGCCGACCCCAGCGACAGCTCGCCGCAGAGCACGGTGGCGGCGACGATCTCGGCGAACTTGCGCACATTGCCGTCGCCGTAGCAGCCCAGCAGCTCCAGGCATTCCCGTTGCGTGGGCAGTCCGGTCCCGCCACCGTAGGTGGCGACGATCAACGACGGAATCGTGACCGAGTAGTAGTAGTCGCCGTTGTCGTGGCGCTCGGCATAGATGAACG